>NZ_JAKRMS010000003.1 GCF_022346185.1 Cellulomonas sp. ACRRI | reverse complement strand
GTGCGGTACGTCGCCCGCCGCGCAGCGGCGCACTCGTCGCACCATCCGCGTGCGGCGACATCACTCCCACCTCCTGACGACCGGGCCTGCCCTGCCCGACATGAACGAAGTGTGGCCCCCACCACAGCGCTGAGTGTCAGCACCGCAGGCCTAGGTGGTGGCCGGCTGGGTGGTCAGGGATCGCCGCGGTGTCGCCGCAGCCCGTTCCCGAGCGGCTAGGTAGGTGGATCCGTGTGCCAAGTTGGACAGGCTCGCGTTCGGCCGCCTGTGGTTCCTGTCGCCGCTGACGGTGTGCTTGGCAGCGCGCGCGGGCCGAGGCACCCGGCTTCCGTATTGCCCCCACTGGGCCGGCGCCTCATCCGCTCGCCTCACCGAACGACCCTCACGCGTCGGCTGTCAGAGCCAGGATGGGGGCGTGGCGATCACCTGGACCCGTTTGCACGAGCGCCTCGGCATCGAGGCCCGTCCCTTGACCTACGACGACATTCGCGCCGCGGTCGACCAGCAGCTCGACGAGGACGCGCAGCTGGAGTGGAAGGGCCACCGGCCCTCCAGCGAGGGCGAGCGGGTCGAGCTCGGCAAGGATCTGGCCGCGATGGCCAACTCCGGTGGCGGGCTGATCGTGTTCGGCGTCGGGGAGGAGACCCGCGACGACGGCTCCAAGATCCCCGTGCACACCGACGTCGCACTCGACGAGCACGCCGAGCAGCAGGTCCGATCAGTCGCCTGGGGTCGCGTCCGGCCGATCATCGCCGGCGTCGAGATCGAGCAGCTCGAGAACCCGGGTGAGCCAGGCCGCGGCGTCCTGGCGGTCTGGGTACCGCCGAGCCCCGATGCCCCGCACTTCTACGAGAAGGACGGCCAGCCGCCGGCCGCGCCCTGGCGCGACGGCCCGCATATCGCGAACCTGCGGGAGCGGGAGATCGAGCGTGCTTACCGCGACCGGTTCCGCCGGCAGGACGACGCGGCTTCCGCGCTCGACCGGCTGGTGGAAGGCGCGAGCCGTCGACTCGCGTTCCGAGGCCCGTACGGCGGGCGCTGGACCATCGTGGCCGCGCGACCGCTCAGCGGCCCGCCCCTCGGCTTTCGGCCGCCCGACCGCGCAGTCGTCCAGACCGTGGTCGAGGACGTGGAAGCGCGCGAGCGCGCGATCTTCGTAGGCCGAGATGCCTTGGGCTCCGGATTCGCTTCGCAGGTTGACCACAACCCCGGCGTGGGCCTGAGGCGCTGGTCCTTCGTCGTCCGTGGCCACAACGAGCCGAACGACGGCCTCGCCAGCTGGACCCTGTGCGAGATGCATCACGACGGCTCGACGGTCCTGGCCTTCGGCTCGGGTGAACCCGGGGTCGGCGTGGACCAGCGGCCGTACCTCAGCCACGAGCAGGTCGAACACACCGTGGGATCGGCCGTCGCGCTCGCCCGATCGTGGACCGCAGCGCTGCGCACCTCGGGGCCGATCAGCATGCGCGCAACCGTGCACAACTCGCATGACGGACCGTTCTGGCTCGCTCCCGCCAGCAGGCGCGGCGGCGTCTCCACGGCCCGAGCGGTGTCGGACCCGGTGACCCGTGTCGAGCCGGTCGACAGCATGCTCGGTGCGCGCGACGACCTCTTGACCGACCTCGAGGTGGCTCACGACCTGGTGCGAGGGATCATCAACCAGTTCGGCGTCGACGCCGTCGTGACGATCAAGAGCGCCGGCTGAGCCCGACGACCCGGCAGGAGCGACGCCCCGCATCGCGTCACCTGGCGAGTCCCGCCAGCTCCTGCCATGCGCGCGATGCTCGCCCCGACGGCGCCCGCGACGTGACGTGCCACGGCCGACAGGTCGCGCACGGGTGCACCGCGACGACCATCCGCCGTCCACGCGCACGCTGACGCCGGCGTAAGAACTCGAGCGCGCGCGCCGCGGCGCGCGGCGTCGGGTACGCGATCTTGCTGCAGAAGGTCACGAGGCTGCTCGCATGGGCGCAGGGCACGCGCCGGCTCACAACCGGTCCGCACCAGGGCCTGCCTCATCTGCGCGGCGCGGGAAGGGCCCGAAGCCCCGGACGGTCCCAGCCTAGCCACCGGCCGACGCCGGGAGGTTTCACCCGTGCCTCAACGCCCCTGGTCGCGCGAGGATGACCGTGCTGGCGGACCAACGGGGGTGCGGCATGACAGCAAGCACATGGACGCTGGCGCACGTGGTGCTCACCAGCACCTCGTCCCCGACGCCCGCCCCAACCGCCCCCGGCGCAGCCGCGACCGGCACCGGAGCAGGCTTCGTCTCCGGAGCCGGGTTCCTGGCCTTCGCGTTCGGTGCGTTCCTCGTCGTCGCCGGCACCTACGTCCTGCTGCGCCTACGAGGCAAGGAAGGACCCGTCACGCTCGTGCGCGTGATGGCCCTGATGTTCGTCGTCGTCGCCGCGGTCGTCCTCGCGTTCGGGTCCGTCGCCAGCGAGACCAAGACGGCCGCGTTCACCGTCCTGGGCACCATCGCCGGTTACCTCGCAGCCTCCCGAACCCCTGGCACGACCAAGACCGTCCGCGACACCACCACCGGCGTCGAAACCACCACCCGGCGAGACGTCACCTGACGTTGTGCTGCTCGGTCAGCACGCTAGGTGGGGCATGCACTCCTTGGACGTCCATCTTCGTTGGACGTCCAACTTCGTTGGACATTCACGCGGCGCTAAGAGGACCAGCCTCCGGAACCTTCGGCGACGACGTCGTGCGTATCGATGCTCCAGGAGTAGACCAACGGCCCGCTGTAGCTGCCGGTCGGCTCCTGGTTCCAGCCCCAACGCGCCTTGGCGGGGTCCAGCGTCGCGCTCACCGTGACCTCGATGCGATCCGCTCCCGCAGGCACCAGGAACACGTACGTGTACGCCTGCGGGTCCCAGCTCGTCGCGGGGTGCGGCACACCGTTGACGGTCGCGACCGCATCGGCAGCGGTCAAGGCGTGTGCGGAGGTCGTGCTGGCAGCCTTCAGCTCCAGACGGAAGAACTCCTGCCCGTCCGGCGCCGGGCCGTCATCCCAGGCAGCGACCGACCAAGCAGCGCTCGTCCCATACGGATCGTCCAGATACCCGCGCCAGGAGGTGACGTCCTCACCGCTCGCGCTCAGAGCCTTCGGTGACGCCTTGCTCGCGGTCACGGTCCCGCGCCGCGCCGTACCAAGACGCTCGGACAGACCGTCGTCGTCGACCTCGCCCGTCAACAGGTCGATCCGCTGAACTACCTCACCGGTCGTGGCCGCCAGGACCACCTCGGCGCCGTCCGGGATCGACATCGTGAGGGTCATGGTGCCGGTCTGCACACCGACACCAACCGCCTCGGTCGCCTCGGCAGACACGACCCCGTCGACCAGCACCTCGTAGGTCGAGATGTCCCGCTCGCGGGAGATCTCCAAAGCGATCGACACCAGCTCCTCACCGTCGGCAGCCCGCAGGTCCGAGCCGCCGACCACGACGAACGCGGGCACAGAGACCGACGCGACGTGCACCGTCCCCGCCGGCGTCGACATCGAAGCGCCGACCGCACGGACCGGATCCATCTGTCCCGAGGCGGCATCGGCGCTCGCCCAGCTCTCCTCGAGCACCGGCAACCCCGCCACCCAGGCGTCGTAGTCATCGCTGATCGCATCAGCGCGGCCGCGCAGCCACTTCAGCGCGGAAGGCTGCTTGTCCGACGGGATCGCGGGGTAGCTCGACAGCCCGATCCAGTACTTCTCCCCCCGGACCTTCATCATCTCGCCGTACGGCTGGTCCTCGGAGAACGTCAGGCTCAACGCACCCGCGACCGTCGGGTAGGTGCAGGTCCCCGACGAGTGGCTGTCGCCCTGCAGCTCGAGCCCGAGCCGCTTGCCGAGCGCCTCCGGCTTCCCGAACAGCCGCTCGCACGCCGTCACCATCTGGTCATCCGACCCACGGGTCAGCTCCCAGAAGCCGGCACCACCGCCACCAGAACACGCGCAGGTCGCGGCAACCAGCACGGCAGCCACACCTCCGCCGATCGTCCTCGACAACTTCGTCGTCACTCATCGCTCCACGGCGCCTGGGCCGCTACCGACACGCGTTCGCCGCGCGCGGTGGCAGCTAGTCCTACCCCCGCGCCTACGGTCCCACCGAGGTCACCACCTACCGCGCGCGCACTCTCCACCCTGAGGGGAACCCACCAGGCGCGCGAGCAGCGATGCCGCCCGGAGCATCCTGAAGACCCGGCCGGCCCTGCCCGGAATGCACGAAGCGTGTCCCCCACCACAGCGCTGAGTGTCGGCACCACAGGCCCAGGTGGTGGCCGCCTGGGTGGTCAGGGATCGGCCCGACGGCACCCCGAGCCGGTCCCACGGGGCTAGGTAGGTGGACCCGTGTGCGAAGTTGGACAGGCTCGCGTGCAGCCGCGGTGGTTCCTGTCGCCGCCGACGGCGTGCTGAACAGCGCACGCGGGCCGAGGCGCCCGGCTTTCGCATTGCCCCCGCTCGGTCGGGCGCCTCAGCCGCTCGTCTCGCCGAACGGCCCTCGCGCGACCGTCCAGGGCCCTTCGCCGGCGGCGAGGTCACATCACGAGCACCGGCTGAGCTCGACCACTGGGCGTCGAGTCATCACGGACGGCCACTCACCCGGCAACACTCAGGTGCGCCCACCCGCGAAGATGCCGGCGTGCCAGAGTCGCGCCGTCCCCCCGAGCCGGACGCTCCTCCCCCGGCGCGGTCGACCGACGGCCGGCACCCGCGGACGCCAAGGCGGCGCGTGTCCTTCCTGCTGCCGGGTGGCACCCTCGCCGCCGTCGACGCCCGCGTCGACCAGCTCCACCTCAGCGACCGCGACGAGTACCTCAACACGCTCGTCGAGGCGTACACACGCGACAGGCCGCCCCTGAGCGGGGCTCCCCTGCCCGACTACCCTGCGTGCGAGCACGTCACGGCCACCATCCCGATCCCCCTCGCGAGCATCCTGCTGCGGCGCGCTCACGCGATCGACGCCCGGACCCCCGGCCTGCTCCGCTCGCTCGTCCTGGCGGACCTCGCCGCAGCACGACGTCGCGAGCAGATGCCGTGAGCCCAGCGCCAAGTCAACGATCAAACGGCAACACGCCGCGTCAGTTTCTGTTTCTGCACGTCTCTGTGCGGTTAGGTAGGCGCATGAGCATGAAGCGCGGACACGGCGGTCGCCCGTCCAAGGGGCCCCGCGACCAGTTCACGGCTCGCCCCGCTCTGCCGGTCGGCGAGGCAGTTCGAGCCCGCGCCGCGGAGCTCGGCTACGAGCTCTCAGACTTCGTGACCCTCCTGCTCGCCCGTGAGGTGGGCATGGAGGAGTATGCCCCGGCGCCGAAGCACGACACGGCGCAGGGCGTTCTCCTGGAGAGGGGGGCTGCGCGACTGGCGAAGTCCGCCTAGCCAAAAAAAGACCGCCCCCGGAGGGGCGGTCTTCGTGAGTCCTCGGTCCTTCACCCTTCAGCTTGGCGGCGGGGCGGTGATGGGCCTCAGAGAGACGATCCCCGAATCGGGGTTCGTCCCGTTCTCATATGAAGTTGGGAGTCACTGTACCCGTGCGCCCTGCTTTGGCGCACCCACACGCCGGTGACACGCCGACGCGTGCGGGTGAACGCCACCCTGGTGCGACCACGCCACCCCCCGCTTTCCGCGGTGCCAGAGACGACGTCTCTGCAGGTCACGACCTTGACGCGCTGCTCTTCGAGCCCGCGTCCTGGTTCGCGATCGACGCCCAGAACCGGAGAGTCCCCGGCGTGTCGCCTGCCACCCTCGACGACGCCCTGGCCCTGGTCGGCCGCGGCGCCGTGGCCACCGTCGTCGGCCGGCTGCGTCCCGAGGTCCGCGCCGTCGACGTCGACCTCACCGGCGACGTCGCTGCGTTCGCCGTGGACACGATCACCGACTGGTGCCGGGCCCGCGGCCTGTGGCACCTGGTCCGCGCCTCCGGCGGCGCCGACGGCCGCGCGCACGTCCTGGTCGTACCGGGTGTCCACCTCGACGCCCTCACCGCGTTCATCGCCGAGCTGCGCGCGGAGTTCCGCATCGGCCCGCGGAGCGTCGACCTGCGACGCCAGGTCCGCCCGCTGTCCGCTCCGCACCGCCGCCGCGGCGCCACTCCCCCGCCCTCCGGCGCCGGCGCCGCCCTCGTCGAGCTCGCCCGCACGCTCGAGGCGCTGCCCGAGCGGATCACCGCCCGCCGGCGGGCCCACAGGGCCGAGGTCGTCCCGCTGCACGGCCCCGACGCCGCCCTGATCCCCCGCCGGCGCCCCCGCCGGCAGCTGCCCGAGGTCTGGGCGGCGTACCTCGACCGCGGCCGCGCCGCCGCACGCGCCGTCGACCGCGACCCCTCCACCCGCTCCCAGATCGAGCTGGAGGCCACCTTCCAGCTCGTCATCGCCGGCTACGGCGAGGACGAGGCCTGGCAGGCCGTCCACACCAGCGCCCGCACCGCGTTCACGAAGTCCAAGCGCAACGGCCGGCGCTGGTGGTGGCTGCTGTGGAACCGCGCCGTGCTGGACGCCGACACCTGGCTCGCCGAGCGCCGCGCCCAGAACGCCGGCGACCCACTGCCGGCCACCCTGCGCGCACGCGCGCACCTCGAGTCGGCCTGGCGGTCCTGGCCTGCCACGACCCGGCAGACCGACTACGAGATCGCCGCCGTCCTGATCGAGCGCATGGAAGCCCTCGGAGACACCGAGCTGCGCATCCCACAACGCGAGCTCCTGCTCCTGTGCGCGGTCGGGTCCCGCACCACGATCCGGGCCAGCCTGCCCCGCCTGGTCGACGCCGGCCTGATCACCGTCGAGGCGACGTACGCCCCCGGCACCACCGACACGAGCGACACCATCCGCCTCGCCGAGCGCTTCATAACCGAACCGCACGACACCGAGGGTGCTGCTGTGTCGGCCACTGGCCCACATAGGTTTCAACCCCCCCAGCCGCGACCGCCCCTCCCCCAGAGGCTCTCCCTCGGCCTGACGGCCGCCCAGCTCCTCCAGAGGCTCCAGGCCGGGCCGCCCTCGGGAACCACGACCACCGACCTCCTGCGGGCCGCCGGGCTGCTGACCGCGCCGGACGACGAGCCCACCGCCGGGCAGCTCCGCGCAGCCCGCGCCCACCTGCGCGTGCTCGCCGGGCACGGCCTCGCTCGAGGAGACGAGCACGGCCTGTGGCACGCGCTGCCACCGAGCGGGCAGGCGGAGGAACTGGTGCAGGTCGGATCCCTGCTGACGGCCCGCAAGGCCCGCGCCGTGGCACAGGAGCGCCGCGAGTTCCGCGACACCGTCGACGTCGACCGACGCCGTGAACGGTGGCGACGGCAGCGGGACGCCGCCCGTCAGCGCGCCGCCAAGGCCAGGCGCGCACGGCAGCACCAGTGGTGGTCGACCCTCGACCCCGACGAACAACGCCAACGGCAGCAGGCCGCCGCCGCGGCGTTCCTGCGGCTGTCCCCCGCCGAGCGCGCCGCACGCAAGCACGCCCTGGCCAGCGACCGCTCGCGCGCCGGCGAGCACGAGCGCACCCGCTACGACCAGTGGCTCAACGACACGGCCCCCGAAGAGCTCGAACGTCGGTCACAGGAGCGCGCCCTGTGGTTCGCCGGCCTGCCGGCACACGAACGCGCGCAGCTCGTCATGGACTGGAACCTGCACCGCTCCAGCTGGAACCTCCCCCACGCGCTACGCGTCATCGAAGGCACCCCGCCGCCGCAGACCAGGCGGCTCCCCGAGGACGAGCTGCTGCGCCGACCGGCGACCACCGTCGAACAGCAGGTCCTGTTCGACGAACCGCCCACGCGCAGACGGCCCGGTCACGCCGTCGCCTAGGCCCCCTGCGCCTCGTGCGCCGAACAGCCGTGAGGTGGCCCCTGAACTGCGAGAGGATCGCGTCATGCCGACCTCGAAGCACCGCCGCAAGAGGAAGCCGCGACCCAGGACCACCACCCGGCAAGGGGTCCAGGCTCCCCCGCTCCCACCCGGGACGCTCGACCTCACCGGGTTCGCGGAGCCCGGACCGGGTCACCACGGTCGGGTGATCCCCGCGCCGATCGACTCGTTCGGGCCACACGACGACCAGGCGCGCGCGTTCATCGCACGCGTCGCGACCGCGACCAGCGCCGAGTGGATCGCAGCAGGCGACTTCGGGGAGTCCAGCGGGACCTCAGCGCAGATCGCGCGGTTCAAGGGGCCGCGTGATCGCGTCGACCAGGTGACCAGGACCAACCTGCCCGAGGTCGCTTGGTACCTGGAGGACTTCGACGTCGAGGAAGCGCACTTCAGGTGGGCGCCGCCACGGTCCGAGGACGCCGAGCTCGCTGCTGCCGCTCTGGCCGCGATCGTCGCTCAGGACTGGATCGCCAGCGAGGACTACCAGACCCTGACCGCGGCCGCCCGAAGCGTCGGGTGGCTCCCCTCCGACACCGCCTGAGCCCGCGCCGGGCGAGGTGCCGGTGCGAGAGGCAGGTCGCAGGCGCGTCAGGTGATCTTGCTGACCAGGCGTGCCGGCAGCGGCCGGCCCTCGACGCTGATGGCGCTGTCCCTCAGCCCGATCCGTTCTCTCGGCCGTCCCCCATAGGGCCCATCCCGGGCCCCGCCCGTACCATCGCCATCATGTCGTGCCCAGCGGGGCGCCACGCGCCGTTAATTACTTACGTACGTAATGCGGCACTGGGTCGACCGTCGGGTGCCGTGCTTACCAGAGCGCCCACGAGTGGCCGCGACGCCAGCGTTAAATACTTACGTACGTATTGCCGTACGTCAGGGCCTACGTACATCCGTACAGCCGTGCTACCATACGTACGGCGGTATGGCTGGACGTCCGTCCATCTGGCCGCCCTGGGGGCGGTACGGCGCGCCTTACGGCTGCGACGCCAGACGACGGAGAGGATGCGAGGCATGCCGACGATCACCGCGCTTGCGAACCAGAAGGGTGGCGTGGGGAAGACCGCCACGACCTGCAACTTCGCGGCGGCGCTGACGGACCTGGGCCGGCGCGTGCTGGTCCTAGACCTTGACGCCCAGGCGAACTCCACCGAGACGCTGGACGCGGTCGGGGAGTACGACATGTACGACGTGCTGCGATCCGAGGAGACCGGCGTCATCGGTGACGCGATCGTCGAGACCGCGTGGCCCGGGGTGAGCGCCGTGCCCGGGAGCAAGAGGCTGTCGCTGTTCGAGCAGGAGTCCCTGATGACTCCGGAGCACCGGCTCAAGAACGCGATGTGGCAGGCGTCCGGGCTCGAGGAGTTCGACGACATCCTCATCGACTCCCCGCCGAGCCTGGGTCGGCTGACCCTGAACGGCCTGATCGTCGCCGATCGGGTGGTCATCCTCACCGAGCTCGAGCCGTACTCGATCCGCGGCGTGGGGGAGTTCATCGAGACCCTGAGCGCGGTGCGCCGCAACCCGCAGCTGAACCCCGCGCTGCGTCTGGCCGGGATCATCGTCAACAAGGCCAAGCTCAACACGATCGAGCACCAGGAAGGCCTCAAGGAGCTGAAGGCCGCGTTCGGCACCGACGTCGTGCGCTCGCCCTACCTGCGCGCCTCGACGGTCGTCCCAACCAGCGCCGGCGCGCACAAGCCTGTCTCGAAGATGCGCGGCCCGGTCGCCGCGGCGATCGCCGAGGACTACGCCCGCCACGCCAAGTGGCTCGTCGAGGAGGTGGCCTGAGATGGCAACGACCGAGCGGCGCCCGTCCCTGGTGCGGGCACCCGAGTCCCGCAACCTCGTCGAGGACCTGGTCGCCACGCACACGCCCGCCCCTGACTCCGCGACCAGCCCGCCGGCGCCGAAGGCTCCGAGAGGTCAGGCCGCCGTCGCCGAGCCGAAGCAGGAGCGGGCGTCAGCAGCCGCCGTGCCTCCCGGCCTTGCCCAGCCTGCAGCCGTCGCCGCCGCAGCGCCGGCGGCCCCGAAGGCGCGCGGCGCGAGCCGCCAGGGCGCGGTCGAGGAGCCGGCCGCGCCGTCGTACCGCCGTGGCCCCGGGCGGCCGCGGAACGAGCGGATCATGCGGCCCTTGACCACGACGATCGAGATCGGCCTGCGCGCCCGCGTCGACGCCTACGCCCAGGAGCACAACGCCAAGTTCGTTGACGTGCTCGACCAGGCGCTCCGTCTGGCCCTGGACGTCTGGGAGGGCAAGACCGCCATCGTCGAGGACCAGGACGACCAGACCGCCGCCGGCTGACTCCCGGCCGGCCACACCAACGCCGAGAGCCGCACCCCGCCGTCAGCCGCACTGACCAAGGAGCGTTCCTCATGGACCCGTCGCTGCTGACAGTCACCGAGCTCACCAACGGCCTGCGCTCCGGCGCCGCCGGCAGGTACCCGTCCGAGGCGGCCGTCGAGCTGCTCATCCGGCACTGGACCTGGCTAGCACGTCCCGGCTTCGCCCGTGACTGCGTGTGGGCACCGGCGGGGGAGTCCGACGTCCTCTTCATCCGCTGGGACCGGCTCATCGCCCATGCGAGCAGCGAGCAGGTCGACCTGCCGCCGGCTGACCGGGCCGTGGCTCTCATCGCCGCCCACCTCGGGGCGTGGACGGACCCGCAGGCCGACTGGCCCGGGCTCGAGCGGATCCCGCCGCTGTCGTGGCTGCTCGCCAGCCTGCCGCGCGCCGAGGTCGCCCTGGTCCTCGCCGCGATCTCCCACGCGGCCGGCACCCACGACCAGGTCGACCACGTCGGCGAACCCGGCGAGGGCGACGGCGCCGACCGGTGGCGTGTCACCGCCACCAGTCCTCGCCTGCCACTGGGCCCGCTGTACCAGTGGCCCGACCCAGCGCTGCCCGGTCTCGCCGACCCGGCCTGACTCTCAGAGGAACCCGATGCCCACCACGCTGACGTTCACGGTCCCGCTGGACCTCACGATCACCGTTCCCAGCACCTCCGACGACGACAGGGCCTTCGACGCCGACGTCAGCGCCGCCCACGAGCAGGTCCGCGGCGTCCTGCAGCAGCTGCGATCCGACAACCCCGACGTCCGCGTGTTCGTCGAGACCGTCGACCTGCCCGACCCCGTCGAGCACGTTCACCCGGAAGGCCAGGACCGATGAACGCTCCACAGCCCGCCCGGTCGATCTCGCCGGCCCCGGTCCCCGGTCTCGTCGGGCGCCCGAGCAGGGTCGAGTACGGCGTGGAGCTCGATGACGCGGGCTCGGTCGACATCGCCGAGGACCGGAACAGCGCGCAGGCCCAGGCCCACCAGCACGGCGGTGATGTCGTGCGCATCGAGACCTGGCCCGTGGACGCCCGCGCGGTGAGCCTCGACCGAGACGCCTGGATCGCGCACATTCGGCACGTCCTGGACCGTGCCGACGAGCGCGACGAGCAGGTCCTCGACGCCGTCCTCGACACCCTCCGGTCCGTAGAGCACGCCGGCACGCTGAGCGTCGTCGACGTCATGACCAGCTACGACCAGGTCCAGGACGCCTATGCCGAGGCCCTGGACGGTTGGGCGCGCGCCGACCAGCGCGCGGCCGATGCCCTGCGAGCCCTGAAAGGTGCGGTGCGGGACGTGGAGGCGGCCGCGGCCGCCCGGCACCTCGACGGCGGCCTGGACGCGGCCCTGAGTGCCCTGCGCGCGGCCGCCGGCGCCGCGTCGGCGCCGGCGGCCGACCCTGCGCCGTGGCTGCCCACGCCGGGGCACCTGTTCAACGGACGCTGCCCCGAGCCCGATCGCCCCGGCGCCCGAGACCCCGAGTGCCCCGCTTGCCGGGCGCTGGACGCACGGTGAGCCCGGGCGGGCTGCGCTGCACCCTGCTCGGCCACCGATGGCAGGTCGTCCTGGCCTGGATCGAGCGGCGCCAGGATCAGGCCTTCCGCCACCGGTGCACCCGATGCGGCGCGATCCGCGAGGAACTCACCCAGTAGGGCCCCACAGCCGAGGTTGCGTGGAGGTCGCGCCTCGGCCCGCATCCGGCCTTCGCTGGCCGCGGCCAGATCGGTCTGCGGAGTGCCTGCGAGATCATGACCTTCGTGTACATGGCATACGTCGATGACTCCGGCGACTCGAAGAACGGCACCACGTTGTCCGCGCTCCTCGTTGAGCCGGAGCACTGGAGCGGCGTACTGGACGCCTGGCTCGCCGGTCGGCGGGAGGTGCACGCAGCGTTCGGAGTGCGCAAGCACGCAGAGCTGCACGCCACGCGCCTGTACAAGGGCCGCGGGAAGTTCTGCGAGTCCCCTGAGCAGGACGCGGCGTTCGGGGGGAGGCAGCGCGCCGCGACGGGTCGGATCGTCCTGAGCCACCTGTCGCAGTACGAGCACTTCCACGTCGTGACCGTCGGCACGACCACCGTGTCGAAGTCGACGGTCTATGCGCAGTTCGTCGCGTACCTGGAGGACTGGGCCGCGAGCCGGCAGACCGAGCTGGTCATCTTCTACGACGGCCCGCAGGGCATCCAGCAGGACGACGGCTCCGAGATCTCCAGGGAGGAGCTGGCCGCGCAGTGGGAGAGCGCGCTGCGCAACGCCGCGCCCTACCGACGTGTGCACCGGGATCTCGACATCGGCCGGCGGCGCGTCGTCGAAGATCCGATCATGCAGGACAGCCGCTACAGCCAGCTGATCCAGGCCGTCGACCTGATCGCTTATGGCGCGTACCACCGCCACCTCCAGGCGCGGCCTGACATCTGGGGTACGAAGAACGCTGCGGTCCCCGAGGCGATCCGCGCGTACATGACCACCCGAAGCCACTGGCTGCCCGACTCCGACGACAACGGCGTCGTCTGGCTCGGCTGAAACGCAAGAACCCCCGGCCGAGGCCGGGGGTCCGCGAGGTGCAAGACCCCGTGGGTGACCACGGAGGCCACATGGGGCCTTGCAAGGTGCCACTCTACACGTTGGTACCGAAACACGGGGTTTCGGTACCAACGTCCTCCGATGCTCGACACGGAGTCCGGCCACTCCGCCCCGGGTTCACGTGAGCCGGCGCTGCACGTCGGCCGCCGGCAGCCACACCGCGCCGGTCATGACGCGCAGGTCCGTGATCCGGACCCGGACCACGGACCGGGTCCACTCCAGTGCGAGCGTCTCCAGGAGCTCGTCGCCGGTGGCCCAGCGCAGCACCGCGGTGACGGGCACGGGGCGGTCGACGTCGTGGTGGACGCCGGCCGGGACGGGTAGAGCGTTGTGCAGCGGGACTGCGGCTGCGATCCGCGAGAGCCCGCCCGGGACGCTCTGTGGCAGGTTCACCGCCGGGTCACCGCCGAGGCCCAGACCCACGCAGTGCCGGCGCGTCCGTGCTCGTCGCGGTAGCGCACGTGGACGGCCGACGGTGTCCACGCAACCGCCTCACCGTCGACCTGGACGTCGCGACCGCGGCCGTCGATGATCCAGGCCCGCACGGGAACGGGCGAGGGTGAGCGTGTGATGCGCTGGCCGGCGATCACGGTCGGCGGCACCTGCCGCGCCATGTCGCGCATCGGACCCCGGTCGACCACCCCGCCAGTATCGAACACGTGTTCGAACAAGGCGAACGCGCTGGCAGCCGCGGCGCAGCGGTCGCCACCGCACCCTAAAGGGTATTCGAGAAGCGGAGGATGTAGATTCAGTGCGGCTTCAACCTGTGGCCGGATGTCACATCCGTAGCGGACTTGCTACGGTTTGGCCATGACCTCCCAGGCTCGCATCGATGTGCACCGCGACGCGATGCTGCTCGACATCCACGATCTGGTCCGGCGGCTGATCGATGCCGTGGGGCCGGCGGTCGTGCAGAGCATGACCGGCACCAAGGACCGCACGATGCCGTCGCGCTGGGCCCGCCCGGACGGCCCGACGCCGCAGATGGAGACTCAGAAGCGGCTGAGGTTGGGCTACCAGGTCTGGCGCACCGTCGAAGCTGCCGAGGGCCGCGATGTCGCGCTGGCCTTCCTGGTCGGAGCCAACCCGCGACTGGAGGACGACCTGCCCCTGAACGCGGTCTACGAGCTGCGGCACGCGGAGGTGCTCGGCGCGGCGCGCGCGTTCGTCGACGACACGTACGCGGCGTGACCTCGCTCGAGGAGGGCGGCCGCACCTGCGCGCGTACGGGGGTTCGCCTGGTCCCGGCCTCCGGTGGTCACGCGTTCCGCGTCGCGAAGGACCGCGGGCGTCCCGCGCTCGAGGGGTACCCGAACAGCGACGTGGGGCCGCTGCCGACCGGTGTCCCTGACCGCCGAGGGCGCTGGGACACCGTCGGCAGCACCGTGTACTTCGCCGACACCCCGCAGACCGCGTTCGCCGAGGTGCTTGCCCCGATGCGGGTCGACCGGTTGCGGCTGGCCGTCGCGGCCGGACGCGCCGGCTACTCCGTCGAGGAGTACGTCGAGGCGGTCCTCGGACAGTCGGCCGAGAACGACGTCGACCGGCCCTGGTCGGTGTCCTGCCGCTGGCAGTACGCCCGCTCGATCTACCAGGTCTGGATGCCGACCAGCGGGTGGTGGGTCCAGATCGACCACGCCGACACCCTCATGGCGATCCAGGCAGCCCAGCCCTCGATCCCGGGGCTGCCGGACGACCTGTGGTCCGGGGCCCTGGAGAGCGCCGACCGCGGGGTGACCACGCTCGTCGCCGAGTGGATCCGGGGCCTCGAGCTCGACGACGGCACCAGGCCCCTGGGGATCTGGTTCCAGTCGCGGACCCTGATGGGCCGCTGCTGGGCATGGTGGGACCGGCGCGGCGACGACGGCTTGTCACCGGGGGAGAACGACCCCCGGCTCCTCGGCTCGACCAACGTCGACACCCCCGCCCTGCGCGAGGTCGCGGCCGTGTTCGACCTGCCCGTCCTCGACGGCAAGCCGTTCTGAGGCGTCTCCGGGACTGAGCGCCGGGCTCGTGAGGCCGGCGGCGCGTACCACCTGCGATCGCCACTGCTCGAGCAGCGGGCGGGGGAGTGCGCCGGCGGTGATCGAGACCCCCTGCGTACGCGCCAGCTCGGCGAGCGCGGCGGGCGGCCGCCCGGGCCGTGCGCGCACCGGTGAGGGAGTACCGGCCTCGAGGAACGGACCCAGGACCGCCCGAAGCTCCGCCAGGTCGCCGGCGCTCAGCGGCAGATGCACGACCCTGCGGTCCAGCTCGAGAAGGTGGGTGCGAATCACCGGCGTGGCACGGGCGTCGGTGTCGACCATGTCGCGCCACTGCTCCAGAACGGCGGCGGGGAGGCGCCCGTGCCGCGGTGCCCCGTGGAGCCTGGCCAGCGTCGCCAGGCACGGGGGGTGGATGCTCGCGACGAACGCCCCCGGTCGGGAGTGCTGTCCGAGTCCACGAACGGCGCCAACGCCGTGCGCAGCCGTGTCAGGTTCGCGGCGCTGAGGTCGAGTCGGACACGCTGATCGTCGAGCCCGAGGACGTGAGACGAGCCCGCAGGGGTGCCGTCGAGGTCGTCGACCACGGACACCAGCAGGCGCTTCGACACGGCGCGACCGTAGCCCCGTGGTGCGCACCCCCAGCGGCAGGGTTGCAGGCCAGTAGGTGCTCGCATCCCCACCGTGCGTGCGCGCAGCCGTCTCGTCCGGCCGATCCCGCAGGTACGCAACGGATCTAGGTGCCGCCTGACCGGCTCCTGAGTGTCGGTCCTGCGCCGCTAGCGTCGATGAGTCCTACCTGGTCAACGTCACATCCGCGTGTCGTTGACGGGTGCGGGGGGCTCAACGACGAGGAGTCGCATTGTCTGCACGATGGAAGGGCCGGGTCGCGTGCCTGGCCGTCGGGTCGCTCGCGACCGGGGGTCTGGCCGGCCTGGCCGGGACGGCCGCGTTCGCCGACGACGTCGACCCGGTGGCGCCGACGTCGGGGCCGCAGTTCAGCGCCCAGGCGCGCACGCTGCTCGGGCTGGAGGGCGTCGAGGCGGTGACGGCGGACGGCGACGGCAACGTCGTGCTGCTGACCACCGAGCCGGTCGAGGAGCTGGTCGACGAGGCCGAGGAGTTCGTGGACGGCCACGGCAACGTCGAGGTCATCGTCCTGGACGCGCCGCTGACCGCGCTCGCCTCCAGCGACGTGGTCGGCGGCGCCGGGTACGCCGCGTACAACCCGCTGTCGTTCGCCGCCGGGCTCTGCTCGGTCGGCTTCACCGGTTTCACCCCGGCCGGCGCGCCCGCGGTCATCTCCGCCGGGCACTGCACCGACGACGGCGACTTCACCGAGGCGGCGCTGACCGTGCCGGCGGACGACGACGCGGGCGGCGGCGACGACATCTCGCTGCTGGCCGAGCTCGGCCAGTTCGGGTTCTCCCAGTTCGGCGGGCCGGGCAACACCCCGGGCGCCGACGGCGACGTCACCAGCACCGACGTGTCCGTGATCGACGTGGCCAACCCCGACCTCACGCTGCTGCCCGCGGTCACCAACTGGACCACCGTGGCGGACCTGTCGGCCTCCACCCGCCCGGTCACCGCCGTGGGCCGCGCCCAGGTCGACCAGAACGTCGTGAAGTCCGGCCGCACCACCGGGTTCACCTCCGGCAGCGTCCTCGGGCACGGCTGGGCCGTCGTCGACGGCCGCGAGGTCGCCGGGTTCATGACCGACGTGCCGGCCGCCGAGGGCGACTCCGGCGGCGCGGTCCTGCAGGGCTCCACCGCCGTCGGCCTGGTCTCCGGCGGCGGCACCAGCGGCGGGGTCCCGGTCATGTGGGCCGCGGACCTGCAGGCCGCGCTGGCCCGCACCGGCGGGTACACCGTCGCCGTCGAGGTCGCCGCCCCGGCCCTGACCGGCCCGGCCGACGGCTCGACGATCCTGCCCGGCGCCACCATCACCGGCACCGCCCCGGCCGACACCGTGCTGTCCGTGCAGCGGGGGAGCGAGGCGCCCGTCGACGTCCCGGTCAGCGGCGCCGGCACCTGGTCGATCACCGCCCCCACCCAGGCCGGCGCGGTGACCTACACCGCGACCGCCCGCAGCGGATACTCCGTCTCCCAGGCCCTGAGCTTCGGCTACGACGTCGTCCCGGCCACCGGCATCACCAGCCCCGCCGAGGGCGAGCGCGTCGTCACCGGGCTGCAGCAGATCACCGGCGTCGGCAACGCCGGCGAGACCGTCGAGCTCACCGGTGCCGTCACCGAGACCGCCGTGGTCGGCACCGACGGGACATGGCAGGTGGCCGTCGACCTGTCCTACGGCGTGCACGCCGTGACCGTCGCGCAGACCAGCGGCACCCCGACCGCCCCGGTGACGACCACGTTCCAGGTCGTGCCCGTCGCCCCCGCGATCACCAGCCTCGACGGGGTGACGTTCGCCGAGGCCGACGCCCCCAACCGAGTCGAGGGGACCGGCATCGACGGTGCCAGCGTCCAGCTCGCCGTGAACGACACCGCGGCGCTGACCGCCGAGGTCGAGCAGGGCACCTGGGGCGTCGAGCTGGCCGAGCGGCTCGCCGCCGGCGAGCACGCGATCACCGCGACCCAGACGATCAACGGCGCGACGTCCGACCCCGCCCGCGCCGGCCTGACCATCACCGCCGCCCCCGTCGCGGCGCCGGACACCCCGGCCGCCGCAGCGCCCACCGGGGTCCTCGCGCGCACCGGCGCCGAGACCGCGGCGCTCATCGCCGCGATCGCCGCGGTGCTCCTGCTCGCCGGCGGGACGGCAACCGTCCTCGCCCGACGAGCCCGCGCCCGAGCCTGACACCCGCACCGCACCACGGAGCCCCCTCGACGCACCGCGTCGAGGGGGCTCCGTGGTCCAGCACCCGATCGCCGTCGCTGCGACACGACGACCTACCGTCGACCCGGAGGGCCTTCGGACAACCAGGAGTCGAGTGTGGCAACCGCCTCGATCCGAGGGCCCTCCCGCACGCACCGAAGCCGTCGGCGTGCCCCACCCCGCTAGTGGGGGTCGTCCGCGCCCGGCCGGCGGACCCAGATCAGGCGCACCCCGTCCGGCACCTGCTCGCGCAGCGCGGCCATCGCCGCGTCGTAGTCCACGCCGCGACCCTCCAGCTGCGACGTCCGGCGGTCAGGGTCGACCCCGGTGTGATCCGGGGGGACGGTCTCAGCCAGGGCACGCAACACGATCACGACGCGGAGCGTACGTTCGCGCGCCGACATCGACCTCGCGGCGCCGGCTCTGCGGGTGCTCCAGGTCGGGCAGCACGAAGCCCCCGGATGCACCGCACCCAGGGGCTTCGTGAGGAGGGTCAGTGGCGTGCGCGACGGGGAACGGACCGCTCGGGGTGGTCCATCGCGTCGGCGATCGCAGCCGCGACGTCGGGCCGCGCGTTCAAGCGGGCCTGGGCTGCGCTGACAACGACCGCGGGCTCGAGGACGAGGACGCCGTCGGCTTCCTCGCGGACCAGGTAGCGGTCGTGGGTGGCGATCTTGCCGAGGCTGACGCGCCTTCGCGCGTCGACCTCTACGAGGTTCATGGCAGGGGTGAGTGCAGTCATGGCGGTGGCAGCTCTCTGGCGGGGCGCTGCCCCGGTGGCCGTCGCTGTGGCCGTTCGGGGCTTCTCTCGGGGTGGTGGGAAGTGTTGGTGGTTCCGACGCCTAGGAGTTTAACCCCAGTGCCCCACCTATACAACCGGGGTGTTGCCCCAATAGGGTAAGATGGTAGTCATGACGACCCTGGTGCTCGACCCCGTCGCCGCGCAGTACCTCGACGCGGTCCACGAGCGCGACTCCACCCTCAGCGACCGGATCGAGGACTCGCTCGACGCGCTTGAGGGGGACGCCACCGTGGCGACCTACCGGCGCCACCTGCTGCGGCTGCCCGGCAGGCCCGACCTCGACCCCGTGTGGGCGTACTCGGTGCGGGGCGGCCAGGAGGAGGTCATGGTCGTCTGGCACCAGGTCGAGGAAGTCGTCCGCATCGTCTACATCGGGCCGTCGATCTTCTGACCCGGCCGGGCGTAACGCGCTGCGGCCCGCGCACCCCAGCTCACCCCAGCCCAAGCGAAGCACCTGGTCGACGTCTACGGCGCCGGCGAGCGCACTGTCGGAGAGGTCGCCGAGCTGTGCGGGATCTCCCGCGCGAGCGTTTACCGCACCCTCCAGCGGGCCGGCGCCCGGCCGTAGGCGGCGCGGGCGAGCGCGACTCGGCCCCGCACCCGAGGGTGCGGGGCCGAGCAGGCGCGAGAGCTAGACCTTCTGCGTGATGGTCTTGCTCGGGCTGCGCCTGGCCGCCGTCGCCCTGGCGAACCGGCCGGTGCCCACGTCGCGGACGACCGTCCGGGCGTTGCGGGTGCCGGAGCCGACCCGCTCTGCAGTGGTGGTCGTCTTCGGGCTCCGCTTCGCGGTCGCCTTGGGAACGAACTGCCCCGTCTTCGCGCTGCGCGAGACGGTCCGAGGACTACGAGCTGTCACGGTGTCCCTCCCGGGGACTCGAGGTTGAACAGGAAGTCGATCCGGGTCGGGCGCCAGCCCACGCGGGCTGGCGCCCGACCGTTGCGGCTCAGCGGCCGCGGCGGATCGTGGTGGTCTGCGTGATGGTCACGCGGACCGGGCCACGCGTGACCGTGCGCGTGATGCGTCGGGTAGCCACGAGGCTCCCTCCTTCCTGACTGTCGTCACCGACACCCGGTAGGAGGGACCCCTAGAGAGGTCCGACGACTCCTGTTAGCCTCGAATCTCCCCGTGCAAAGGGATTCGTCGCCCCAGCGTCTCGGTGCTTATCGCCCGAGTCACTGGGGCGATGTGCTTGCACCATACCGCCGTGCTCCGACACGTCAAGCCGTTCGTCCACAGGCTTCGGCGTGTTGCGGCGAGTCGCGTGATTTCGATTTCGCGCATTGTCCCCACACGCCGGACATGGCCGTCCGGCCGGTTCGCGGGCGGCCTGTCGCGGCGGTCGGCTCAAGGACGGGTGTCCCTACATCTGGCGGTCAGTAGCACCACCACCACAACCTGTGGTGGCCTATGTGACCCCGGCTCTGGTAGGGCCGGGGTGGTCGGACGGCAGCCGGGCGTACGCGCAGGAGAGGCCCGTCTCCTGTCGGAGCAGTGTGCTATAAGCGCCCTGCGCGCCGGGGATTGCCCCGCAGCGGTCGTGCGAGGCATTCGTCATACCCCCTGCGTCTAAGTGAGATGAAACGGGCAGCCGGGTGGCTGCAAATGGCGTTGAAACGCGGCAAGTACCGGCAAGGGCCGTCGAGTGCCGTCCAGGACCGTCGAGCACCCGCGTGCACCGGCGAGGAGCTGCGCGATGAAGGGGCCGTCGGCGAGCAGCACCGAGAGCGCGCCGCGGACAGGGGGAGAGCGCCGCGAGCACCCTTGGGGCTACGACCCGGTGCACAAGATCAACCCGACGTCGCCCTGCCGCCCGACGTAGCCCTCGCAGCAGCGTCCGCGGGGCTCCTACCTGTCGGCGCGCGGACGTCTCCCGTGCCCGGCACCCTGAGTCGATGACCCCGGCCGACCGCTCGATGCCCGGCGACGTGATGCTTGCGCGCGCCGTCGAGACGATCGCCGAGACCACCGCGCTGCCCGGCGGCACCACCTGGGAGCCCAAGTGGGACGGGTACCGGGCGGTCCTCGTCGTCAACGAGCACGGCGCGCGGATCCTCTCGCGCCGCGGCACCGACCTCACCGCGGCGCTGCCCGACCTCGCGACCGCCGCCGCAGCCCAGGTCCCCGCCGGGACCGTGCTCGACGGCGAGGCCGTCGTCTGGTCGACCACCACCGGGACGCTGGACTTCTCCGCGCTGCAGCGGCGCGTGGCGAGTCCGCGCACCGCCGCGCGTCTCGCGCGCGAGCAGCCCGCCTCCTACGCCGCGTTCGACGTCCTCGAGCACGACCGGACCGACCTGCGGCCCCTGCCGCACCACCAGCGGCGAGCGGTGCTCGCCGAGCTCGCCGCCGCCTGGGCGCCGCCGATGACGCTCTCGCCGTCGACGAGCGACATCGAGGTGGCCGCCGCCTGGTTCCGGGACCTGGCCGCTGCCGGCATCGAGGGGCTCGTTGCCAAGGGCGGCGCCCAGCCCTACCGGCCCGGCCGCCGCGACTGGCTCAAGGTCAAGCACCGGTCGGTGCTCGACGTCGTCTGCGCCGCCGTCATCGGCCCCGCCGCCGCGCCGGGGGCCGCCGTCGCCGGCCTGCCGATCGACGGCGAGCTGCGCATCGTCGGACGCACCACCCCGCTCAGCGGGATCGCCCGCCGCGACCTTGCCCGCCAGCTCGCGGCCGCCGGCCCCGGCCACCCGTGGCCGGCTGTCGTGCCGGCATCCGCCGTGCACGGGTTCGGCGCCGGCCGCGAGCCCATCACCCTGACCCTGGTCGACCCGCTCGTCATCGAGGTGTCCGCCGACACCGCCTGGTCCGGCAGGAGCTTCCGACACCCGCTGCGGTTCGTCCGGGTTCGACCAGAGTTGTATCCGGAAGAGGTTTCACCACCTCGGTGATCAGCGACCTGTTCGGGCTCAGCATCGCCGCATCGACGGGCTGGGCCCGCCGTGCCGGGCGCGACTGGCAGGGCTACCTCAGTGCGATGAACGATCGACCGCGTGCATGAAGATCACGCCTCGGACCCTCTGGCCAGGTGCTGCA
The DNA here is from genome assembly GCF_022346185.1 of Cellulomonas sp. ACRRI. GTDB lineage: Bacteria > Actinomycetota > Actinomycetes > Actinomycetales > Cellulomonadaceae > Cellulomonas. The sequence goes on along the minus strand of NZ_JAKRMS010000003.1, from coordinate 77,284 downwards.
CCAGATGGCCGGTCAGCGCGGAGACTGCGTCGGGAACCACCGTGTAGTACGCCCACACGCCGCGCTTCTCGCGGGTGACGAAGCCGGCCTCGGTGAGCACCTTGAGGTGGTGGGACACCGTCGGCTGGGAGAGCCCGACAGGCTCGGTGAGGTCGCAGACGCACGCCTCCCCGCCGTCGTGGGCGGCGATGATCGACAGCAGCCGCAGGCGGGCCGGGTCGGCCAGCGCCTTGAGCGTGCGGGAGGTCCGCTCGGCGTCCTCGGCGCTCATCGTCGAACCGGTGACGGGGCTGCAGCAGCCTGCGGACGCGGTCGAGGTCACCGGGAGCAGGTCGAGAGCCATGCCCTCATCATGCGTCATGCATTGACGCCTGTCGATGTTGACAGCCGTCGATGGGATGGTCCACCCTCCAGGTATCGACGGGGATCAATGCGAAGGAGGAGTGATGGCACAGGACATCCGGGAGCAGGTCCGGGCCCGCTACGCCCTGGCGGCCGTGCAGGGCAGCGCGGACGCCGGTTGCTGCGGTGGTGACTCGGCCGGTGGGTGCGGGCCGACGGACCTGGTGATCGACGAGCGGTTCGGCGCCGGGCTGTACGGGGCGGAGGACGCGGCCGCGGTGCCGGCCGAGGCGCTGGCGGCGTCGCTGGGCTGCGGGAACCCGCTGATGGTGGCCGAGCTGCGTGAGGGCGAGCGGGTGCTGGACCTGGGCTCGGGCGGCGGGATCGACGTGCTGCTGTCCGCGCGCCGGGTCGGTGCGACCGGGTTCGCCTACGGGGTGGACATGACCGACGAGATGCTCGACCTGGCCTGGGCGAACGCGGCCAAGGCCGGTGCGAGCAACGTGGAGTTCCGCAAGGGCACCATCGAGGACCTGCCCCTGGACGACGCGAGCGTGGACGTCGTGATCTCCAACTGCGTGGTGAACCTGTCGCCGGACAAGCCGGCGGTGCTGGCCGAGGCGTTCCGGGTGCTGGTGCCCGGCGGGCGGTTCGGGATCTCCGACGTGGTCGCCGAGGACCACCTGACCCCCGAGCAGCGTGCCGAGCGCGGCTCCTACGTCGGGTGCATCGCCGGGGCCCTGTCGCGCACCGAGTATCTGGACGGCCTGGCGGCGGCGGGGTTCGTCGACGCCGAGGTCGAGTTCACCCACCCCGTCGCCGAGGGCATGCACGGTGCGATCGTGCGCGCCCGCAAGCCCGCATCCCAGGAGGCGTGATGCACCCCGACCTGTACCTGGCCGTTCACCAGCAGCGCGACCGCGAGCTGGCCCGCGAGCTCGAGCTGCGGCGCGCCGCGCAGGACTGCCCCGGCTGCATCGTGCGCGCCCGCCGGCACCTGGCCGAGTTCGCCGACCGCGTCCGCGCCCGGCTCGCCGGCACGGAGCGGGCCGCGGCGCCGGCCTGCTGCCCGGCCTGACCGGCCTACGCGCGAGGGCCGCACCCCAGGCGGGGTGCGGCCCTCGCGAGCGTTCGCGGGTCAGGCGGTGACGGGCTCGACCCCGAGCTCGGACAGCAGGGTCAGGATGCGGCCGCGGATCTCGTCGCGGATCGGGCGGACCGACTCGATGCCCTGCCCGGCCGGGTCGGCCAGCGCCCAGTCCTCGTACCGCTTGCCGGGGAAGATCGGGCACGCATCCCCGCAGCCCATGGTGATGACGACGTCGGAGGCCTTGACCGCGTCGGTGGTCAGGACCTTCGGCCGCTCGGCTCGGATGTCGATGCCCTCCTCGAGCATCGCCTCCACGGCGACCGGGTTGATGTGCTCGGCGGGCATCGACCCGGCCGAGCGGACCTCGACGGCCCCGCCGGACAGCGCCCGCAGGTAGCCGGCGGCCATCTGGGAGCGGCCGGCGTTATGGACGCAGACGAACAGGGCGGACGGCTTGGTGGTCTCGCTCATCGGGGGTCTCCTCAGGAGTCAGGCGGGCAGGGGGAGGTCGGGCAGCAGGTCGGTGAGCAGTCCACGCACGCGGCGGTCGATCTCGTCGCGGATGGCGCGCACGCCGGTGTCGGAGGCCAGGGCGGGGTCGCCGACGACCCAGTCCTCGTACCGCTTGCCGGGCAGGATTGGGCAGGTGTCGCCGCAGCCCATGGTGATGACGACGTCCGCGGCGCGGACGGCGTCGTCGGTCAGCGGCTTGGGGAACGCCTCTGCGTCGGCCTCGAGCTCGGCGAGCAGCGGCCGGACCCCGGGGTGCACCTCGCCGGCGGGCGAGGAACCCGCCGAGCGGACGACGACGGCGTCGCCGGCGTAGTGGTGCAGGAGGGCTGCGGCGAGCTGGGACCGCCCGGCGTTGGCGACGCACACGAACAGCACCTGCGGGCGGTGCGCGGTCGTCGCGGCGTCCAGGGCGCGGGCGGCGTCGGTGAGGCGCTGGCGGGCGAACCGCTCGGTGTTGACCACCAGGTGCGAGCGAACGGCCGAGGAGCGCGCCAGGCCGGTGTAGGACTCGCGGACCACGGTCAGCACTGCGGCGGGGTCGCGGTCGGGGAAGGCGGCGGCGAGCCGGTCCGCGACCCGCGCGAGCGCGGTCTCGGCGTCGGTCAGCCCGGTCAGGGGGGACAGGTGCGCCGCCTCGGCCGCCACCGGGGCGAACGAGTCCAGCAGGGTGGTGACCGCTCCGCGCAGCGCGGGTTGCACCCGGTAGTACACCCAGGTCCCGCGGCGCTCGGACGTCAGCAGCCCGACGTCCTTGAGCAGCTTCAGGTGGTGCGAGACGGTCGGCTGGGAGACCTCTGCGACCGTGGCCAGGTCGCACACGCACGCCTCGCCGTTCGGGGACGTCGCGATCAGCGACAGCATCCGCAGGCGCAGCGGGTCGCCGAGGGCCTTGAGGGTCCCGGCGACCTGGGTCGCGGCGTCCAGGCCCATCGCGTGGTCGGCGGGCGAGGACTGCGGGGCGCACCCCTCGTCGGCGTCGGCGGTCGTGATTGTCGTGGTGGTCATGAGCGGACCTCCTGCGGTGCGACGGTGGTGGCGGGACGAGCCGTGTCGGTGAACCAGTGCCGGCCGGCCCACAGGGAGACGTAGACCAGCCCGACCAGGACCGGGACCTCGATCAGCGGGCCGACGACGCCGGCCAGCGCCTGCCCGGAGGTCGCGCCGAACGTGCCGATCGCGACGGCGATCGCGAGCTCGAAGTTGTTGCCCGCCGCGGTGAACGCGAGCGTGGTCGAGCGGGCGTACCCCAGGCCCAGGCCCCGGCCGGTGAGCATCCCGACGCCCCACATCACCGCGAAGTACACCAGCAGCGGCAGCGCGATCCGCGCCACGTCGAGCGGCCGGGAGGTCACGGCGTCGCCCTGCAGGGCGAACAGCAGCACGATCGTGAACAGCAGCCCGTACAGCGCCCACGGCCCGATGCGCGGGATGAACCGCTCCTCGTACCAGTCCCGGCCGCGGGAACGCTCGCCGACCCACCGAGATGCGAACCCGGCGGCCAGCGGGATGCCGAGGAAGACCAGGACGTTGACCGCGATCTGCCCGATCGAGACGTCCAAACCGGCGGAGTCCAGGCCCAGCCAGCCGGGCAGCACGGTCAGATAGAACCACCCGAGCAGCGAGAACGCCACGACCTGGAACACCGAGTTGATCGCGACCAGCACCGCCGCGGCCTCGCGGTCGCCGCAGGCCAGGTCGTTCCAGATCACGACCATCGCGATGCACCGTGCCAGGCCCACGATGATCAGGCCGGTGCGGTACTCGGGAAGGTCGGGCAGGAACACCCAGGCGAGCGCGAACATCAGCGCAGGCCCGACAACCCAGTTGAGCGCGAGCGAGCTCGCGAGCAGCCGCTTGTCGCCGGTCACCGCCGCGACCCGGTCGTAGCGGACCTTGGCCAGCACCGGGTACATCATCACCAGCAGGCCGAGGGCGATCGGCAGTGAGATCCCGCCGACCTCGAGCTCGGCCAGCGCATCACCGAGCGCCGGGACGAATCGACCCAGCGCAAGACCGGCGACCATCGCCAGGCCGATCCAGACCGGCAGCCACCGATCGAGCGTCGACAGCCGCCCGCGCGTCGCGGTCAGGTCGGGCACCTGCGCGCTCATCGAGCGACCGCCGCAGCGGCCGTGTCCGCGACCCGGGCGTCAAGGGCGGCGGCGGCGTCGACGTCGGCGTGCTCGACGGCGGCGGGGATCTCGGCCGGGGAGGCCGGGTCCACGTCGCCGAGCGCGGCCAGGTAGTGCTGCGCGTCGAGCGCGGCCGAGCAGCCCGAGCCGGCGGCGGTGATCGCCTGGCGGTACGTGTGGTCGACCGCGTCACCGGCGGCGAACACGCCCGGCAGGTTGGTCCGGGTGGACCGGCCCTCGACGACGATGTAGCCGTTCTCGTCCAGGTCGACCTGGCCCGCCAGGAGCTCGGTGCGCGGCACGTGCCCGATCGCGACGAACACGCCGGTCGCGCCGTGCTCGCGGGTCTCGCCGGTCACGGTGTCGCGCAGGGTGACCCCGGTGACCTTCTCGTCGCCGTGGATCCCGACGACCTCGGAGTTCCACGCGAACTGGATCTTCGGGTCGTTCTTGGCGCGGTCGGCCATGATCTTCGACGCGCGGAGCTCGTCGCGACGGTGCACGATCGTCACCGACTTGCCGAACCGGGTGAGGAAGGTGGCCTCCTCGACGGCCGAGTCGCCGCCGCCGACCACGATGATGTCCTGGTCGCGGAAGAAGAACCCGTCGCAGGTCGCGCACCACGAGACGCCGCGGCCGGAGAGCCGCTTCTCGTCGTCCAGGCCGAGCTCGCGGTACGCGGAGCCGGTCGACAGGATGACGGCGCGGGCGCGGATGGTCTCGCCGCCGCCGGTCACGATCGTCTTCACCGGGCCGGCGAGGTCGAGCTCGACGGCGTCGTCCCAGAGCACCTCGGCGCCGAACCGCTCGGCCTGCTTCTGCAGGTTGTCCATGAGGTCGGGGCCCAGGATGCCGTCGGGGAACCCGGGGAAGTTCTCGACGTCCGTCGTGTTCATGAGGGCGCCGCCGGCGGTCACCGACCCGGCCACCACGTAGGGGGCCAGGCCCGCGCGCGCCGCGTAGATCGCGGCGGTGTACCCGGCGGGGCCGGAGCCGACGATGACGATGTCGCGGACGGGGGCTTGGTTCGACATGTCTCTATGTTGACACACATCAAAACAGTACGAAAGCCGCCGTCGACCTTGCTTTCCCGAGGCGCTCCGGCGACGGCATCCGAGTTGCAGCCAGCGACGTTCGCCCCAGGGGCATCCACTGCTGTTCGAAGTCAGGGGCCGAGTAAGTCAGATGGCGGCGGCGCGGGCCGCACCCCGCAGGCGGGGTGCGGCCCCAGCGCGCTACCCGACGCGGATGAACTTCGGGTTGGACTGCCAGATCTCGCGGATCTGGATGCTCTTGCCGGGGGTGGGCGCGTCGACCTGCAGGTTCCCGCCGGCGTAGATGGAGATGTGCCCCGGCGACCAGATCAGGTCACCGGGCTGGGCCTGGTCGCGCGGAACCTCGACGCCGGCGTACCGCTGGTCGCCGGACGTGCGGGGCAGCTTGATCCCCACCTGCGCGTAGACGTAGGAGGTGAACCCGGAGCAGTCGAACCCGGACGGGGTCGTGCCGCCCCAGACGTACGGGATCCCGACCAGGCTCGAGGCGATCTCGACGATGGCGCTGCCGTTCGCGCTGGCCGGCGCCGGGGCGCCGACGGCCGCGGGAGCGGGCTCGGCGGCCGGCGCCTCGGGCTGTGCCGATCGCGACCTGCTCGCCGGTGCCTCGGGCTCGGGCTCCTCCTCGACGACGGGCGGCGGGGGCGGCGGCGGGGTGACGGCGGTCGCGGCCGGGTTCTCGAACGTCCAGGAGGCCTCCGCGGGCGAGGCGACGACCGGGGCGGCCTCGACGATGGCACGGGCGGAGGCGGTCAGGGCCGAGACGTCCACGGCGGTGGTCCGGACCTCGTCGTCGGCGAGGGCGGGTGCCGCGAGGAGCGACACCGCCAGGCCGGACGAGGCGACGGCGGCGCCGGTGCGCCGGGTGGTGCTGGACAGGTGGTGCGCCGCGGTGAGGCGGGCGTCCGTGAGCAAGGTGTGTGCTCGGCCGTCCGCGCGGTGCCGCGCGGAGGTCGTGTGGCGTGAAGGCATGGATGTCTCCTGCCGCCTGCGGGGTGAGCTGTCGGGTTCGGGCGGGAGACGCCCGGCCGGTCCGTGGACCGGCTTCACCCCGAGGGCACCTGCGTGCCCGACGATCGGTGGTTCCCCCGTTCCTGCCATGCGTGGTCGAGATGATCCGGGTGGTGGCAGGACTCGGCGTCCACCCGGTCGCTCAGATCTGCCCCTGAGCGCGTTGATGACGGTGCTGCTCCGGGCGTGGCCCGGAGGTCGTGCGGTGGTGTGGTCTCAGTCCTCCCTGGTCCGTCCTGGCGACTGCAGCGGGTGCTGCGGTCTCACGTCTTGTAGACCCAGTGCCACGGTTCGCGTGGGGTGTCCTCGACGAACCCGAACCGCCCCGCGTTCGCGCGCATCCACCTCTGAGCGGCGTCGTCCAGATCGAGGTCGACGGCCACGCCCCAGCCGTGCGGGCTGGTGCCGGGCTGGGCCGCCAGGCCGCCCTGGGAGTACAGGCCCTTGCGGCGGGCGACATCGACCTGGGCGTCGTACGACCGGTAGGAGTCGGTGATGCCGACGTCGATCCCGTCGCGCTCGGCGGCGGTCATCAGCTGGTCGAGGGCCTGGCTTGCGGGCGCCCACAGCCGGTGTCCGGTGCTCCCGACCTCGGAAAGTGCGTCGCTCGGGATCTTCCCGTTGCCGTAGGCCGCGAGGTCGGCGGGCACGCCCTGGGCGTTGCGGGCCGTGGAAGGGCTGGGGGTCGTGTCGTCGACGGCCGCCGAGAGCGCCGCCGCGAACGCGTCGCCCGAGCCCCCCGCCGGCTTCACGAGGCGGGGTGTGGTGGCGCCGATGAGCTGGCGGATCTCAAGGATGCGGGCGCTGGTCGCGGTGATGCCGTCCACGCGGTCCTCCTTCCGGTGTCGCGCAGGGGGTGCTGGTGGTGGTCATCGCAGCCCGAGCAGGGGTGCGGGGTCGACGGTCTTGCCGCCGACGTAGACCTCGAAGTGCAGGTGGCACGCTCCGGACAGGCCGGTGTTGCCGGAATACCCGATGAGCTGGCCGCGCGTCACGGATTGCCCGGCGCGGACCACCGAGCGGGTCAAGTGGTTCGAGGAGCTCATCAGCGACTGCCCGCTGATGGTGCCGTAGTTGAGCATCACCTGGTTGCCGAACCCGTTGCGCCACTCGGCCCACTGCACGGTGCCGTCGCGCGGGGCATACAGCGGTGTGTTGCAGTACGTGCGCAGGTCGATCCCGGCGTGCAGGCGCGTGTAGCCCAGGATCGGGTGCAGCCGCATGCCGTAGTTCGACGTGACGTACATCGGCTGGATCGACGTCGGGTTCGAGAACAGCGCGCCGGACTCGACCGCCGGCGGTGCTGGAGGGGCAGCGGGCGGAGCGGCCGGCCCCGGCTTCCCCGGAGCGGCCGGCTGCGGTGGCGCAGGGTTCGCGGGTGCCGGCCGAGCCGCGGCCGCGGCTGCCGCTTCGGCCTCCTGCTGCACCGCGATCCGCGCGATCTCGGCGTCCGCGTCGGCCCGGGCGGCGTCGGCTGCGGCCTGCTCCGCCTCAGCCTGGCCCTTCATGCCCTCGATGCGTTGGGCGGCCGCCGTCTGGTCGGCCACGGCCCGGTCGAGGGCCGCGTTCTGCTCGCGCTGGGCTGCCAGGGCGTCGTCGGCCGCGCGGGCATCGCGCTCGGCTTCCTGCTCGAGCTCGTCGAGGGTCTCGACCACGGACTGCAGCCGGGACTCGTTGCTGCGGCCGGCTGCCTCGAGCTCGGTCAGCTCCTCGAGCGTGCGTGCCTGCATCCGCTGGGCCGTGGACGCGGTGAACGACCGCGCCTGGAAGTCCTCGACCGAGCTGGCGCCCACCGCGATCTCCAGACCGGAGGAACGCGACCGCCCCTGGTAGGCGGCGCGGGCGAGCTCGGCGACGGTGGCGCGCACCTCGGCGGTCCGGGTGGAGTCCTGCTCAATCTGGGCGACCAGCGAGGCGCGCACGTCGCTGGCGTCCTCCAGGCGGGTGCGCGCGAGCGTGGCCTGGCGCCGGGCGGCGTCTGCAGTCCGAGTCGCCTCGTCGAGCGCCGCCTGGGCTGCGGGCAGGCGTGCCTTCGTCTCCTCCAGGGTCAGTACGGCCTGCGCCAGCTCCGCAGACAGGTCCTCGACCGACTCCTGCGCGTCCTCGTACTGACGCTGAGCAGCCTCGGCACGCTGCTGTGCCGCGCGTGCCTGGTCGTCGGTGGTGTCACCGGCGGCCGGCCCAGCGGGCAGCAGCACCGCCACGACCATGACCGCGGCCAGGGCTGCCGTCGCGAACGCGCGAGGACGGCCCGTGGCCGCGGCTCGCGACCGACGGGTGGGGGCGCTCACCACGGGCGGCTCGAGCGGTTGGGTCCCGCGGTGTCCAGGTCCGCGCGCAGGCGGCCGTACATCTCGGCGTCGATCGTCCCCGACGCGAGCCACTCATCGAGCGCCGCACGCGGACTGCTGGCGGCACGCGTGGGGAACAGCCGGGACACGCCCCACACGGCCAGCGTGATCAGGGTGAACCAGGCGGCGGCCATGACCGCCCAGCCGGCGGGGCTCATCTGGCACCACATGCTGGGCCGCCGCCAGACCGGTGACCGTCGTGAGGTACGTGCATGCCCTCAACTGTCGACAACGCGCGTCAAGTCTCCTCTGGCGGACGATGAAGATTCGATCAAGATCGCCGAGCCGGACCGAGTCGCGCCCTCAGGAAGGCGCGGTGCGCACCGCGGTGTCGGTCAGGTGAGCTGCAGGCTGGTCAGGCACGTCAGGTCCTCGCCGCCGGTCGCGACACTGGCCTGGGCGCTGCGGCCGGCGGCGGTGACCGTGACCGTGGCGCCGATGTCGCGCGGGAGCCAGAATCCGACGAACCCGTTGTCGTGGGCGCGGGTCGTCTCGTCGACGTACACCTCACCGGTGCTGTCGTCGACGATCTGCACCGTGATCTCCTCGCCGCCCATCTCGCCGGTGCAGGTGGTCAGCGAGTGGAAGTAGCAGTCGTGCGTCCGGTCGACGTACGGCGCGATCGACAGGTAGTGCCCTTCCTCAATCGGGACCGAGACGTCCTGCGACCCGTCCGGCGAGGACAGCAGGACCTCGTGCTGGCGGATGGATGCCAGCACGTCCTGGGGTCGCTCGTCCAGGGGCATCGCCTCGAGCTGATCGATCAGCTCCGTGGCGTCCAGCTCGGCCCACGTCTCGACAGCGGTCGCTGGCGCGTCGCCGGCGGCTTCCGGCTGGGCCGCGCAACCGGCGAGAACCAGGGCGGTGAGCGCCACGGAGGCGAGCAGGCGGGGTCGGTGGGTGAGCCTCATGTTCTCCAGCGTAGAAAGCCGTCGGTTCGACCGAGGTGGGCACGAAGTCCCGGGACGCCGCCCCGGGTATCGAGGCAGCGAACCTCTCGGTGCGTCGGCGAGGTGGGTCAGTGTGCGACGGCGTCGATGTCAGTGAGTTGTCGATGCCACGACGTCGGGGGCCTCGGACCCGCGGTGGATCACGTGCTCCGAGAGCGCGGGCGGGACGGCTCTGGCACCCGGACCACCGGCACGCAGCCAGTCTTCGAGCGCCCGGGTCTGGTGGTCGCCCGCCAGGCGCTCGAACCACACGGGCGCTGCTCCAGCGCGTCGGCATGTGCCCGAGGGGCGGGCCACGACGACGTCGCCGCGTTCGCACTCGTCGAGGCACTCCACGAACGTCAGGCGGGCAGCGCCGCGCTCGGCCACCGCCCGCAGCCGTGCCATCTGACCGCCCGGCATCGGGTCGCGGTGCCCCAGTGTCTCGCCCGCGCACAGCGAGCAGGCGGTCAGTCCGGGAAGGGTGGCCTCCCGGGCGGGCTCGGTGGGGGTATCAGGCACCGGACGACGATACGAGGCGCGGGCGCGCGAGGACGTCCCCGGTCGATGAAGTTTCGATCAGGAAGTTCCCACACGATCCGCGCGGTGCTCGTCGAGGTGCGGGCTCCTGGCCACAATGGCCGCATGACACCGCCCGAGGCCACGATGCGCGCCGTCGTGATCGACGACGAGCAGGCGCTGGCCTCCGTCGTCGGCGGTTACCTCGAGCGGGAGGGCTTCGAGGTGTCCTTGTGCCACGACGGCAGCGCCGCGGTCGCCCTGCTGCGTGAGGTCGACCCGGACGTGGTGGTCCTCGACCTCGGGCTGCCGGGGGTCGACGGCGTGGAGATCTGCCGGCAGCTGCGCACGTTCTCCGATTGCTACGTCGTCATGCTCACCGCGCGCAGCGACGAGGTCGACACCTTGATCGGGCTGTCCGTGGGGGCGGACGACTACATGACCAAGCCGTTCAGCCCGCGGGAGCTGATGGCCCGGATCCGCGTCATGCTGCGTCGCCCGCGCCGAGCCGCTCCTGCAGACCAGGGCTCCGCGCCGGTCGAGACCCGCAGGGTCACCGTCGGTGGCCTCGTCCTGGATCTGGACGCGCGCGAGGTCGAGGTCGACGGCGAGCCGGTCGTCCTGACCCGCTTGGAGTTCGACGTGCTGGCCGCGCTGGCCTCGCGACCCGGCGTCGTGTTCTCCCGGCCCGCGCTGATCCGCGCCGTCTGGGGCGAGGGCTGGGTGGGCGACGAGCACCTGGTCGACGTCCACGTGCTGCACGTGCGCCGCAAGCTCAAGGACACCGCTCAGCAGCAACGGTTCGTGCGCACCGTCCGCGGGGTGGGGTACCGGATGGGACCCGGATGAGGACGCGCGAGGCGATCGGCCCCGGCAGCATCGGGCGGCGGCTGCTGGTCTCGATCGTCCTGGTGCTCGTGGCCGCCGCGGCCACGGCCTGGCTGGTGGCGACGCTCGTGGGGCCGGCCTTGTTCCACGAGCACCTGGTGCAGGCCAACATCGCCGACCACGAGCTCGCCGACCTGCACATCGAAGAGGCGTTCCAGTCGGCGAGCACCATCGCCCTCGGCCTGGCGATGGTCGTCGCGGGCGTCACCGCCCTGACGGTCAGCGTGGTCCTGACGCGCCGTGTGGGGCGCTCGGTCTCCCAGATGGCCCGCGCCGCCGCGCAGGTCGGCTCCGGCCGGTTCGACGCCCGGGTCCCGCTGCCGGGCATCGGTGTCGAGTTCGACCAGCTTGCTGGGTCGTTCAACACCATGGCCGCCCACCTCGAAGCCGACGAACGACTGCGTGAGCGGCTGCTGACCGACGTCGCCCACGAGCTGCGAACCCCGGCGGCGACCCTCACCGCCTACGTCGAAGCGCTTGAGGACGGCGTGCGCGTCCTGGACACCGAGACGATCACCGTTCTGAACGACCAGGCCCAGCGCCTGACCCGACTCGCCAGCGACCTCGCCGCGGTCACCCGCGCCGAGAGCGGAGAGCTCGACCTTCACCTCGCCGACGTCCCCGCCGGCGAGCTCGTCGAGGCCGCCGCGCTCGTCGCACGCGAGCGAGCCGAGACCGCCGGCGTCACCCTCACCACCCAGAACGGCGCCGACGCCGGGGTCGTGCGGGTCGACCGCGTCCGCATGGCGCAGGTGCTGGACAACCTCGCGGTGAACGCGATCCGCCACACGCCCGCCGGCGGACGCATCATCCTCTCTGCCGGTCGCCGCGACGCCACCACGATCGAACTGACCGTCACCGACACCGGCGAGGGCATCGCCGCCGAGCACCTGCCGCACCTGTTCGAGCGGTTCTACCGCGTCGACAGCGCCCGCGACCGCCGCCACGGTGGATCGGGCGTCGGCCTGGCGATCTGCCGGGCGCTCGTCCAGGCCCATGGCGGAACGATCGACGCAGCCAGCGAAGGCCTCGGTCGCGGCTCGCGGTTCTCCGTCCGACTGCCGGACGCGACCACCACCGCTACTCGCGCCTGACCGACGGCAGGCTTCATCGAAACTTGATGCACGCGTGATCGTCGGCGCAGGTGGTGCGCGGGACCGTGGTGGCATGCCCAGCACGCCCGGCCAGTTGAAGAGCCTGACCGACCCGGTCGTCACGGTGGTGCGCTCACCCGCATGCCACCTCTGCGACGCCGCACTCGACACCCTCGACCGGCTGCGCGAGCGCACACCGCTGCGCTTGCGGGTTCTCGAGGCACGGTCCGACGAGGGGCAGCAGCTGGTCGCCGAGCACCGTGCGGCGATGAGCCCACTGGTTCTGCTCGACGGGGAGTTCGTCAGCTCCGGGCGACTGCGCACCGGGCACCTTCTCGACCTGCTTCGCCAGCGCGGCGCCGACGTCCCGCTGACCGCGGTGCGCTGAGATGGGTTCGGAGCTGCTGACGACCGGCAGCGTTCTGGCGGCGTTCTTCGCCGGCGGCGTCGCGCTGTTCGCGCCGTGCTGCATCGTGTTCCTCGCGCCGAGCTACCTCGCCGGCGCCGTCAAGAACCGGCGGTGGCGGCTGCTGCCCCTGACGTTCGTGTTCGCCGCCGGCCTGGCGACCGTCCTGCTGCCCATCACCCTCGGGGTCAGCATGGTCGCCGGCGCGATCGCCCGGTACCACGCGCCGCTGTACTACGCCGGCGGCGCCCTGATGCTCGCGCTCGCCGCGCTCGCGCTGTCAGGGCGCATGTGGTCGCTGCCGAGCGCGCTGCGCGCCCCCGACACCCGCGGAGGGGACACCGCGAGCTTCTTCGCCCTGGGCGTCTTCTCCGGGATCGCCTCCAGCTGCTGCGCACCCGTGCTCGCCGGCGTGATGACGCTGTCCGCACTGTCGGGGTCGCCAGCCGGTGGGCTGCTGCTGGGCCTGGCGTACGTCTTCGGGATGGTCTTCCCGCTGTTCGTGATGGCACTGATCTGGGACAAGGCCCGGCTACGGGACCGGACCTGGCTGAGCCCCAGGACCGTCCGGCTGCGCCTGGCCGGCCGCACGCTCACCACGAGCACCTTGAACATCGCCGTCGCAGCCGGGTTCACGGTCATGGGTGTCGCCGTGATCCTGCTCGCCGGCAGCCCGGACATGACCCGAGGAACCCAGGCGCAGGCCGCGATCGGCCGCACCCTGACCTCCGTGTTCTCCCGGTTCGAGGACTGGACCTCCCCGGTCCCCGAGCCCGTGCTCGGACTGGCGCTGGTCGCCCTGGCCGCACTGTTCGTGTGGGGCACCTTGTCCGAGCGCCGGCGCGCACGCACCACCCGGCCCGAGACCACTCCCGAGCAGCGACCCACGGGCGAGGCGAGCTGCCACGAGCACGACACCGAAGGAGCACACCGATGACCTCCGCCACGGCCGCCCGCAAGCAGCGCGCCGCCGCCCTCGCCCAGGTCCGGCACGACCAGCAGCGGCACGACCGGCGACGCAGGATCGTCATCACCACCGCCTCTGCCGCACTGGTCGTCCTCGTGATCGCCGTGGTCACCGCCGCGTTGCTGTCCTCGCGCGAGGTCACCTCCACCGAGGCCGGACCCGCTCCCGACTTCACGCTCAAGAGCACCGACGGCTCCACCGTGAGCCTGTCGGACTTCCGCGGCACCCCGGTCGTCCTGTACTTCAACGAGGGCGCCGGCTGCGGATCCTGCCTGCAGCAGATGGGTGAGATCGAGAAGGACCCCGCCTTCGTCGACGCCGGCATCACCGTCCTGCCGATCGTCATGAACACCGCCGAGCAGATCAGCGCCGACATGGCCACCTACGGCGTCACGACCCCCTTCCTGCTCGACGACGGCACCGTCTCCGAGCAGTACGGGACGCTCGGCACCGGCATGCACGCAGGACTCCCCGGCCACAGCTTCGTCCTCGTCGACGCCGACGGCACCCGCCGCTGGTCCGGCAACTACCCCTCCATGTGGCTGGCCCCCGGCGACCTGCTCAAGCAGGTCCAGGCCAACCTGCCCGCCTGACCCACCCAAGGAGACGCCCATGAGCGACCAGTGCTGCCAGTTCACGATGACCGACGAGGACGAGCTCGACCGTCCGGACGACACCGCCGCGGAGCAGACCGCGAGCCCCCAGGCGGGGTGCTGCGGCGCCGACACCCAGGTCGGCACCACCACGGCACCGGCCGGGAGCAGCTGCTGCGGCGGCCCCACCGCCACCGGCGCCCCGAGCATGACCGCGCCCGTCGCCTGACCTGCAGCGCGACGAGCCAGCCCTACCCGAAGGAGTCCCCATGTCCCCGAAGAAGCGCCACACGCTCGCAGTCGCTGCGGCGTCGCTGGCCCTCGGAGTCGTCCTCAGCGCCTGCTCCAACGGTGCCGAGACCACCAGCGGCGAGCAGCCCAGCACCAGCACATCCGACGCGGCGGCCACGTCCCAGGAGCACAACGACGCGGACACCGAGTTCGCGCAGATGATGATCCTGCACCACCAGGGCGCCATCGAGATGGCCGCCATGGCTGAGGGGCGCGCTCAGAGCGAAGAGGTCCAGCAGCTGTCCAGCGACATCCAGTTCGCCCAGCAGCCCGAGATCGACCTCATGACCTCCTGGCTGGAGACCTGGGGCGAGGAGCCGTCCAGCAGTGATGACGACATGGGTGGCATGGACCACTCCAGCGGCCACACCGGCATGGCCGACGACGCCCAGATGCAGCAGCTCCAGGACGCCGGCGCGGACTTCGACCGGATGTTCCTGGAGATGATGATCGAGCACCACCAGGGCGCGATCACCATGTCCGAGCAGGAGCAGGCCAACGGCCTGAACAAGGACGCACTCGCCCTGGCCGGGACGATCATCGGCGACCAGACCGAGGAGATCGCGAAGATGAAGCAGATGCTCGCCGACATGTGAGCACCCACGACGCAGCGCCACCGGGACACCCCCTTGCCCCGGTGGCGCTGCTTTGTCCGTGCCAAGCTCGTCGGTTTCATCGACGCTTCACCAGCAATGAAGGGCTGCCGCCACCCGGCACGTCGAGGATCGAGATCGGGCGACAACCTGACATCGAGTAGACGGAGCAACACGTGATCAAGCACCACCTCAAGCACATGGCCATCGCCGCAGCCGTTGTCCTCGCGCTGCTGCTCGCACTTGGCGTCGACCTGTCCGGCGCCCTGCGATACGCCTTGCTCCTGGCGTGCCCACTCGGGATGGTCGCGATGATGCTGCTCATGGGGCGCGGGCGCAGCGGGCACGGCACTCCGCCCCACCCGCACGCCGGAACACGCCCGGCGGTCACCGACGAGGTGCCGCTCGACGGCACCAGCCGGCCACAAGGCGACCACGAACGCATCTCCTGACGTCCCGGCATACCCCTCGGTGGAATACCCCCGGGGGGTATGCGGTTGCAGGGGTCGAGCGCCATCACCACGTGGACCAGTCGACGAGAGAGGCCACCGACATGAGCCGCGACGACCACACCCAGCACCACCCCGGCGAGCCGGACCACATCCGCCACGACAACCAAGCCACGCACCCGCAAGCGGCACAGCCGATGCGCGAGGACGCAGCCGACCTGCCGCACGAGGGGCACCACGGGCACGCGATGACCGCGACCCGCGTCCACCAGGACGACCACGGTCACGACCCGCACTCCGCTCACGAAGGCCACGGCGGACATGGCGGTCACGGCGGTCACGCGGGTCACGTGGAGAAGTTCCGGCGGCTGTTCTGGGTGATGCTCGTGCTCGCGGTCCCGGTAGTGGCGACCAGCGGCATGTTCGCGATGGTGCTGGGCTACGAGCTGCCCGACCTCGCGTGGCTGTCGTGGATCTCGCCGGTGCTCGGCACCGTGATGTTCGCCTGGGGAGGCGCGCCCTTCCTGACCGGAGCGGCCGAAGAACTGAGGTCCCGGCGTCCCGGGATGATGCTGCTCATCGCCCTGGCGATCACCGTCGCCTTCGTCGCGTCCTGGCTCTCGACCCTCGGGGTCGTCGCGCACGAGCTCGACTTCTGGTGGGAGCTCGCGCTGCTCATCGTGATCATGCTGCTCGGCCACTGGATCGAGATGCGGTCCCTCGCGCAGACCACGTCCGCCCTGGACTCCCTGGCCGCACTCCTGCCCGACGAAGCCGAGCGGGTCGAGGGAGACGACGTCGTGCGGGTCGCCCCGTCGGAGCTCACCGTGGACGACGTCGTGCTCGTGCGTCCCGGTGCTCGCGTCCCCGCCGACGGCGCGGTCATCGACGGCGCCGCCGAGATGGACGAGTCCATGGTCACCGGCGAGTCACGCACCGTGCGTCGCACCACCGGGGACCACGTCGTGGCCGGCACCGTCGCGACGGACTCCGCGCTGCGGCTGCGCGTGACCGCCGTCGGGGAGGACACCGCCCTCGCTGGCATCCAGCGCCTCGTGCTCGAGGCGCAGAACTCCTCCTCGCGCGCCCAGCGCCTGGCTGACAGCGCGGCAGCCCTGCTGTTCTGGTTCGCGCTCGGCGCCGCCGCGATCACCGCGTTCGTCTGGTCGCTCCTCGGGATGCCCGACGCAGCCGTGATCCGCACCATCACCGTCCTGGTGATCGCCTGCCCCCACGCCCTCGGCCTGGCCATCCCGCTGGTGGTGTCGATCGCCACCGAGCGCGCCGCCCGCGGCGGCGTCCTGGTCAAGGACCGCCTGGCCCTGGAGAGCATGCGCACGGTCTCCACCGTCGTGTTCGACAAGACCGGCACCCTGACCAAGGGCCAGCCCACCGTCACCGAGGTCCTCCCCGCGAACGGCTTCGCGCGCGACGACGTCCTGGCGATGGCCGCCGCGGCCGAGGCCGACAGCGAGCACCCGCTCGCCCGCGCGATCGTCACCGCCGCAGCGCAGGTGCTTGTGCCCGCGGCGAGCGACTTCACGTCCTCGCCAGCTGTCGGCGTCCGGGCGTCGGTCGCAGGCCGCACCGTCGAGGTCGGCGGACCGAACCTGCTGCACGAGCGCGACGTCACCGAGCTCGACGGCGTCGAGCAGTGGCGCGCTCAGGGAGCGATCATCCTGCACGTCCTGGTCGACGGGCAGGTCGCCGGCGCCCTGAAGCTCGCCGACGAGATCCGCGAGGAGTCCCGCGCAGCGATCCGTCAGCTCCACGACCGCGGCGCCGACGTCGTCATGATCACCGGCGACGCCGAAGCCGTCGCACGCACCGTGGCGACCGAGATCGGCATCGACCGGGTCTTCGCCGGCGTGCGACCCGAGGACAAGTCCGCCAAGGTCTCCGAGCTGCAGCGCGAGGGCCGCACGGTCGCGATGGTCGGCGACGGCGTCAACGACGCACCCGCGCTCGCGCAGGCTGACGTCGGCATCGCGATCGGCGCAGGCACCGACGTCGCGATCGCCTCGGCCGGGGTGATCCTCGCCAGCGACGACCCGCGATCCGTGGTGTCAGTCATCGACCTATCTTCCGCGAGCTACCGCAAGATGAAGCAGAACCTGTGGTGGGCCGCCGGCTACAACCTCATCGCCGTCCCGCTCGCAGCAGGTGTCCTCGCGCCCGTCGGGTTCGTGATGCCGATGTCCGTCGGCGCGATCCTCATGTCGGTCTCCACGATCGTCGTCGCGCTCAACGCGCAGCTGTTACGCCGACTTGACCTTCGGCAGCGCTGACAGGTCTCCGGCAACAGACGGTGGGTGCCGCCAGGTGCACCTGCTTCGATTGCTACTCACACCCGTCACCACCGCTTGACGGTGGGTCCGTGCGCGCCACTTCCGGGCTCGTCTCGAGGGCGAGTGAACCGACCGTCGTGGTGCTCAGAGACCTGCTCGGGACTGGACGCCGTCGCCTCGGCAGGCTCGGCATCTCATGCTGGGTACGAGTGGCGGCCGCGGGGGCGCCCGACCCTCTTCCAACCGATTTCGACCCCGACCCTATGATCGACGCACATCGTTTATTATCGACACATGCAGATCACCAAGGTGTCCGAGTGCTCCGCTTCAGTCGAGGGTGTGGAGCCAGGGGTTGCCCTGTTCCGGTCGTTGGCCGACCCAGCGCGGCTGGCGATCGTCCGACGCCTGGCGACCGGTGAGGCGCGGGTAGCCGAGCTGACCCGGGATCTGGGGCTGGCTCAGTCGACGGTCTCCTCGCACGTGGGCTGTCTGCGCGACTGCGGCCTGGTCGAGGGCCGGATGGAGGGTCGGCGGGTGTACTACTCGTTGGCGCGCCCGGAGCTTCTGGACATGCTGGCTGCCGCGGAGGTCCTTCTGGCGGCGACCGGCAACCTGGTCGCGCTCTGCCCGCGGTACGGCACTGAGGCTTCGCTCGAGGGTGTGGAGGTCGTCCGATGAGCGACGCGTGCGGCTGCTCCGATGACGCCGACGGGACCGAGGTCGAGGAGGCTGAGGAGTCCACGAGCCTGTGGCAGGTGAGCGAGATCCGCGCGGCCGCGCTCGCCGCGGTGGTGCTCGGTGCCACCTGGCTGGTCTCCCGTGCCGACGTGCCGCACTGGATCGTGCTCGCCGGTGAGGCCGCGGCGCTGATCATCGCCGCGTCCACGTTCGTCCCCGGGACCCTGCGCAGGCTGCGCAAGGGCCGGATCGGCGTCGGCACCTTGATGACGATCGCGGCAGTGGGCGCGGTGATCCTGGGCCAGGTGGAGGAAGCTGCGATGCTGGCGATCCTCTACTCCATCTCCGAGGGCCTGGAGGAGTACTCCCTGGCCCGCACCCGGCGCGGGCTGCGAGCGTTGCTCGACCTGGTGCCGACCGAGGCCACAGTCCTGCGAGAGGGGCGACCCGTCACGGTCGAGCCGGCGACCCTGGCCATCGGCGAGGTCCTGCTCGTACGTCCCGGAGAGCGCATCGCCACCGACGGGGTGATCCGCAGCGGCGCGACTGCGCTGGACGTCTCAGCGCTGACCGGAGAGTCCGTCCCGGTCGAAGCCGGTCCCGGGCACACCGTGCTGGCGGGTTCCATCAACGGCACGGGCGCACTGGAGGTCGAGGTCACCACGACCGCCGAGGACAACTCCCTCGCTCGGATCGTGCACATCGTCGAGGCCGAGCAGGCACGCAAGGGCGGCGGGCAGCGCCTGGCTGACGCGATCGCCTCCCGGCTGGTCCCCGGGATCCTGATCGCGGCAGCACTCATCGCCGTCGTCGGTGCCCTGGCGGGCGACCCGACGCTGTGGATCGAGCGCGCGCTCGTCGTGCTGGTCGCGGCGTCGCCCTGCGCGCTGGCGATCTCCGTTCCGGTGACCGTGGTCGCTGCGGTGGGCGCCGCCACCAAGGGTGGAGTGCTGGTCAAGGGTGGCGCTGCGCTTGAGGAGCTCGGGAAGATTCGATCGCTGGCCCTGGACAAGACCGGCACGCTGACCGCCAACGCCCCGGCGGTGGTGGACGTGGTCGCGGCCTTCGGCCACACCCGCGACGAGCTGCTGGCCGTGGCCGCCGGGCTGGAGTCGCGCAGCGAGCACCCGCTGGCGCGGGCCATCCTCGCGGCGACCACTGACCGACCGGACGTCCAGGACGTGGCCGCGGTCACCGGCTCTGGGATCACTGGCAGCCTCGACGGACAACCGGTCCGTCTAGGTCGACCCGGGTGGATCGAGGCCGGGCCCCTGCGTGCGGACATCGCACGGATGCAGGAGCGGGGCGAGACCGCCGTGCTGGTCGAGACGGCCGGCGAACTGCTCGGTGCGATCGGCGTACGCGACGAGCTGCGCCCCGAAGCCGCCGCCGTCGTGCGCGAGCTGACCGGGGCCGGCTACGACGTCGCGATGCTCACGGGAGACAACGATCGAACGGCGCGCGCCTTGGCGGCTGAGGCTGGGATCAGCGATGTGCATGCCGAGCTGCGCCCAGAGGACAAGGCCGACATCGTCCGAGAGCTGTCGTCCCGTCGCCCGGTCGCGATGGTGGGTGACGGGGTGAACGACGCGCCGGCGTTGGCCACTGCGAACATCGGCATAGCTATGGGCGCCATGGGCACCGACGTCGCGATCGAGACCGCCGACGTCGCGCTCATGGGCAACGACCTGCACCATCTGCCCCGAGTCCTCGCGCACGCCCGGCGGACCCGCGTGATCATGTGGCAGAACGTCGCATTCTCGCTCGCCTTGATCGGCGTGCTCATCCCCCTAGCGCTCTTCGGTGTCCTCGGCCTGGCGGCCGTCGTCCTCGTGCACGAGGTCGCGGAGGTCTTCGTGATCGCCAACGGCGTCCGCGCGGGCCGCTACAAGGCGCGCGTGGCCGTGCCGCAGCGCCAGGAGCTCGCCGCTTAGCCCGTCCGGCCCTGATCTTCGGTGTTCCCCGCCACGACCCGGTGTCCGCCGCGGGGAACACCGAAGATGCTGGCGACGGGACGAGCCACTTCAGGACAGACGGGACTTGACCCCGCACCCGACTGCTGTGCGGGGTAGGCGCTGCCGGTTCTGGGCCTTCAGCGCGCAGGTCATGACCGGACGGCGCTGAGCGCCTCACCGTGAGAGCGCTGGCCCGCGCCGACGCCACAGTCCACGGGCCGGCGCTCCTCGGCATCGCCCCCAGATCAGTCTTCGCCTGGTCCGTTCGGCTTCCGACGGCATCTACCGACTCGTCCGAGACCACCAGTGACTGCCCCGAACGACAGGATCCACGCAGCCACGGTCGGGGCATCCGCAAGACGATCGGCGATCGTGAGTGTCGTCCGCAACGGCAGACGCTCGGTCATCGTGTCGCTGGTGAACAGGGACGTACGGTCGAGGATTGTTCCGTCAGGCGCGATGATCGCACTCACCCCGACGGTGGAGATCTGGACGGCCGCTCGGCCGTGTTCCACAGCCCGTAGCCGCGTCATCGCCAGTTGCTGCGTGGACTGGGCGGTGCGCCCGAAGGAGGCGTTGTTCGTCGGGACCAGGAGTATCTCCGCACCCCGCCGCACTGCGTCGCGCACGACGTCGTCGTAGGCGACCTCGAAGCAGATGACGGTCGCGGCGAGGACGTCTCGCGAGAGCCGGGTCGAGGGCACGGGCAGCAGCGCGGGCTCCTGGCCGGCGACCATGTCGACCGCAACCCGGTCCACCTCCGTCGAGAACAGGCGGACGAACCTTCGCAGGGGGATGTACTCGCCGAATGGCGCCGGTCGTTGCTTGGTGTACGCGGCCACCGGTCCCGACGCCGGGTCCCACACGAGGACGTCGTTGTACCGGGCGTCCGGTTCGTACCTCATTGCCCCGAGCAGCACGGGCGCCCCGGCCGAGTCGGCGGCGTCCTGGACACGTGCCGCCGCGCCCGCGTCGGTCCGCGGGTCAATGTCGGTGGCGTTCTCGGGCCAGACCACGAGGTCCAGCGGCTCGGACTGCCTGCCGGCGACCGCGCGTGTTCCCTCGACGTGGTTGTCGAGCACCTCGCGGGCACGGCCTCGTCCCGGGTCTTCGGGGACGTTCCCCTGGACGGCGCCCAGCCGCAGCTCGCCCGTCTCCGGTTGCGTCGGAAGCGCATTGAATGTTCCCGGCGTCAGCGCCGCGGCGGTTGCCGCGATCACGGTCACCACCCGGCGTGGCTGACGGTGCCTCGCCGCGAGCAGGACCGCGGACAGCGCGTACCCGCCGAGGGCGACGGCGAACGACAGTCCGGGTGCACCGGCTAGCGACGCGATCGGCAGCAGCGGGCCGTCGACCTGTGAGAAGGCAAGACGTCCCCATGGGAAGCCGCCGAACGGCAGCACCGACCGGACCTGCTCGCCGGTGACCCACACGGAAGCGAACACCACCGCACCCAGGCCGGGAACCCTCACGACGAACGCCGCCCGCCGGGCCAGGGACCACGCCATCCCGGTGACCGCGACCACGGCGGCCTCGAGAACCGACAGCGCGACCCACGCGAGCGGTCCCGCTGCTTCGCGCGCCCAGCTCAGATGGGGCAGGAAGAACGCCGCTGCCCACCCGAACCAGACGAGCGCAGTCGACCCCACGCCGAGGCGGCGAGATGCCAGGACGAGAACGCCGATCCCGGCGAAGGCCACCGGCCACCATCCGCGCTCAGGGAACGCTGCGCTGGTCAGCGCCCCTCCCGCCGCGGCGCACAGCAACGCCCGAACTGGCCGAGTGACCTTGCCCGTCTCGACCGTGCTCGCCGTCGCGGCCGGGAGCACGGCAGGCATGTCCGGCACGGCTCCTGGGGCGGGAAAACGACGGATGGGCCCCGCGGCGGCGGGGGGCTCGGATCCATCGAGCGCTACCGCCGCGGGGTGTTCTCACCGTAAGCGCTGGGTGCTCTCACGGACCGCCGGCGGTGGTTGAGGTTCGATGAAGACTCCGGCAGGGTCTCGGGGGCGGTCACTGGTAGACGAAGTTGCTGAAGTACACGTCGACGACCTCTCCCTCGTAGACCTCGGTCAGCTGGGTCGCGAGCTCGTTCTTGAGTGCGTCCCTGCCCTCGGGGGTGTTCAGCTCGTCGATCGACCGCTGGGAGAACAACGCGATCGCGAGATCCAGCGCCTTGACGGTGTCGACGTCCTCGGCCACCTCGGCGGTGAGCTGCAGGCCGAGGCCCAGACGCAGGTAGCGGCCGTTCGCGAGGTTGATGCTGATCGGTTCGACCGCCTGCACGGTGCCGAGCTCGACTTCCGCCGGTTCCGCTTCCGATGCAGCGTTCCCGCGAAGCAGGTACCAGGCCACGCCCGCCACGGCGACGAGGATCGCGACGAGCACGAGGGTGCGTCTGCTGCGCTTGGCCGGTGTCGGTACGGGCGCGGGCGTGGGCTGGGAGTCGGTGCTCGCCGACGATGATGGTCGCTGGCCACCGATCCTGCTGCTGGAACCGATGATTCGCTGTTCGGGCATGCGCCCCTCCTCGCTGCTGGCACGCGCGCGGTGCGGTGCAGCGACTGGATCGTCCCTGGCAGGTCCGTCGGTGAGGGGCCGGCTGATGAAGATCCGACTAAGCTGGGATCACCGGTCGCCGTGCTCCAGGTCCTCGCCCCGGGTCCCGAAGTTGCGTCGGCGCAGGCGCAGCGCGACCACGACGAGTGCGCCGGCTGCGGCAGCGATCGCGACCAGGGCGATGATCGAGGTCGGGCCCCACTGCCAGGAGATCTCCTCCTCGTCCATGCCGCTCGGCGCGGCGGTCTCTGCAGTGTTCTCGGCGCTCGGTGCGGTGGTCTCCTGGATCGGTTCCGGCTCTGGATGGGTGGATCCCTCGTCGACCGACGCCTGGACGCCGGTACCGGCCGAGGCCGTGAACGTGAGTTCACCGGACAGCGGGTGCCCGTCGGCAGAGGTCACCCGCCACTGGATCACGTAGGTCCCGGCAGGTCGAGTCGCGGACAGGGCCTGGGTGACCGTGACGTCGGCGACCGTGGTTACGCCCTCGCTGACGCGCGCTCCATCGGGACCAACCACCGCGACCTCGGTACCGAGCGCCTGCGGTGCCTCGTTGAACGTGAGCGAGACGGCGTCGGGCGCGACATCGACCGTTGCGCCGTCCGCAGGATCCGAGCCCGTCATCCCCGAGTGCGCGGCGGCCGGACCGGTGGACACGGCAAACGCTGCGAGGGCGAGCACCGGGATCAGCGCGAGGCGGGCCACCGACCGTCGGCGCAGCGGCGTGGGCGTGGGGACGTGGTGCATGTCGGACCTCTCGGGGTGGCGCGGTTGCTAGTGGACGTGGTTCGGAACGGGGACCCGGCGGGACGGGTCGCTCAGGTGGTGCGCCGGTCGCGGGCGGCGAGACCGGCGAGGTAGGCGTTGTAGGCGTCGAGCTCGACGTCGCCGTCCCTGTCTGCGCGGCGGTCGCGCAGCGCGGTGCTGACCGTCTCCTCACGGTGCCAGCGGGACAAGACGATGAGCAGCACGATCAGCGTGGGCAGTTCCCCGTAGGACCAGGCCAAGGCACCGGCGGTCTGCTGGTCGGTGACCAAGTCCACCCCCCAACTAGCTGGCGGGTGCCCGAACGCCGTGACCACGGGCATGGTCGCCATCATCAGTACGACCCCGAAGAACGCGTGCAGCGGCATCTCCACCGCCACGTCCAGCGCACGCCCGGCGTGGCTCTGTCGACGCGGTAGCGGGTCACGCGACAGCACCGGGGCCGCGAACAGCACGCCCGCGACGAGGAGCGCCACCTCCAGGGCCGTGTGCCCGGACCACGAGGACAGCACAACACCGGCGGCGTCGGTTAGGTACAGGCCGTAGAACGCGAGCAGGAACAGCGGCACCGTGACTGCCGGGTGCAACGCTGCGGCGGCGATCGGCGACCGCAGCGCGCGGCGCGCCCCGACCAGGAGCACCCGGCCCGGTCCGTGATGCGGGGCCGCGTGCAGGAGCAGAGTGCCCGGTCGGCCGAGCACCAGCAGGGGAGCGACGAACATCATCAAGGTGAGCTGCTGGAACATGAAGACCGAGAACATCTCGTAGCCGTAGCCCTCGACGCCTG
This sequence comes from Cellulomonas sp. ACRRI, assembly GCF_022346185.1. Lineage (GTDB taxonomy): Bacteria > Actinomycetota > Actinomycetes > Actinomycetales > Cellulomonadaceae > Cellulomonas. The sequence continues at coordinate 53,029 of NZ_JAKRMS010000003.1, read as the reverse complement.
CCCCGGTGACGATCAGCAGCACGACGCACCCGCCGAGGAACGACAGCGTCCGGCTCACGGGCCACCGGTGCCCGCTGCGGTGCCGCAGGATGACGCCGATGACGTAGGCGGAACCGAGAAGCACGGCGATCACCGGCAGCACGGGAACCGGCTGGATCCACGGCGCGAGGTAGGAGGCCATACCCGGCGGGACGGTCGGGATCCGAGCCGGCCCTGAGAAGTCCGCGGGGAGCATCAGGTGTCGCGGCGCCCGGTCACGGCGCACCTGACTCGGCGACGACGTCGTCGACGACGGCGCCGAGGGTGGATTCCTCGGCGAGGCCGACGATTCGTGCGGCGACTCGTCCCTGGCGGTCGAGGATCACGGTGGTGGGAACGGCCTGGAGCGGGATGGTCCCCGACAGGGCGCTGACCGCCGTGCCCCCGGAGTCGTCGATCGACGGGTACGGGATGTCGAAGGTGCGCTCGAACGCCAGCGCCGCGCCCGCGGCGTCCTCGACGTTGATCCCGAGCAGACGAACGCCGTCGTCTGCGCGGTCGCGGGCGAGCGCGGCGAGCGTCGGCGCCTCGCTCCGGCACGGCGGGCACGCGGCGTACCAGGTGTTGAGCACCACGATCTGCCCGAGCCAGTCCGCAGTGTCGACCTGTTCGCCCTGGTACGTCGTGCCGGTGACCGCGACCGGCTCGCCCCGTTCGTCGACGTCCCAGGTCTGGACGCTGCCGTCGCCGGAGACGTAGCCCTGGTTCGGCACACTCGCGCCCGTGGTCTCGGACGGGGCGCACCCGGCCAGCGCCACAACGGCAGTAGCGACAAGTGCCGCTGCGCGGAGAGCAGTACGCATCCTGGTCACCGCCCCAGCAGCGGTGCGGGGTCGACGGTGGAACCGTTCACGTACACCTCGAAGTGCAGATGGCAGGCACCAGACAGGCCCGTGTTGCCGGAGTAACCGATGAGGTCGCCCCGGCGCACCTGCTGACCGGTCGACACGGCAAAGCTCGTGAGGTGGTTCGAGCTGCTCATCATCGGCTGACCGTTCACGGTGCCGTAGTTCAGCATCACCTGATTGCCGAACGTCCCGCGCCGCTGCGCCCACTGCACGGTCGCGTCGCGCGGGGCGTACAGCGGGGTGTTGCAGTAGGTGCGTAGGTCGATCCCGGCGTGCAGGCGCGTGTACCCAAGGATCGGGTGCAGCCGCATGCCGTAGCTGGACGTGACGTACATCGGGTTGATCGAGGTCGGGTTGGCGAAGATCGCACCCGCGCCGTTGGAGGGCGGCGGGGGCGCGGCCGGTTGCTGTGCGCCGGGCGCCGCGGGCGCCGGCTTGGCTGCGGCGGCGCGCTGCTGCTCGGCGATGATGCCGGCGAGCTCTTGCTCGACCGCGGCGCGGTCGCTCTCGACCTGGGCGCGCTCGGCTTCGGCCTGGTTCTTCATGCCGGCTAGGCGCTGCTGGGTTGAGCGCTGGTCGGCGATCAGGTCCTCGATCTCCTGCTCACGCGTCGCTGCGGCGGCGCGAGCCTGGTCGGCGCGCACAACCTCGGCCTCGGCCTCGGCCTTCAGCTCGCCGATCCGATCGGTGACGGCGGTCAGACGGGTCTGTGCGTTCCGGGCGTCGCCGGCGAGGTCGGCAAGCTCCTGGACGAGCTCGCGCTGGGCGCGCTGCGCGGTCGCGGCGGCCTGGTAGCGGCGGTTGAAGTCATCGACGCTCTGGGCGTCGAGGACCACCGCGATGGCGGACATGTCACCCCCGCCCTGGTACGCCTGGCGCGCGAGTTGGCCGATGCTGTCCCGGACGTCTTGGTCGCGTGCGGCGTTCTCGGTCAGGTCGGCGCTGATGCTGTCGCGCTGGTCCGTGGCGTCGACGAGGCGGGCCTGCACGAGCTCGGCGCGCCGTTCGGCGCCGGCCAGTTCGTCCTGTGCGGTCCTGAGCTCCTGCTGGGCGGCGGGCAGCCGGGCCTCGGTCGCTGCGAGATCGCTGACGGCCTGCGCGAGGTCGGCGGACAGGCCCTCGATCGACGCCTGCAGGTCCTCGGCGCGGCGCTGGGCGGCGTCAGCGCGTTCCTGGGCTGCACGTCGCCGGTCGTCGAGGTCGTCAGCTGAGCCCGCTGCGGGGGCGAGAGCCACCAGGACGGCCACGGCGACCAGGGTCGCGGTTGCGCGGCGCCACAGACGCGGGGGGCGGGCAACGGGTCGACGCATGCGGGATTCCTGTCGTGGAACGCGAGGGCGCGACCACGGTAGGCCGGGGCGTCGACGACGCAGCGGCGCGGGGGCGCGCCTTCAGCGTTCCTTCATCTGGCGCTGTCTGCGCCGGCTCGTGCCCGCCGTGCGGGTAGCCGGAGCGTGAAGGTGGCGCCCTGCCCGGCGCCGGGGCTGGCGGCTTCCAACGATCCGTCGTGTGCCTCCGCGAACGCCCTGCTCACCGTCAGCCCGATCCCTGAGCCACCGTGGTCCCGGTCGCGGGCCGCGTCGGCCCGGTAGAACCGGTCGAACACGTGGGACAGGTGTTCCGGGGCGATGCCGTCGCCCGTGTCGTGCACGCCGATGGCGACGGCGTCCCGCTCGGCGCGGACCCGCACGACGACGGCGGCTCCGGGGTCGCTGTGCCGCAGCGCGTTGTCCAGAAGGTTGGCCAGGACCTGCCCGATGCGGTCGCGGTCCACGACGACTGCCGGGGCGCGGGCCGCGGTGTCGACCTGGAGGTACACGCCCTTGGCGGCATAGGCAGGGTTGGCCGCAGCGGCCGCGGCGCGCACCAGGTCCTCCGGGGCGGCGTCCGCGAGGCGCAGCGGCAGGCGCCGCTCCTCGGCGAGTGACACCGCCGAGACGTCCTCCGCGAGCCGGCTCAGCCGGTTCACCTGGTCGCGCAGCACCTGCAGCGTCGCGGCGTCAGGGTCCCGCAGCCCGTCCTCGATCGAGTCGACATACACGGTCAGGGTGGCCAGCGGCGTGCGCATCTCGTGGGCCAGGTCCGCCAGCAGCCGGCGGCGGGTGCCATCGACGTGCTCGAGGCGCTCGGACATCGCGTTCATCGCGGTCGCGACGTCGTCGAACTCGGCGCCCAACCCCGGGACGGGAACCCGGCGGTCATACACCCCACGCGCCACGCTCCCGGCGGCCGCGACGATCGGTTGCAGCGACCGGGTCACTCGCCCCGCGATCCAGATGCTCAACACCGAGGACACGAGCAGCGCGAGCAGCAGGGCCGCGCCCAGCGAGACGCTGCCAGCCGTGCCGAACGCCGCTTCGGCGTGCTCGGTCGCGTCGTCGGACGCGTCCTCGTTGTGCTGCAACAGGTTCTCGTGGAAGATCCCGGGCCCGATCAGCGAGGCGACCAGCCCGGCGGTCGCGACGGTGACCAGCGTGACCGCCGAGAGCGCGACGCTCAGCCGGAGGGCGACCCCCCAGCCCCGCCACGGTGCGCGGCTCATCCGTCGCCCAGCTGGTAGCCGATGCCGCGCACTGTGCGGACGAACCGCTGAGTCGCGGCGTCGTCGCCGAGCTTGCGCCGCAGGTGCAGCACGTGCACGTCGATCAGGCTCTCGTCGCCGAACCAGTTCTCCCCCCGCAGCGCCTCGATCAGCGCGCGCCGCGACATGGCGGTCCCGGCGTTGTCGATCAGGCAGGCGAGCAGGTCGAACTCGGTCGGCGTCAGGTCCACCGCCGCCCCTTCGAGTGTGACCTCGCGGCTGCGCAGGTCCACGCGCAGGCCGCCGATCTCACGCGTCGGCGGTGCCAGCGGGCCGGGTGTGCGAGCGCGTCGCAGCAGCGTGCGGACCCGGGCGAGCAGCTCGCGCGGCCGGAACGGCTTGGTCATGTAGTCGTCCGCACCGGAACGCAGGCCCTGCAGCACCTCCGTCTCGTCCGCGCGTGCGGTGAGCATCACCACGTAGGCGTCGGAGAACTCCCGCAGACGCCGGCACACCTCGATGCCGTCAACTCCGGGCAGGCCGAGGTCGAGCACCACGACGTGCGGCGCGATCGAGCGGGCGGTTTCCAGCGCGTGGGCGCCGTCGCCGACCACGGCCACGTCGTAGCCGTCGGCACGTAGGTAGTCGCCGATGACGGCGGCGAGCACGCTCTCGTCCTCGACGACCAGCACGCGCACGCGTTCGGTGTCAGTGGGCATGCGGCACCTTCGCACGTGTGGTCGGCCGCTTCGAGCGACCCTGGATGGGGCCGGGCGCGGCCTTCATCGGATCTTCATGGAACCGGTAGCGGCGACCACCCGCACTGAGCGCAGGTCGGCCCATCGGGGGACCTCGGCGCAGTACCGCGCGTAGGACTCCCCGAACCGCTCGTCAAGCGCGTCTTCCTCCGCAGTGATCTGCCCGGCCGTGAGCACGGCGACGAACCCGGCCACCGGGGCGAGCGCGGCGGGCGACCGCAGGGCCACCGCGTGCGCGAGCAGTGCCGCGGCCATCCCCAGGTACATCGGGTTGCGGCTGACCCGATTGGCCCCGGTGGTCACGAGCGTGCTTGCCCCCGCCGGGGCGAGGGGGTCGACGGTCGTGCGGGCGCGACGGAATCGGACGAGCGCGTCGCCGAGCAGCCACGCCGCGGTGGCGGCAGGAAGCGCGGCGGCCGCGAGCGAGCCGGGGGTGGGCCGCCTCCCCCGGGAGACCGCCAGCTGCACAGCGCCCGCGACCGCGGCGAACGCCACGGGCGGCATCGCCGTACCGACGCGGCGGCTCATGCGTGCCCGAGGTGCTCGTGCGTGCGGTGCGACGCGGGTTCGATCTGGAACGTGGAGTGCTCGACCGAGATCGGGAAGTGCGAGGTCAGGCAGTCCTGGAGCTGGTCAAGGATGCGGGCGGTGTGCCCGTCGGAGAAGCACTCGTCGTCGACCGTGACGTGCGCCGTGATGACCGGCAGGCCGGTGGCGACCAGGGTCGCGTGCAGGTCGTGCACCGCGCGCACGTGCTCGACGCCCAGCAGGTGGTCGCGCACCGCGTCGAGGTCGAGCCCGGCAGGAGTGGACTCGAGCAGCACGGCGCTGGTCTCGCGGAGCAGCTTGATGGCGCGCGGGACGATGAGCGCGCCGATGAGGAGGCCAGCGATGGCGTCGGCCTGCTGCCAGCCGGTGGTCGCGATGACGACCGCCGCGACGATGACGCCGACCGAGCCGAGCGCGTCGTTGAGCACCTCCAGGAACGCGGCGCGCAGGTTGAAGTTCGCCTTGCGCCCGCTGGCCAAGACCGCGATGGCCGCCACGTTCGCGACCAGGCCGATGATGCCGAACACGATGAGCTCGGTCGACGGCACCTCAGGCGGGGAGAACAGCCGCCGGATCCCCTCGACAAGCACGTACCCGCCGACGGCCAGCAGCACCGCGGACTGCGCCAGCGCGCCCAGCACCTCGGCCCGCCGGTAGCCCCAGGTCCGCCGGGACGTCGCCGGCTTGAGGGAGAGGTGCGCGGCGACGAGCGCCATCGCCAGGCCGGCGGCGTCGGTGAGCATGTGCGCGGTGTCGACCAGCAGTGCGAGGCTACCGGTGATCAGGGCGCCCACGGCCTGTGCGACCAGGACCGTCGAGGTCAGGCCGAACGCGATCGCGAGCCGGCGCCTGTGGTCGCCACCGCCCACGGGCGAGTGGTCGTGCCCGTGGCTCACCGCTGGTCCCCCGCGAGGTGCGCGCACGCGTCCGGGCTCGACCCGCCGCGCAGCAGGTCCTCCGCCGCGCCGACGAGCGTCGCCAGGCGGCCCGGGTCGGCGATCGCGTAGATCGAGGACCGGCCGCGCTGCCGCACGGTGACCAGCCCGCAGTCCCGCAGGCAGGCCAGATGCACGCTCACCGTGGACTGCGCGAGGCCGAGGTGCTCGGTCAGCTCGCGCACCGAGTGCTCCCCGGTGAACAGGTGGCGCAGCATCGTCAGCCGGGCCGGCTCGCCGAGGGCCCGGAACAGCGCGGCGGTCGGGGCCGTGAGCACGGCGTCATCAGCGGAGCGGGCGTCGTTCTCATTATCGACCATTGGGGATGTCATCGTCACACAGCGATGGTAGAGCGTTGTGTGCGACGCGTGCCACACCTCAGGTCGAGCCTTCATCGAATCTCAACCTCCGAGGGCCGATGTGCCGCCTGGGGTCGCCTACCGTGCGACCGGAGGGCAGCGCTCCACCCTCTTCCTCACCACCGCAAAGCCGTGCTCTGCCGCGCGGCCGCGCCTGACGACCCGCAGGAGAGACGCCATGAAGACCGACGCTGCCGCCGCGAACCCCCCGCGGCCGCTGAGTCCGCGCGTGCGCAGCGCCCTGATTGCCGGCGCGCTGGTCGTCGTGGCGATCACCGGCCTGCTGATCTATGCCCTCGCCACCGGCCCCCGGGGGCCGGCGCCTCGGCAGGAGGCCGGGGCGCTGCCCGCGACCCGCGCGGACTCCTACGTCCTCGACGACGCCGGCCCGGGCGCGCCGACGCTCGTCGAGTTCATGGACTTCGAGTGCGAGGCCTGCGGCGCCTTCTACCCCGTGGTGGAGCAGATCCGCGAGCAGTACGCGGGTCAGATCAACTACGTCATCCGCTACTTCCCGATCGAGAGTCACGCCAACGCGATGAACGCCGCGCTGGCGGTGGAGGCGGCGGCGCAGCAGGGCCAGGTCGAGGACATGTACCACCGGATGTTCCAGACCCAGGCTGAGTGGGGCGAGCAGCAGACCTCACAGGCCGACCTGTTCCGTTCGTTCGCCGAGGACCTGGGCCTGGATCTGGCCGCGTACGACGACGCGGTCGCGGACCCGGCGACCCAGGAGCGCGTGCAGCAGGACCTCGACGACGGGCAGGCGCTCGGGGTGCAGGGCACGCCGACGTTCTTCCTCGACGGGCAGCGCCTGGAGCTCAGCAGCGTCTCGGACCTGACCGACGCCCTGGACCGCGCGCTCGACGAGTCGGGCGGCGCGTGACCGCCGTCGCCGCCACCCCCGATACGGTCCTGTTCGAGCCCCGGACAGCCGAGCGGCGCCGCGCCGTCGCCCTGGCGGCCCTCGCCGCGGTTGGGCTCGCTGCGGCGTTCGCCCTGCTCCTCGAGCGGTTCGCGGTCCTGGAGGACCCCACTCACGTCCCGAGCTGCACGCTCAACCCGATCCTGTCCTGCACCTCGGTGATGACCTCGGAGCAGGCGTCGGTGTTCGGCTTCCCCAACCCGCTGATCGGCATCGTGGGCTTCACAGTGGTCCTCACCGCAGCCGCGGGCATGCTCAGTGGCGCTCGGTTCGGCGAGTGGTACTGGCTCGCGCTGCAGGCCGGGGTCACCTTCGGGGTGGTGTTCGTGCACTGGCTCGCGTTCCAGAGCCTCTACCGCATCGGCGCGCTCTGTCCGTACTGCCTGGTGGTGTGGGCGGTGATGATCCCGTTGTTCCTGTCGGTGACGCTGCGCAACCTGCAGCGCTGGCAGCTCTCGCTGACCCGGCCTGCCCGAGCGGCCCTCGCGGTGGCCGTCGACTACCGCTCGACGATCCTCACCGCGTGGTACCTGACGATCGCGCTGCTCGCGCTGCAACGGTTCTGGTTCTACTGGTCCACCCTGCTGCCGTGACCGGGACCCATCGCCCTCGGGCGTCGTGCTCGTCCACGAGGTCGCCGAGGTGGTCGTGATCCACAACGGCGTCCGCGCCGCCCGCGCGCCGCGAGGCCCCGCGACCGGGGACGCGCAGCTGGGCCGCGCCGGGGTGGCGCGGGTCGCCGCCGCATGAGACCCACCGAAGCGGTGCTCCTGGCCGCCGACGTCGGATCGACGTTCGCCACCGCCGCCTTCTCCGGCCCCCTGCTCCTCGCGGTGCTCGTGTCACTCGTCGCGGGTGCGGTGTCCTTCGCCTCACCGTGCGTCCTGCCTCTGGTTCCCGGCTACCTGGGGTACCTCAGCGGGCTCACCGCGCAGACCATGCAACCAGTCGGCACCCCGCTCTCGGGCTCCGCACCGGCGCCGCGCCGGGGACGTCTCGCGCTCGGGGTGACGCTTTTCGTCCTCGGGTTCGCGCTCGTGTTCGTCACTCTCGGCACGCTGGCCGGATCCCTGGGCGGGACGCTGCTTCGCTGGCAGGACCCCATCACGCGCGCGCTCGGCGTCGTGGTGATCGTGATGGGCATCGCGTTCCTCGGCGGGGTGCCGTTCCTCCAGCGCGAGGCGCGGGTCCACCGCCGCCCGCCCGCGACCCTGTGGGGCGCGCCGCTGCTCGGGGTCACGTTCGGGCTCGGTTGGACGCCGTGCATCGGCCCCACGCTTGCCGCAGTGATGGCCCTCTCCCTGGAGGGTGGCTCCCCGGCCCGCGGCGCCTTGCTGTCGTCTGCATACGCCTTGGGTCTCGGGTTGCCGTTCGTGCTGCTCGCGCTCGGGCTGCAGCGCAGCTCGCGGCTGCTCGAGGTCGTCCGCCGGCGCCGGCGGATGATCTCCGTGGTCGGCGGCGGCATGCTCGTGCTTATCGGGCTCGCCCTGGTCACCGGCCTGTGGGGCAGGTGGGCGCAGAGCCTGCAGGGGCTGATCGCGATCTTCCAGCCCGTGGTGTGACAGCCACCGCCCGGCCGCGCGGAGGCATGAACCACGCCCGCCTCACCGGACGCGCGATCGATTCCCTGTCGGGGGCGGGGTGGTACCGGCCCTGGTGAGCCGCGAGGCCCGCGAGGCCCCCTCCGGGCTGGGGATGGACCGCAGAACGGTGATCGTCTCGGTGTTCCTGAGGTGAACCTTCAGCGGACCTTCATCGACGACGGAGCTGTTCTCGCCCTGTTGCCGCGAGAGCAGCGGCGATGCTGTCGGAGACCCCCGACGATCCCGGCATGGAGGCCTCATGAGTAGAGACGGCGACCGCCGGTCTGACGTCGTTGGGTGGCTTGCTACCGAGCCCACTTTGGAGGAACTGCGGCGGACCTTCCCGCACGAGTGGGAGCAGGTGCAGATCCGCCTGGTTCGTGCAGCGGATGCTGGCGAGGACGCGCTTCGCGCTCTGGTTGTCGAAGTCAGTGCTCCGCGAGCCGGATCGCCGGACCGGCAGCCGCGGGCGAAGGACCTGGTCGCCCACGAGGTGCGCCGTCAGATGCTCGCGCACGCGATCCAGCGGGCCGCGTTCGAGGCTGAAGCCGGGGCCGACAAGTCCCAGATCGCGTTCGACGCGTTCAGCGGCCGGGTACTGCAGCGGCTGTTCTTCCGGCGCGGCCTGGAGCGCAGACCTGTCTCGATGCTCGCGTACGCGGTGCTGTGGCCGCTCGCGCGCCAGCGCCGCTACGTCATGCCCCTGGTCCGCCCGCGGGGAATCTACTGCTTCTACTCCGCGGCGCTCGTGCGTCAGCTCGCAAAGCTGATCGGGCCGCGCGAGACCCTGGAGATCGCCGCCGGCGACGGCACGCTCACGCGGTTGCTGAAGGAGCGGGGCGTCGACGTCGTCGCCACGGACAACCAGAGCTGGTCGCGGTCGATTGACTACCCCGACCACGTCGCACGCCAGGATGCCGTCTCAGCCCTACGTGCCCGCAAACCCCAGGTCGTGGTGTGCTCGTGGCCCCCGGTCGGCAACGTGTTCGAGCGTGAAGTGTTCCGCACGCCAAGCGTCGAGACCTACATCGTCGTCGGCAGCTCTCGCGAGACCGGCAGCGGGAACTGGTTCGACTACCGGCGACAGACCGGGTTCCAGTTCGTCCACGACTACTCGTTGAGCCGGCTCGTTCTTCCCCGGTACCAGGGGAACGCGGTCCTCGTCTTCCAGCGACGGAAACTCGATGAAGGTGTCCTTGGGATCGACTCGATTCGCTGAGCCCCAGGCCCCCACGCCTCGCCTCGATCGACGTCAGACGACCTCACCCGACCAGCCGGGCTGAGACCAGGACACCGATGCGGCGCCGGATCGTGCGCCACACCCGTGGGAGGTAGCGCGGCCGTCGCCGCACTGTCTGCAGGTCGGCTCATCCGCGGCGGCGGAAGTACCAGAACCGAGTTGCCGTCGAGCAGATGAAGAGCAGCGCGACCCCCGCGATCATCGGGGCGGCGCTCCTCGCCACGACACCGGCGACCGTCAGGCTGCCGCCGACGACCAGAGCCGCGACGATCCAGATGATCGCGACCCGGTCGCCACCCGGCTGGCCGGCCTCGTTACGCACCTTGTGGTCCTCACGGTCCGGGGCGGTCGTCAGATGCCCGAGTACGAGTGCTTGCCGTTGACGAACAGGTTCACGACGGTGAAGTTCGCGATCACGACGGCGTACCCCACGTAGACCAGGTACGCGGCACGCCGGCCCTGCCAGCCACGAGTGGTGCGCGCGTGCAGGTACGCCGCGTACACCACCCACGCGACGAACGTGGCGACCTCCTTGGGATCCCAGCCCCAGTACCGGCCCCACGCCTGCTCAGCCCAGATCGCCCCACCGATCAGCGTCAGCGTCCACAGCACGAACGCGATCGCATTCAACCGGAACGACAGCGCCTCGAGGCGCACCGCGCTGGGGACCGTCCGCAGCCACAACCATGACGGACCGGTGATCCGCCACCGACGCAGCGAACGGCGCAGCTCGTCGCCCACGCGCCACGGGCGATCCAGCCGGGACCGCCCGGACTCGCGGGAATCCTGCAGGACCTGCAGCACCGAGGTCGCGAAAGCGACGGTGAAGATCCCCGTTGCTGCGATGGCGATGCTGACGTGGATGACCAGCCAGTAGCTCTGCAGCGCCGGCTGCACCGCGTCCGCCCGCAGGTAGAACGAGTTCAGCGCGACCACGAGGGACAGCACGGCGATCCCGGTCACAAGCACCCCGACGAACGGCAACATGCGGGTGCGCCGTACGGCAAGAAAGACCACCGCCGCGACCAAGATCCCGACGATCGTGAACTCGTACATGTTGGCGGTCGGCCACCGCCCGGCCGCCACTCCACGCAGGACCACACCGCACAGCAGCAGCGCCGTCGCCAGCGTGGCGGTCGATCGCGCGATCCCCGCCGCGCGGCCGGGCGCGGCGATGGTCGATTCTGCGGTCGTGATTTCGGCCGCGCCGGCACCGACGGCGACCGGGCGGCGCTGCGTTCGGGCCGAGGCATCCGCGACGCGGGCCAGAGCGGTCGAGTACGCGACCAGCGCGATCGCGTACGCAGTCACCGCGCCCCACACGAGCAGGGTGCTGAGGTCTCCGATCGGCACGCCGATCAGCCGATCCGGATGAACAACGGGTCGGACTGCCAGATCTTCCGGATCTGGACCGTCTTGCCGGGTACGGGCGCGTCGACCTGCAGGTTGTCACCGGCGTAGATCGCGATGTGCCCGGGCGACCAGATCAGGTCGCCCGGCTGCGCCTGGTCGCGCGGGACGACCGTGCCTGCGTCTCGTTGGGCCGTCGACGTGCGCGGGATCTTGATGCCGACCTGCGCGTACACGTACGAGGTAAAGCCGGAGCAGTCGAACCCGCTCGGGGTCGTGCCGCCGTACACATAGGGCACACCGACCAGACCCGAGGCGACCGCGACGACGGCGCTGCCGTTCGCGGACTGGGGCACTGGTGCGCCGATCGCGGTCAGCTCCTGCGGTTCGGTGGGCTCGGTTCGTCGCGAGGAGCGGGCTGCCGCCTGATCGGGTCGAGCAGCCGCTTCCTCGACCACCGGCGGGGGAGGCGGTGGCAGCACCGCGGTCGCGCCAGGGACGTCGAACGACCAGGTCGCGGTGACGGGCGCGACTGCACTCGGGGCGGCGGAGGCCAACGCCCGGGCCCCGGCCAGGGCGTTGAGATCGAGAATGCCGGCGCTGCTCTCAGCCGGTTGTGCGGACGCCGGAACCGCTGTGAGCGAGACCGCTAGCCCCGAAGTTGCGACAAGCGTGCCGACCCGACGGCCGGCGAGCGCTCCGGTCGCCCGCGCATTCGCGCTGGCGTCGGTCAACGGCGTCCGGGCGGGGCCGGGAGTGCGATGGCGCGAGCTGACGCGCAGATGAGCAGGCATGTGGGCTCCAGTCGCCTGCGAGGTGCGTTGTCGGTTCGAACGAAGCTCTTCGACCGACCCGGGACTCGCTTTGCCGCCGAGGGCGGTTGAGTGCCCGTGGAGACTGGGTCCCCCCGCTCCTGCCGCGCAACATCGACAAGCCGGGCGGTGGCAGGACTCGGCGTCCGCGCGGCCCCGGACGGCGCCCGGTTCCGAGCGACGCTAGACGGAGCGTCTCAAGCGCTGGTGCTCGCCATCGCACTCTTCAGCGAACCTTCATCACCGCTCCCCAGCCGGGAAGGGCTGCGGGCCACCCGGACGCCCGCGCAGAACGCCCTAGCACACCTCGGGCCGTGGCTGGCAAGCGGGAGGCCGTCGGCCCTCCTCGGCGAGCGCCCGGGCGAGTTGCAGCCTGCCGGGACCGTCTGCTCCCCGGCTGCGACCAGCGGTCCGCAGCTGGTGCGTCAACGCCACCCCCGGGCCGGAGACGCCTGCTAGACATCTTGGCCGGTCCCGAAATCCGGTCGTTGCCGGGTGCCCGCCCGGACGTCCCCGTCGCGGAGGTGGAGCCTGCGACCGGAGCACGTGACCATCCAGCTTCGACCCCCCGGATAGGACGGCGTTCGCTGCTCTGGACACTCCTCTGCGAAAGCGCCCACATCGGCCTTCACCTGCGGCTACGTTGGCCGCAAGGGGCGAAAGTACAACGATGGGATCTAGCGCATGTTGAAGGAAGTCACCACGACGGCACTGGCGGTGGGCCTGGTCCTGCTCGGCACGGCCCCGGCGATCGCCGCCGGCGCGCCGTCGCCCGATGTGCCGCTGACGCAGGGCGAGCCCGGTGACGGTGTCGTCAACGACGACACCGCCCTGCGGGCCGAGCTCGACGCGCTCGCCGCGGTCCAGAGCGAGGACGAGGTCGACGCGATCCTGAACTCCGGGCAGCAGGTCCAGGCCCTGTACGACGTCGAGGCCGGCGAGTACGTCTCGGCGTTCGTCGAGGAGCCCACGATCGTCACGCGGGCGATCACTCAGCGCGGCCCCGGGTGCGCGAGCGGTGACGCGTGCATCGTCAACAAGACGATCGGGTTCTACGGGACCGGTCAGCTCACGTTCAAGTCCTCGATCTCCGGGGTCACCAAGGTCAGCGCCGGCAACAAGGTGACGACCTGGTGGCGCAGCGCCACGGTCGGCGTCTACCAGAACGTGAACGTGACGACCACGTTCACCAGCCCGATCACCCTGGTGTCCATCACCAGGAGCTGACGGCGCGCGCCGGCGGCGCGCACAGGAGCAGGGCAGGAGCCCCGGGGCGCCTCGGCGACCCGGGGCTCCTGCGCGTCCCGACCCGCGAGCAGGCCCGGTCGCGACCGCGGTCAGCCGGGGATGTTCCGGGGGTCGCGGCCGTAGGAGTTCTTCTCGTGCACCTGGCCATCCAGCCCGTGGATGTGGTGCTCGGCGCCGCGCGCGATCGCCTCCTCGCGGCCCGCCGCCACCGCGGCGTCCTTCGTGTCGTGCCGGTCGCCCACCTGGCGGCCGGCGACCTCGTTGATCCACGCACCGTCGCTGTGCACCGTGTGCACGCCGTTGCCCTGGCTCATTGGAGACCTCCTAGTTCGACGTCACGGCCAGTTTCACCGCGCCATCGATCGACGGCATCTGCAGCCGGGGCAGCACGAGGTGGGCAAGCGCGGAATCGTCAGGCATTCGCGTGGGAACCGGGGTCGGCGCGTTGAACGCGACCCGTCCCGGGGACCGAGCCGCGGGTGTGTCAACGCCACGCCCTACACTCGTGCCTGCCACCTCACATCACGTAGCTGACTGTTCCAGGACCCGGTGGGAGGGGTCGCCTCATGCCTCGCAGCTGCGGGGAGATGGGAGGTGGTGGCAGTGGCAGACGAACCGTGTCAGCACTGTCAGAGGACCGAAGCTTCTGAACAGCGAACGACCGGCCGAGCCGCGAAGGTTGCACCCTTCGTGAAGCAACTCATGCCGGTCGTCGTGGAAGTTATTCGCCTCATCCGTGAACTCGTAGCCTGAGTTCACAACACCGTGGTGACGTCCCGTCATGGACCTCGTCCGTGGCGGGGCGTCGCCACACTGCTATCAGGATGTTAACACCGTGGTGGCTAACGGGCACAGAGCCCGTGAGCCACAGCGGGACTCGCTGACATGACGAGTGCGGGAAGTTCCGTCGTCACCACGAGCGCAAGATCTTCCGGACGCGCTGCGAGAACTTCTCGCGGACAAGATGGCGGACAAGATCCCGGAGCGCCCGGCTCCCCGACGCCGTGACCTGCGAGAACATCGACGCGACGTCGCGCCTGCCGCCTGCCGTATCCCTCGCAGCGACTCGCGCTCCGCGCTCCTAGCTGCTCGCCCCACCCCGGGTCCGGGGCGCTCGAGGTGCACCACCGCCAGCCGGCGCCCCAGGGGCACCAGCTGGTACCGGTCGCGCCTACGGCGCGCTGCACCCCATCGGCGCCCGAGCCGGCCTCCCACCACCAGGCCATCGCGGCCCACCTCGGCCGGTATCAGGCCGTCGCTCCCCACCCGATGCCTGCGCGCCATGACGTAGCCCACCCCGTCGCTGCGCGCCGGCATGCGCGACGTCACAGCGCTCCGGCCTCGCGCGGGGCCCCTCCCGCTCCTCGGCCTGATACCTCGCGCCTGCCGGTGAGGCCCGAAAGACACGGGCACTCACCGGCCGGACCAACCGGTACCGGATCACACCGAGGAGAGGGTCACCATGACCACCACCAGCACCACCCAGCCCGCACCCGCCGCACTGCCTGACGGCGTCGAGTTCCTGTACATGAACCCGGCCGACCTCATCGTGGACGCCAACATCCGCACCGACGCGGCCATCACCCCCGAGTTCCGCCAGTCGATCCGCGACCTCGGCGTCCGCGTCCCCGTCACCGCGGTCCGCGCTCCCGAGGGCATCAAGGTCCGCGAGGGCCAGCGCCGCACCATCACCGCCACCCAGGAGCAGGTCCCGGCCATCCCCGTCTACGTCGTGCCCGACGGCGGCGACGTCGAGCGGATCATCGGCCAGTTGGCCGAGAACCACGACCGCGCCGCGATGACCCAGCCCGACACCGCCGCCGCCTACGAGCAGTTGGCCCTGCTCGGGCTGTCCGCCTCCCAGATCGCCAAGCGCACCCGCCGCACCAAGGCCGAGGTCACCGCCGGGCTCACCGTCGCCAAGTCCACCACCGCCGCCGAGGCCGCCGAGGGGTACGCGCTCGACCTGGTGTCCGCCGCGCTGTTCGCGGAGTTCGACGGCGACGAGGACGCCACCCGGACCCTGCGGTGGGCCGCCGAGCGCGGCGGCTCCCTCGCCCACGCCGCCCAGCGCATCCGCGACGAGCGCGCCCGCACCCAGGCGCTCGACACCGAGCGCGCCCGCCTCACCGCCGACGGCGTCACCATCACCCCCAAGCCCGGGTACTACGAGGTCACCCCCCGCCGCGAGGTCACCGCCCTGCGCGCCAAGGGCCACACCGAGCCCCTGACCCCCGAGCAGCACGCCACCTGCCCCCACCACGCCGCCTACGTCCACTACGACGACGCCACCGCCACCGCCGAGGCCGTCTACATCTGCACCGACTACAAGGCCGCCGGGCACCTGCGGTGGACCGACCCCGCCGCCAAGGCCGAGCGGACCCCCGTGTCCGAGGCCGAGCGGGCCGAGCGCCGCCAGGTCCGCGAGAACAACGCGGCCTGGCGCTCGGCCGAGAAGGTGCGGCGCGACTGGCTGGCGGCCACCATCGCCCGCCGCAAGACCCCGCCGAAGGGCGCCGCCGAGTTGGTCGCCGACGCCATCGTGAACCAGGCCTCCCGGCTCTCCTACGCCGCCGACCGGGGCTTCCAGGTCGCCGCCAGCCTGCTCGGGCACACCGGCGAGTACGGCGGCCGCCAGTACATCGCCAACCTGCTGAGCAAGGCCAACACCCCCCGCTCGCACGTCATCACCCTCGTGGTCGTCCTGGCCGCCATCGAGGAGTGCACCGGCGTGCACTCCTGGCGCAACGCCTCCGGCGACAGCGGCGCCGCCGACTACCTGACCACGCTGGAGACCTGGGGATACCAGTTGTCCGACATCGAGCAGGTCGCGTGCGGCCGCACCCCCGCCACCGACCCCGACCCCGAGCCCGCCGAGGCGGCCGCACCGGCAGCCTGACCCCCAGCCGCAGGACGCCCGGCCGGAACCAGTCCGAATGGCTCCGGCCGGGCGCGGGCGGCGGATCGCAGGGGCAGGACCACCGCCCGCCACACCGTAGCGAGGAGAGGACCACTCACCACCCCATCCTGGTGAGCCCCCGCGCGCCCACAGCCATCGGGCGGGTGTGGCCGGCGCCGGGCGCATCGAGCGCCGGCACCGACCGCCAGGGCCTCCGGCCCCGGACCCCGGCGACGATCAGCCCGCAGCCGGTCACCGCACGCTGTTCACCGCGGCCGCGGACCTGGGGGCCGCTTCAGCAGGAACGCGCTCGAGCCCGATCCGGCACCTCGCATTTGGGCGCCAGCAACTCTACTCGCGGTTCGAGATCCACTGATCGAAAGTCCCCCGACGCAGCGCTCTGACCTGCTAGGTTCCGTCTGGGCGCCGATTGGCGCCCAGAATGCAATTTTCCAGGGGGCTTTTCCGCATGCGCTCTTTCCGTTCCCTCATCGCCGTGGCCACGTGCGCAGGAGTCCTGGCCATCTCCGGCCAGGCCGCGATCGCCGACGACGACACCGACGCGACCGTCATCGACGGCATCGAGGTGAGCGTCCCGGGTGTCGAGACGTCCGCTGACCTCGAGGCGTTCATCCTGTCCGACGAGTCGAAGACCGTCACGAGCAACCCTTCGAACGGCGAGATCATCTCGGTCGAGACCGGTCAGTCCCTGGTGTCGCCGCTGACGACCTCCTCGAACGTGTGCAAGACCGGCAACATGTGCCTGTTCGGCACCGGGGTGCCCAACGCCAACTACGGCTTCACCGGCGCCGGAACGATGCGGGGCAACTGGCCGGCTCGCACCAAGTACACGTCCGGCAGCTGGACCGCCAAGGTCAGGTTCGCCAACGGGATCGTGAGCCCCGAGGTCGGCCCGAACAGCACCAACCTCTTCGACAGGGTCACCGACGTCATCGCCGTCAGCCTGCGATGACGCACCGCGCCTTCTGAGACCAGAGTCTCCTCGGCGCCCACGCGAGTACGACGAAGGCTCGTTCACCGGCTCGGTGAACGAGCCTTCGTCGTCACCGGACGGCCTGGCACACGAGCGACGCCCGCGTCCCTGGCCCACACGATCCGCTTGATGACCGCGGCCATTGCTGCGGGCGCGGTCACCGGCAGGCCCGGGCTTGCACCCACTGCTCCGGCAGGAACGTGCCTCGGCCCGGCACCAGCACCCCGTGCTCGGTCACCAGCAGCTCGTAGGCGCACAGCGCCTCGTCGACCGCCAGCGGCTGCCCGCACTGCAGCACCGGGTGCGACGTCAGGACGACCAGGGTCAGGGCCCGGGTGTCCTCCCCGCGGTCCCGATCGCGGATCCACGACCCGTCGACGGTCGCCGGCCCGCCGGCGCCCGGCGGGGCCGCGAGCACTCCCTCGGCATCGACCAGGAGCTCGTACACCCGGGCGGCGTCCTCCGGGTCGAGCGGCGTTCGTCCTCCGGGGCAGAACAGCACGCCGTTCGTCGTCAGGACCTCGATCGTCTGCGTCTTCGCGTCGTTGCGAGCCATGCCCGACGGTCCCGACAGGTCGTTGAGTGTGGCAAGGGCGAGAACCTCACACCCGGGTCCTGCTCGCTGGCCGGCGCCGACCCTCCACGGCTCCGACCAGCGAGGACGGCGCCCGCGATCGGGTCCGGGACGCCGCCGGACCGCACCGTAGCGACTCATCCGTCTGTTGCGTACACCCAGGTGACCACCTATCCGGCGTGCCGTAGGTGCCCGCGCGCCCAAGATACTCAGCCGGCGCCGGCAGACGGCACCAGCTGATGCCCGACGCGCCTACGGCGCGCAGCACCCCTCCGAGCGCGCCGGTCGGTCCCGTCGTGCCTGGCCATCGCGGCTCACCAGGGCCGGTACCACCCCGCCCGCACCCCACCCGATGCCGTGCGGGCCTGAGCGATCCCACACCGACGCTGCGCGCCGGCATGCGATCCCTCACCCCCACCCGTCCCCGCGCGGGGCCCCGACGCGGACGGCGCGGCACCTCGCGCACGCCGGTGAGGCCGGGCACGCCCAGCGCTCACCGGCCCACCAACCCCGACGCGAGGAGGAACCCGTCATGGCCCGCAAGATCACCACCCGCACCACCCCCGAGCAGCGCCGCGAGCAGGCCACCGCCCTGCACAACAGCATCGCCGAGCAGGTCGAGACCCTGCGCGGAACCGACCAGTGGCGCGCGTTCCTCGACCTGTCCCGCGGGTTCCACGCCTACTCACTGAACAACCTGCTGCTCATCTGGTCCCAGCGACCCGACGCGACCCGCGTCGCCGGGTTCCGCCAGTGGCAAGCCCGCGGCCGCCAGGTCCGTAAGGGCGAGAAGGCCATCCGCATCTTCGGATACGCCACCGCGAAGATCACCGACGGCACCGACGCCCCCGACGACGAGCGCACCGAGACCGACGAGAACGGCCAGCGCCGCCGCGTCTGGTACCCCGTGCTGTCCGTGTTCGACATCGCCCAGACCGACCCGACCGACCCCGACGCCGCCGACCCCGCCGACCTGACGAAAACCCTCACCGGCGCCGACCACCTCGGAGTCCTCACCGCCGTGAGCGACTACCTGACCGCCGGCGGCTGGCGCGTCGAGCGCGAGGCGCTGCCCCCGGGCCTGGGCGGGTTCACCGACTTCAAGACCCGGCGCGTGGTCATCGCCACCGACGTCGAGCCCGCACAGGCCGCCAAGACCGCGCTGCACGAGGCAGCCCACGCGTACCTGCACGGCGACCTGGAGCCCGGGGAGTACCAGCAGCACCGAGGCACCTACGAGACCGAGGCCGAGTCCGTCGCCTACGTCGTCGCCGGCCTGCTCGGCCTCGACACCAGCGCCTACACCATCGGGTACGTCGCCGGATGGTCAGACGCCGACACCGACCTCATCCGCTCGACCGCCGCCAACGTGCTGCGCGCCGCGCACGCCATCGCCGACGCCATTACCACCCCCGCCAACCTCGACGCCGCCGCCTGACCAACCACGGTGCCCGGCCGCACACCGCAGCCGGGCACCGCGGCCCCCACCCCCCGGGCGGTGCGCGGCCCTCGCCGGCATCGAGCCGGCGAGGACCGCCGGCCGGGCGCCGACGCGAGGACAGGTGGCCGTCGCTGCCGTCGCCCGGCCGTCGCGGACCCCGTGCGCCGCGGGCGCCGGCGCCCACGGCCAGGGCCTCCGGCCCCGGACCCCGGCGACGATCAGCCCGTAGCCAGCTGGCCCGGTGCACCCCTCGCCCACCCGGGCACGCCGCGAGCTCCATCGCTGCGCGGCTCGCGGCGCACACAGGTGGACGACGGGACCCAGCAGGCGCCCGCACACAGGCCGCGCCGTCACCCCGAGCAGTCGGCCGGCGGTTCGGATCGCGCGACCTGTGCACGGCCTCACCCCGGTGGCGCTCACCTCGAGCGCGTGGTGCACCGCGGCCGCCGCGGGCGGCGCGGCCCACCGCCAGGGCCTCCGGCCCCGGACCCCGGCGACGCGTCGCGAACCCGGTGCTGTGGTCCCGGGCGGGGTGCGGGTCACCTGCGGGCCCATCGATCCGAGCCGCTGATCGTTGTCGCGCCGCCGTGGGCGTCAAGGGCCGATCACCTCCCGTAGCCGGTCCCGGAAGGTGCTCCGCACCTGCGGTGGCTGCGTCGGTCGGTCTGGCCCTTGACCCCCACGGCTCTGCGACATGGGCCTCCGGCTATCGAAGCGATGGCCAGCCGCACCGAGGCCACCGGCGCCGGAACCAACCGGCTCTGACCAGGAGGAACACCCTGCGCACCACCCTGAACCTCACCGTCGAGATCGACACCGCCGCCTGGGCCGAGGCCTACGGCAGTGAGACGGCCGCCGACATCCGCGCCGACGTCCTCACCTACCTGCGCACCCACGTCAACGGCGCAGCCGGCCCCGTCAGCGTCATCGCCGCCAGCGTCGTCGCCGATCCCGAGCACGGCGACCAGCACCCCACCCCGGCAGTCCAGATCGGCCTCCACCGGGCCAGCGCGCTCGCCCAGGTCTGGCTCAGGAGCGTGGACCTCCCCGCGTACAACGCCTGGCAGCAGCGCTACATGGCCGCCGACACCGTCGAGGACGCACGCGCCGACAAGCACGAGCTCATCGCCCAGTGGTGCGACGCCGGCTGCCCGGCGCCCGCACCGGCCCCCAGCCCCGCGCCCCGCGG
The DNA here is from genome assembly GCF_022346185.1 of Cellulomonas sp. ACRRI. Lineage (GTDB taxonomy): Bacteria > Actinomycetota > Actinomycetes > Actinomycetales > Cellulomonadaceae > Cellulomonas. Next base: position 32,765 of record NZ_JAKRMS010000003.1, on the reverse strand, counting down.
CGGGCTGGCCCGCATCGTGCGGCGCCTCACCCGTCGCTGACTCCACCCGCTCGCCCTGTCAGCCGCCCACCCGACAGGAGGACCACCGTGAACATCACCGTCTACAGCAAGCCCGACTGCGTGCAGTGCGACGCGACCTACCGCGCCCTGGACAAGGCCAGCCTGCAGTACGAGATCGTCGACATCACCACCGACGCCGACGCCCGCGACTACGTCATGGGCCTGGGGCACCTGCAGGCGCCCGTCGTCGTCGCCGACGGCCAGCACTGGTCCGGGTACCGCCCGGACCAGATCACCGCCCTCGCCGACCACTCGCACGTGAGCGTCGCGCCGTGAACCCCGCCGACCCGACCGAGGCCCAAGTCGTCGACGAGCTCGCCTACCGGGCGCTGTGGTCCCGCGCCGAGGCCGAGACCATCCGCGCCCGCGACCCGCGGTGGGCGCTCGGCGGCGCCGCGCTGCGGCCCGCGCTCGCCGCGCTGATCCACGACCACGACGCCCACCGCCCCGACGCCCCCGCCCGCGGGCCGGCCCGCGCAGCGAGCATCTGGGACTGGATCGAGACCCGAGCAGCCCAGGTCGACGCACGGCGCGCCGCTCGCCAGTCCTGGGCCCTGAACGGGCGGCGAGGACCGCAGCCGGCCGGCCCCGCACGCGAGGTGAGAGACGGCCTCTACGCCCGCGCCGAAGGGCGGCCCGACCCGGGCCTGCTCGCCCACGCGCCCGCCGTGCTCACCGCGCTGCCCGCCATCATCGCCCCCGACGCGCACCAGGAGGGCAGCACCGCGCGCCTGCTGCACACCCTCGGCCGGCTCCGCGACGCCGACCTCGCTGCCCAGCTGGAGGTGCTGGCATGACCACCACCCTGCCCATCGATCGGATCGTGCCGAACCCCGAGAACATCCGGAGCCAGCTGCGGGGCATGGACGAGTTGGTCGCGGCCGTGCGCGAGGTCGGGATCCTGCACCCGATCACCGTCACCCCGAGAGCCGACGGCCGGTTCCGCATCATCGACGGCCACCGCCGCTACGAGGCCGCCCGCCGCGTCGGGCTCCAGGTCATCCCCGTCATCGCCCGGCGCACCCGAACCGGGATCGACCACACCTTCCTCATGCTGATCGCCGCCCTGCACGACCCGCTCACCCCGCTCGAGGAAGCGGCCGCGTTCGCCAAGCTCCGCGACGCCGGCGTGCCGTTCGTCGACATCGCCCGCAAGAGCGGACGGTCCGCCGGCACCGTCCGCGACCGCCTGGCCCTGCTGCGCCTGCCCGAGGAGGCCCGGGCCATGCTCGATGACGGCCGCCTGCCGCTGTCCAGCGCCGTCGACCTGGCCCGCGGCGTCACCACCGGCACCCCACGCGCGGTCCCCGCCCGCACGGACGGCCGGCGCACCGGCTGGTTCACCAAGACCCACCGCCTCGCTGACGCCGTCCGCGCCGCCTGCACCCACCGCGGCACCCGCCAGATGGTCGGCGGCATCGGCTGCGGCCAGTGCTGGGAAGACGCCATCACCGAAGACGCCTCGCAACGGCCCGATTCTGTGGTCCCTTTTCGTGGTACTCTTTAGTCATGCCGGTGGAGTGGACGGACAGCGCAGCGCGACACGCGATCTCGCGTGAGGACGCCCTGTACGCAATCACCCACGCCGTCGGCAGCGAGGAGTTGGAAGGGCGACCTGGGGAGACGACGGTGGTGTACGTCGGCCGCCCGCACGCGCAGTCCGACCGCTACCTCGAGGTGATCGTCGCCCAGCGCCACCCGCGCACGATGGTCATCTTCCACGTGATGGAGCTGTCAGACCTGTACCGGCACCTGGTGAGCGAGGGAGAGTGAGCACGATGAGCGAGTACGACGAGCTGGCCGACCGCGCGCAGCGCGGCGAGATGACCAGCAAGCCGGGCACGGCGCGCCGAGGCCCGAGCGCCGCCGAGGCTGGCCGGCAGATGCTCATGCAGGCCACCGGGCAGAACGACCCGGACGAGGCCGTGCGGGTCGCCCTGGGTCGACCGCGCCTGGGTTCCGAGGGCCCGTCGCCGGTCTGGAAGGTGCGCGCCAGCGCCCAGCTCGACGCCCAGGTCCGCGCAGCGGCGGCCGCCAGGCACGTCCCGATGTCGCAGCTGGTCCGAGAGGCTGTCGCCGCGTACCTCGTCAAGGCCGGCTGAAGTCCTGACCCCCCGGGCGGCGGCCGACGACGGTCGGACCCCGACGGCCGGGCGTCGACGCGCGGACAGGTGGCCGTCGTTGCCGTCGCCCGGCCGTCGCGAACCCCGTGCGCCGCGGGCGCCGGCGCCGGCGCCCGCGGCCAGGGCCTCCGGCCCCGGACCCCGGCGACGCGCGCCCGCCCGGGCCGTGGTCCCGGGCGGGCGCGCGGGTCACCCGCGGGCCTACTGATCCGAGCCGCTGATCGTTGTCGCGCCCCCGTGGGCGTCCTCGGGTTCTGACCAGAGGACGCCTTGGCCGGCGTCGATTGGTCGAACGCCGGCCGCGATCGCGGCCGCAACGTTGTCTCCTGCGCGGACGGCGTCCCTGACCGCAACAGCCCGGCCGCGCGACCCGCGTACGTCACGCAGCGGGCTGCCGAGCTGGTGGCGCCGGGCGGCCCACTCGCGGCGGTTGCCCGTCTGGTCCGTCGCGTGCAGGTGCTCGGGGTTCTGGCAGAGCGAGTTGTCGCACTCGTGCGCGAGAAGCCGGGGCAGCACATCGCCCGGATGATCGAGCGCCCACGCGAAGCGGTGTGCGATCACGACCAGTCCGCTCCTGATCCAGAACCGGCCATGCCCGGCCGAGGCGACCGCGCCACACCACCACCAGCAGTCCGACGGCCCGCCTGATCGCACGTAGCGCTGGAACCGGTCGACCACCCGCGGGTCCTGAGCCGCGTCACGCACGTCGCGCGCGCGTTCACCGCCGCTGTTCCCGGCTCCGCGCGTACGCGGAGCCGGGAACAGCGCGTCCTCGCTCACGAAATCAGTGCGTCCGTCAGCTCGGGCGCGGCGCCCGTCGCCGACGCGCCCGGCGCCGGCACCGGCACGAGGGCCGGCGCCGGCGCCGGCACGTCGTCGGCAAGTGCTCGCAGCCGCTTGCGCTCGGGCTCGTCGAGCTCGAGCAGCGCCCGCTGCCACGCTGCCGGCTCGCCGGCTTCGGTCAGCCGCGCGACCTGCGCGCCCATGCGGCGCTCGACCGCACCGACTTCGTCCTGCAGTCCCGCGATGCGCTCGAGCAGCTTCGTTCGCTCGTCGCCCGCGGCGAAGAACGCGGCCGCCGCTTCCTCGACCGCGCGGTCGCGCTCGACGCGCGCGGCGTCGGCCCGCGCTCGTGCCGCACGCGCACGCTCACGAGCCGAGATCCTTGCTCTCGTACTTCCAGCCATCCCCAGGAACCTCCCTAGTCGACCCAGGTCGAAGCACGTAGCTCGACCCAGGCGCCGAAGTTCCCCTAGCCAGCACCAACCCTAACCCTCACTCCCTCGACCTCCGGCCCCTGCGACTCACGCGCAGCACCCCAGACTCAACACACCTCTTGCACTACAGTGAGTGGCCGCGAGGTTCAGCCGCCTCCGCTCGCTATCGAGAACGATTCTCGCTCGGGTGGAGGTGTGCGCCGCGGTGATGACCGTCCACGTGCTGCACGCCGGCGACGGGTACACCTACCTCACCCGGCAGGTCGCCACCGGCGACGTCCCCCGCCAGCGCGGGGAGGACCTGAGCGCCTACTACACCGCCTCGGGGAACCCGCCAGGCCGGTGGGTGGGGGAGGGCCTGGACTCGCTCGGGGTGTCCGGAAGGGTCACCGAGGCGCAGATGAAGGCGCTGTTCGGCGAGGGTCGGCACCCGGACGCCGATGCGATCGAGCGCGCGCTGGTCGCCGGCGGCGCGAGCGTCAAGGACGCGATGGCCGCGACCCGGCTCGGCCGGCGGTTCATGCTCGCCGACCGCAAGGACGACGACGGGTTCATCAAGGTCCTGCGCGACGAGCACGCCCAGTTCCGCGCCAGGCACGACCGTGACGCCGAGCCCGGCGCGGAGCGCGACGGCCTGCGCCGCTCCGCCGCGGCCCGGTTCCTCACGGCCAAGGGTGAGGCCGCGGGGCCGGCGGCGGTCGGGAAGTACCTGGCGGCGCGGGGGAGCGCGGAGCGCCAGCCGGTCGCCGGGTACGACCTGGTGTTCACCCCGGTCAAGAGCGTCTCGGTGCTGTGGGGGCTGGGAGATGAGCACGTGCGCGGGCAGGTGCTCGCCGCGCACGAGGACGCCTGGCGCGGCGCGCTGTCCTGGCTGGAGTCCCAGGCCGCGCTCACCCGGGTCGGGGCTGGGGGAGTGGCGCAGGTCGACACCCGCGGGTTCTCCGCCACCGCGTTCGACCACTTCGACTCCCGCAGCGGAGACCCGAACCTGCACACCCACGTCGCGGTGTCGAACAAGGTCCTCGGCCTGGACGGCAAGTGGCGATCGCTCGACGGCCGGGTCATCCACGCCCTCGGCGTCGCGGCCTCCGAGCGGTACAACACGCTCGTCGAGACCGGCCTGAGGTCGCGCCTCGGCGTGCGGTTCGTCGAACGCTCCACCGGGCGCGCAGGGCGCCGGCCGGTGCGCGAGCTCGACGGGATCCCCGTCGAGCTCAACACCGAGTTCTCCCGCCGGCGCGAGAGCATCGAGGCCACGTACAAGGACCTGGTCGCCGACTACCGCGCCCGCCACGGGCACGAACCACCCCGCCCGGTGCAGCACAAGCTGGCTCAGCAGGCGACCTTGACCACCCGCGCGGGCAAGGAGACCGGCGTCTCCCAGGAGACCCGACGCGCGCAGTGGATGCCCCGCGCGATCGCGGTCCTCGGGTCGCCCGAGGCCGTCGAACGCACCCTTGCAGCGACCCAGAACCGGCCAGCGCCACCCCTGGAGGCGATGCCCCCGCACGCCGTTCTGGCCGACCAGGTCCTCACCGAGCTGATGACGACCCGGGCGACCTGGAAGTACAACCACGTGCTCGCCGAGTCCCAGCGCGTCGCCCGGCAGTGGGTCGACCACGTCGGGCCCGAGTCCGTGCAGGCACTGGCCGAGGTCCTGACCGACCGCACCCTGGCCGCCTCGATCCGGCTCACCCCACCCGAACCGAACCCCGTACCCGCGGCGCTCCAGCGCGTCGACACCACGAGCGTCTACGTCCAGCACGCCGGCGCCAAGTACACCGCCAACCCGATCCTGGACGCCGAGGACCGGCTGCTCGCCGCAGCCCGCCGGCCCGGCGGACTCGTCATCGGCGAAGACGTCGTCGCCCGGCACCTGGCGGGCCCAGGGGCCTCGCCCGACCTCGGACGCGCGCCACTGGACCCCGGGCAGGCCGAGCTGGTGCGCCAGTTCGCGACCGGGGGGCGCCTGCTCCAGGTCGCGGTCGGACCCGCCGGCGCCGGCAAGACCACCGCCATGCGCGCCTTCACCCGCACGGTTCAAGACGCCGGCGGCACCGTGATCGCGCTCGCGCCGGCGGCCAACGCCGCCGCGCTGCTGGGCAAGGAGATCGGCGTCGAGGCCTACTCGATCCACGCCTTCCTCGCCCGTCAGGGCCTGGACCCCGACGACGCCAAGCTGCTGCGCGGACCCATCCCGGCCGACCTGCCCGCCGGCGAGCTCACGCCCTCGACCATCGTCCTGATCGACGAAGCCGGCATGGCCGCGACCCCGCACCTGGACGCCGTGGTGCGCCTCGCCGCGATGCACGGCGCGAGCGTGCGCGCCGTCGGCGACTGGGCACAGCTCCAGGCCGTCGGCGCCGGCGGCGCGCTGCGACTCATCGACGAGCAGGTCGGCGGCGCGCACCTCGTCGACGTCCACCGCTTCAAGACCACTGGCGAGGCACAGGCCACCCTCCGCCTGCGCAGCGGCGACCTGAGCGTCATCGACGACTTCTACGCACCACAGGACAGGCTGCGCGGCGGCAGCATCGAAGCGATGACCGAGGAGATGTACGCGCACTGGTGGGCCGACCACACCGCAGGTCGCGACGCCGTCATGATCGCCCAGGCCAACACCGACGTCGTCGCCCTGGCCGCCCGTGCCCGCAAGGACCTCGTCGACGCAGGCATGGTCACCCCCGAGGGCGTCCGCCTGCACGACGACAACACCGCCGGCGTCGGTGACCACATCGTCAGCCGCCTCAACGACACCGACCTCAAGATGCGCACCGGCACCGACTACGTACGCAACGGCGCCACCTGGACCGTCCTGGCGACCAACCCCGACGGGTCGCTCCGCGCGCGCTCGATCGCCCACGGCGCGCAGGTCGACCTCCCGGCGGCGTACGTCGCAGAGCACGTCGAGCTCGCCTACGCCTCGACCGTCAACCGCACCCAGGGCATGACCGTCACCGCCGGGTACGCCCTGGTCACCGAACGCATGGGCCGCGACGGCCTCTACCCGGCGATGACCCGCGGCACCCACACCAACATGGCCTTCGTCGTCGTCGACGACCTCCTCGACGTCGACCCGCACCCACCCGGGGCCCCGCCCCGCGCGGTGCGCGAGGCGATGGCATCGGCGATGGGCGCGACCGACGACACCCCCTCGGCCACCGCGACCACCGCAGCGGAGGCCGAGCGGGTCGTGTCGCTTGCCACCACGCACCCGGCCTACGAAGACGCCCTCGCCCGCGTGCTCGACCCCGGCCGCGACGACCGGATGGCCGACGTCGTCCGCACGGCGCTGCCCGACTACGCCGCCGAGCTCGTGCTCGAGGACAACGCCTGGCCCACGCTGCGCGACGTCCTCGCTGCTCACGAGCGAGCCGGGCAAGACCTCGAACACCTCCTCAGCTCCAGCTTCGCCGAGCGCGAGATCGACACCGCTCGGTCCGTCGCGCGCGTCATGTGGCACCGCGTCGGCGCCCCCGAACTCCCCGCCCCGAGCGACGCGCGGCTGCCTTCGTGGGTCAGCCCGGCACCTGACCCGGGCGGCCACGAGATCGCCGACGCTGAAGTCGCGCGATGGGCTGTACGACAGGTCGACGAGATGGCGAGCCGCGTCGACCAGCTGGTCGACCGGGTGGCCGAACACCCGCCGGCCTGGGCCGAGAACCTGCACCCGCGACCTGAGCACCCCGGGCCCGAGCGCACAGCCTGGGAGGCCGACATGCGCACCGTCGTCGCCTACCGCGACCGATGGGACATCCGCGACGACACCGAACCCGTACCCGCCGACAACGTCGCCGGCATCCAGAAGGCCGCCCGCGACGAGGCCGAGCGGGCAGCCAGCCGGCTTCAGACCGACACCCCGAACCCCGAGGCCGGCGTCGCCGCCGAACGCGCCGCGCTCGCCGAACGCAGCCAGGCCGCAGTCCAGGAAGCCCGCCGCGCCGCGCAGCAGGCATCCGAGGCCGCCGACACTCTCGCGCACCCCGGAACCACGCCGACAGACGAACGCCTCGACGCACTGCGCGCCGTGCGCGACCGAGCTTCGACCCCCGAGCTCGACGACCTGCGCGATCGTCTGCGCACGCTCGCACCAGACACTGCACCGGCGAGCGGCTACGAGGACATCCGCGCCCTGGCGGCCCGGGCGCAGGCAGCCCAGGCCGACCGGCAGGCTCACGAGCAGCAACAGGCTGCCGATCGGGCACGCCAGGCCCACGTCGACCGCTACGAACGACCCGTGCCACCGCCGGCACGTGGTCCTGTCCAGCGCTAAGCACCGACGGTCAGGCATCGACGAGATGACCCGCACGAGCGCGAGCGCGGCGCGGTGGCAGGTTGCGTCTGAGGGCGGGCGCCCGGCCGCTACGGAACGGTCGCGCGCCGGCTGCGAGAACGCTCTTGACCGGGCTTCTAGATGTACTGCCTTGAACGCATGAACGCAGAGACTCCCCGTGCGCTGCCTGCCGGCTCGTGCTGGTGCGGGTGCGGCGCCGACGTCGGTCGCCGCGCCTTCTTCGCCAGAGGCCACGACAAGGTCGCCGAGGGTGCCCTGCTTGCGGCGAAGTACGGCGGCGAGGTCGCACAGCTTCTGCTCGAGCACGGATTCGGTCCCGGCCGGGAGTCGGTCACCGCGGCCGCCGTGGCGTCGGGCGCCTGGGAACGCTGCCCGGCGCCAGGCTGCGGTTACCCGGGGACCCCGGAGAGCGTGCGGAACCACCGCCGCAAGGCCAGCCACTAGTCATCCCGGTCAAGACCACCACGGAGGAACGCATGGACGAGCTCCACACGAGGCTGCGGGCCTGGGCGCGCGGCATCTACCCGACGGAGGCGGCGACCGAACTCCTGATCCGCACCGGTTTCGCCCGGCCCGGCAACCCCTGGGTCCGGCGCGAGCCGTCCGGAGGGACGGCGCCCGATGACATCTGGATCGACTTCGCGGAGATCCCCGAGCACGTCGGGTCGCTGTCGTCCGGTGAGCGCCGCGTGCTCATGTTCGCCGCGTCGCTGTCGGACGTCGTCGGCGCCCCGGAGGTGAAGATCGGCGACCTGGTCTCGGTCGACCCGAACTGGCTGACTCTGCTGGCGGCCGCCGTCCAGCACGCCGGCGGGCGCCGCGACGCCTGGGACCGGGTGCCCGAGGTCGTGGACCTGGCCCCACATGTAGTGGCCGCCTGGCCCGACCTCAGGTGGTCGCTCGGGGACCGCGACGCTGAGGGCGGGGAGCGGTGATGAGGCGGCGTGCCGCGGCCTCGCGAGCTGAGGAAGAGGCTCGCGCGCTGGCGGAGACGGTGCGCGCAATGGCGGAGCTTCGGCGGGACGAGTACCGGAGGAAGCGGTTCGCGAGTCTCGTGCTCGCCGCCGGGCTCGGCATCGCTCTTGGCGCGACGTTCCTACTCCCGGGCGATGACTCCGCGCTGCTGGTCGAGGGCGATCACTCCACGGTGCTGCCGGCCCCGTGGGTAGGCGCCATGGTGCCCGGTGTGCGGTGGATCGCTGCTGTCGCTCTGCTGCTGTTGCTCGTCGCCGCCCTCTGGTGGTCGGTGCGGATGCTGTCGGTCCGTCACGCGGCTGACCGCGTGATCGCGGGCTCGCGCTGACGGCTTCCGCAGGTGGCGCAGCGAGTGGTCGAGGCAACGCCGTTAATGTAGGTTATGTCCGCTTTGTAGTCGGCGCATCTCTCTGGCCAGCGCGCTTGACCGACTCTTTAGGTGGCCGAGTGTGGGGGCGCTTCGCTGGATCCCGCATCTGACGCGGAGTGGGAGCGGGACGCAGGCGTAGCTATCCACGAGCTGAGGATGCGCAGTTTGTCTTCGCTCGCGGAGCCGGGTTCCGGCGACCATGGCCTCGAACTCGGCCATCGCCGCGAACACGTGGAACGTCAGCCGTCCGGCTGGCGTGGTGGTGTCGATCCCCTCGTTCAGCGACCGCAGCTCGACGCCGCGGGCTCCGAGGTCGGTGACGGTGGCCACCAGGTGCTGCACTGACCGCCCCAGGCGGTCTAGCCGCCACACGACCAGGACGTCGCCGGCGCGCGCGTAGTCGAGCACCGCGGCGAGCTGCGGACGGTCCGCGACCGTGCCGCTCGCGTGATCGGTCCAGACCCGGTCGACGCCCGCACGCTCGAGCGCGTCGTGCTGCAGCGCCGGGTCCTGCAGATCCGTCGACACCCTCGCGTACCCCAGCAGCTGTCCCATGGGCTCGGAGCGTACGGAACTCGTCGACGACGACGTTGCGGACACCTCGGTTTCGGACACGGGTTCTGGACACCACTCCCCTGGCGTGTCGTGTGACTTTCGGCGCTAAATGGCGGGGTTCTGCCGCCGCAGCGTGGCGGGACAGTCAGGTGGCGCCGGGAGTGATGGGTCGCAGGACATCCTCGACCTCGTCGTGTCCCTTCCCGGGCCCGATCTCGGCGCGCTGGTGCTGGCACCACTCCAGGGGCGTGCTGCCAAATCTCGTGTCGCGGCGCGTGGGGTCTGCGCCGTGATGGAGCAGGCGGGTAACGCTGTCGGCTCGGCCGGAGAAGGCGGCCTCGTGCAGGGCGGTGGATCCGTCCCGGTCGACCCCATCTACGGGCGTGGACGCTGCGATGAGCTGATCGATCACGTTCAGCCGGCCGTGTGCCGCGGCAGTCCGCAGGGCCGCGACGCGATCCTCTTCACAGGTCTCGGAGCTCAGGGCGCCGGTGACGTCACCAGCAGCCGCAGCCTGAACCAGGTCCTGCGCTCCGGCGGCGAGTAGGACGTCCACGACGTCGGTCATGCCGAAGACGACAGCGTGTCGGAGGGCGGTCCCTCCTGGGACGCCACCGGCGGTGGGCGACGCGGTCGCGTCCAGGTCCGCTCCAGCCTCGACGAGGACCCGCGCGACCTCCGCGTCGCCGTAGCTGGCGGCGGTCATCAAGGGCGTCTCGGCGTCCAGGGGATCGCCTTCGACCGGAGCGCCGGCGTCGAGGAGCGCGCGGGCGAGAGCAGCGGTGCCGGGGACGTCTCGCCAGGTGTCGCGCGTGGTGTCGAAGCGCATCATCGCCACGTAGCCCAGGGGGCTGGCTCCGTGCAGGTGGTCACACCACCCGGACATCCTCTGGACGGCCAGCTCGGGGTGCGCGGCGAGCAGGTCGACCAGCCGGGCGGCGTCGCCGCTGTCCAGGATGGCGCGTCGCTGGACCTCGAGCTTGAGCTTGGCCCAGTGGGGGAACCCGATACTCGCGGGCCACGGAGAGTTGCGCTGAGCTCAGGGCGAGCTGCTCGGATACGGAGCGGATCCGGGCGACGGCAGCTGGGTCACCGCGTTCGGCCGTCCGTAGAAGGTCCTTGGCCTGGCGCCGGAGCTGCTCGAGGTCGGCGCGCGCTGGCAGAAGGGGCATGACGTCTCCTTAGGAGCTGGCGGCCCGCGCTGCCAGGCAGAGGAGATCGTCGACGGGAGTGGTTCGTCGTGGTGCTGTGGAGGTGGACTCAGTCCTGTCCGCGGGCCCGGTGGCGCCCTCCGCGCCAGCACCGACTCTAAGCCCGCGGCCGCCTGTCAGTGGGTGGGGATGACGTGGCAGACGCCGTCCTCGGAGCAGGCCGCGGGGTTCAGGGTGGCTGCGCGGTCCCGGAGCCGGCGGACCTCCTCGCGCGTCGCCTCGAGCTCTGCGATGCGCTCGTCCAGGGCAGCGGCGTGTCGGTCGAGCAGCGCGGTGACGTGTCCGCAGGGCGGCCCTTGGTCTTCGCGGACCGTGATGATGGTGCGGATCTCGGCGAGGCTCAAGCCGGCACCCTGGGCGGCTCGGACGAAGCGGAGCCGCGCGAGCGATGTCTCGTCGTAGTCGCGGTAGCCCGACGCGGTCCGGGCCGGCTGCGGCAGCACCTGCGCCTGCTCGTAGAACCTCAAGGTCTTCGTCGTCATACCCGCCTGCTCGGCCAGCTCCCCGATCCTCATGGTCTCAAGGCTACGTCTTGACCTTGCCGTGCGGTGGAACGTTTACGGTCCGTCGATGGGCATGGAAGAGACGTGGGACCTGGTCGTCATCGGTAGCGGAGGGGCGGCGATGGCCGCGGGGATTGAGGCCCGGTCGCGCGGGAAGTCGGTCTTGCTGGTCGAGCACGGGGTGCTGGGTGGAACGTGCTTGAACGTGGGGTGCATCCCGAGCAAGAACCTGCTCGCGGCCGCGGGGCGCCGTCACCGGGCGCTCGTCAACCCGTTCCCCGGCCTCCCGACCGGCGCGGGGGGCGTCGACCTGGCGGCTCTGATGGCGCAGAAGCAGGAGCTGATCGACCGGCTCCGTCAGGCGAAGTACACCGACGTGGCCGAGGCGCACGGCTTCCCGGTCATGTACGGCCACGCGCGATTCGTCGACGAGCAGACGCTCGAGGTCGACGGTGAGCGAGTCGCCGGCGCGGCATACATCGTCGCGACAGGCTCGGCCGCTCACATCCCGGCCCTGCCAGGCATGGACACGATCGACCCGCTGACGAGCACCACCGCGATGGAGCTGCAGGACATCCCCTCCTCGATGGTGGTGCTCGGCGGTGGGTACGTCGGGCTCGAGCAGGCCCAGCTCTGGTCCCAGCTCGGTGTCGCGGTCACGCTCGTCGGCCGGCTCGCGCCTCACGCCGAGCCAGAGGTCGCGGACGTGCTGCGGACCGTGTTCGCCGACGACGGCATCACCGTCGTGGAGGAACGCGCGGTGGCGCTCGAGCGCACCGCCGACGGCGCCGTGCTGGTCCGGACCGAGCGCGGCGCGCAGCTGACCGGTCAGCGTCTGCTGGTGGCCACCGGGAGGCACGCGAACACCGACGACCTCGGGCTGGACGACGCCGGGGTGCACACCGACGACCGACGGTTCATCACGGTGGATGCGCACCAGCGCACGAGCAACCCGCGGATCTTCGCCGCCGGTGACGTCTCCGGCGCCCCGCAGTACGTCTACGTCGCTGCACAGACCGGTCACGCTGCAGCTGCCGGAGCCCTTGGCCGGCCCACCACCGTCGACTACCGCGGCCTGCCGTCGGTGACGTTCACGACCCCCCAGCTCGCCTCCGCGGGCCTGACCGAGCAGCAGGCACTGGCCGCCGGGCACGAGTGCGACTCCCGGGTCTTGGATGCCCAGGACATCCCCCGATCGCTCGCCAACCGCGACACCCGCGGCACGCTCAAGGTCGTCGTCGACGCCCACACCCGCAAGATCCTCGGGGTCCACGCCGCCCTCGACGGCGCCGGCGACGTGATGCTCGCCGCGACCTACGCGATCAAGTTCGGGCTCACCGTCGACGACCTCGCCGACACCTGGGCGCCCTACCTGACCATGAGCGAGGCGTTGCGCATCTGCGCCGGCCTCTTCCGCAGCGACATGCCAACGAGCTGCTGCGCGTGAACGGCAGCGGCTGACCGGTTCCGCGCGGCCCGTGTCCCACTTCCTTGGAAGTGGAACAGGCGGGGAGCCCGCAGTTCGTGCGGAGACCGTGTGGTCTTGGCGTTCAGGTGGCGGGGCCTTGTCGGTGTTCTGTGGCGGTCGGGTCAGCTGGCGCCGACAACCAGGGGGTGATCGCGGGTCTACCGCGAGATCTGCCAGCGCGGCCACGCGATGGCAACGCCGGCGCGGCTATCCACCATGCCTCTCCTCGGAGCTCTTCGCTCCGTGCGTGCAGTCTCTCAACCGAGATGCGTCATGGGCCGGGGCAGGGCGTCAGAGGCCGAAGGCTCCGCCGCTGACGAGGATGACGATGCCCAGGCCGATCAGAACGATCGGGAACAGCACGTGTTCCCAGCGTTCGAGGACTTCGGCGATCGGTCGGCGCGTGGCGATGAACTTGGCCAGCATGACGAGGATCGCGACGAGCAGGAGGAAGACGACACAGTAGGCGACCACGGCTACAGGTCCCACGTTGAGGAAGACCGGGACGTAGACGCCGATGTTGTCTCCTCCGTTGGCGAAGGTGACCGCGGCGACGGTCAAGACGCCGACGTTCTTGCCCTCAACCTTGGCGTCATCGTCATCGTCGTCGCTCCCGCGCCAGGCCCGCCATGCGGCCCACAGGCCTAGGGCCAGGGGGATGAGCCCGAAGTAGGGGATGGCTTCTTCAGGAAGGAATGCTCCCGCGCCCAGTGACACGAGCACGGCGGTGCCCAGGATGCCGGCGAACCCGAGGTACTGGCCTGCGGTGATCCGGGCCGTCGTCCCGCGTTGCCCTGCGCCCCGGGCGAAGAACAGCGAGAGCACGATGATGTCGTCGATGTTGGTGGCAACGAACAGGCCGATCGCCTGCAGGACCGAGGAAACGATCACGCGTCAGGCTCCGCGTTGGCGCACCCGGGAACAGGGCAGGCAGGATCGATGCAGGGAGCGTTCTCATTCACGGCGAGGGTGACCTCGACCAGTGCGTTGAGCGCCCGTGCCAGGTGCGGGTCGGCGATCTCGTAACGTGTCTGGCGGCCCTCGGGCTCGGCGACCACGATGCCGCAGTCGCGCAGGCAAGCCAGATGGTTCGACACGTTCGAGCGCGTCAGCCCGAGGTCGCGTGCCAGCTCTGCCGGATAGGCGGGCCGCTCCAACAACGCCATCAGGAGCCGTGACCGTGTTGGGTCGGCCATTGCCCGGCCCAACCGGTTCATCACGTCCAGGCGAGTAGCAATGCTCAGCATGTGCTGAACTATACAGCACTGACTGAACCGGCAGCCTGTGCCGCAAACGAACGATTCCGCTACACGCGCCGGAGGGCCGGGCGGCGCGCGTCGTCGACGAGGCGCCTGATGTAGCGGAACTGCGTGCCGAAAACTACGGCGCGATACTTCCCGTGTCGGACGGGTTTCGCTACGGTCGACGCGTGGGGCATCTCCTGGGGTACGCGCGCGTGTCGACAACCGATCAGGACGCGTCGCTGCAGGTCGATGCGCTGACCAAGGCCGGGTGCTACCGGGTGTTCGTCGACACCGGCTCCGGGTCGCTGCAGCACCGGCCGGAGCTGGACAAGCTGCTGGACCAGCTGCGCCCGGGGGACACCCTGGTGGTGTGGCGGCTGGACCGGCTCGGCCGGTCGATCCGCCACCTGATCGACCAGCTGCAGGTCCTGGCCGACCGCGGCGTGGGGTTCCGGTCGTTGCAGGAGACCATCGACACCACCTCCCCAGGCGGACGGTTGGTGTTTCACGTCTTCGCGGCACTGGCCGAGTTCGAGCGCGACCTGATCCGAGAGCGCACCAACGCCGGCCTGGCGGCCGCTCGTGCTCGGGGCCGCAGCGGTGGGCGGCCGTCGGCGTTGTCCGCGGACCAGGTCCGGGCGGCCCGACGGATGTATGAGCAGAAGGACATGACCGTCGCCCAGATCGGGCAGGTGCTCGGCGTCTCCCGCACCACCATCTACCGGGCCCTGAACCGCGCGCCCGCCGCGGCGGCCCCGTCACGACGAGCCACGAGCGCCGTGTAGGCCGGCCGTGGACGCGGACGGGCGGTGGCGGATCCTGCGGCTGCATGTCGAGGACCAGGTCCCGCTCGCCGCGCTGGCCCGTCACCACGGCCTGGGAGTGCGCACGCTGGAACGCTGGCATGCCCGCTACCGCGCCGGCGGCCTGTCGGCCCTGGGCCGAGTGCCGCGGGCGGACGCGGGCGGGCATCACCTGCCGGCGGACCTCATCGCGCTAATCGAAGGGCTCGGGCTGACCCGGCCCCGCCCACCGATCGCCGCGATCCACCGGACGGTGGTGAAGGTCTGCGCCGGCACCGCGTGGCCGGTCCCGTCCTACGGCGTCGTCCGGTCGATCATCACCGCCCTGGACCCCGGCATGGTCACCCTCGCCCTCGAGGGAGCAGGCTCCTACCGGGACAAGTACGAGCTCGCGTTGCGGCGGACGGCCGACCGCCCCAACGCGATGTGGCAGGCCGACCACACCTTGCTGGACATCGTGCTCGTCGGCACGGACGGCAAGCCGGCCCGGCCGTGGCTGACCGTCGTGATGGACGACTGCTCCCGCGCGATCTGCGGCTACACGGTCTTCTTCGGTGCGCCGTCAACGATGCACACCGCCCTGGCGCTACGGCAGGCGATCTGGCCCAAGGCCGACCCCCGGTGGCCGATGTGCGGCATCCCCGACCTGTTGTACGTCGACCACGGGTCGGACTTCACCAGCGACCACCTGGCCCGCACCGCCGTCGACCTGCACATCCGCCTGATCCACTCCGCCGTCGCGCGACCCCAAGGGCGAGGCAAGGTCGAGCGCTTCTTCGGCACGGTCAACACCGAGCTGCTCACCACCCTGCCCGGACACCTCCACAGCGGCGCGGAGCGCTGGCCCGCGCCAGCCCTGTCCTTGGCTGACCTCGACGCCGCCGTCGGGGCGTTCGTCCTGGACTACAGCGACCGCGCCCACGGCGAGCTCGGCGTCTCGCCGCGGTCGGCGTGGATCGCCGACGGCTGGCTGCCACGCCTTCCCGACAGCCTCCAGGCGCTGGACGGGCTGCTGCTGACCGTGGCCCGATCCAGGACGGTGCGCCGCGACGGCATCCACTTCCAAGGCATGCGCTACGTCTCACCGACCCTCGCCGGCTTCGTCGGCCGCCCCGTGGTCATCCGCTACGACCCCAGAGACATCACCGAGATCCGCGTCTTCGACCACGACCAGTTCCTGTGCACCGCCGTCGCTCAGGAACACCACGCCAAGCAGATCAGCCTCAAGGACGTCCAGGCCGCCCGCAACGCCCGTCGCCGCGCCCTGCGCCGAGGCATCAACGAGCGGATCGCCGTCGTCGCCGCCCACACCCCCGACGCCCCTGCCAGGCCCGTGCCGCCGCGCGTGCCGACCGTGGCGCGGCTCAAGGTCTACAAGGAGGACCTCAGGTGAGCGAACGCTTCATCGTCACCAAGGAGCACCGCCGCTTCACCGAGTTCGCCGACTCCGTCCGGCGCGGGCGCACCATCGGGCTGTGCTTCGGGCCGGCCGGGGTCGGCAAGACCGTCTCCGCACGCCGCTACGCCCACTGGGACCAAGCCCACGAGCTGCTCACCGACTGGGGCCCGCGCTGCGATGACGACGCCAAGATCTACGCCGCGCTGGCCAAGAACCGCACCGCCCTGTACACCCCCGGGGTCCTGACCACCCCGCGGCTGCTGCGCGAGGACCTGGACCGGATCATCACGCGCACCAGCATCTGCATCCAGCAGCACGTCGAAGCCCCCGACCGCATCCCCTTGGACCGGTGGGGCACCCGGCGCACCACCAACTACGTCCAGCTCGTCATCGTCGACGAGTCCGAACGCCTGAGCCCCACCGCGCTCGAGCTCCTACGGGACCGCTACGACCGCGACCAGATCGCCCTGATCCTCATCGGCATGCCCGGGCTGGAGAAGCAGTTCAGCCACTACCCCCAGTTCTACAGCCGCGTCGGCTTCGCCCACCAGTACCGGCCCCTGAGCACCGACGAGATGCTCTTCGTCCTCCAACGCCACTGGCGCTCCCTGGGCAAGACCCTCAACCCCGACGACTTCACCGACGCCCAGACCATCGCCGCGATCAGCCGCATCACCCGCGGCAACTTCCGCCTCCTGGAGCGACTCTTCCCCCAGATCGAACGCGTCCTGAAGATCAACGAGCTGCAGACCATCACCAACGACGTCGTCGAAGCCGCCGCCAGCACCCTCGTCATCGGAGTCAACTAACCGTGCCCCTGAGCGGCTGAAGACCGCCGCCACTCACCGGAGAAAGTCACATGTCGCGCGGCGGCCGCCGGCGTCCGAAAACGGTCGGTTTCGGACGGAGCCTTGGAGCGGCTGCTCGCTCCCGTGCAGGATCTTCGGGCTGTGGGGGCGTGTGGCACTTTGGGCTCATGACTCCGGAGTTGGTCGCCACCGTCCTGGTAGCTCTCGCTGGCCTTGCTGCGACCGTCTTCACTGCTGCCCAGGCGCGGAGACACGCTGAGCGGCTAGCGGCTCAGAATCATCGACGAGAGCGAGCGGAGCGGGTCCGCCAGGATCGTCTGGCCACGTACGCCGACGCTCTGGGACACGCCATCGACCAGGATCGGAGGCTCAACGCCGTCTGGGCGTTCAACGGCGAGCAGCAGTTCAACCTGTCGCCCGAGCCGCCTGGCGCCCCGCTGTCCCTAGCCCCGATGGACGAGATCACTGTCCGCATGCGGCTGCTGGCTGACGGCGACGTCG
This sequence comes from Cellulomonas sp. ACRRI, assembly GCF_022346185.1. Lineage (GTDB taxonomy): Bacteria > Actinomycetota > Actinomycetes > Actinomycetales > Cellulomonadaceae > Cellulomonas. The sequence goes on along the minus strand of NZ_JAKRMS010000003.1, from coordinate 15,233 downwards.
AGGCGGCCTGGGGCGCGTACGTGAGCGCGTGGAACGGCTACCACTTCTGGGGCAACGTCGAGGGCGGCGCTCCGGACGAGGATCCGCCCGAGTCCGTCGTCCAGCCCTTGCGCGACGCCATCGTCGACTTGAATGTCGTCTGTAAGCAGTCGCTCGAACGAGACGGGGATGCCCCGATGTGAGCCTTCAACGCCGCGACCCTCGGTACCAGGCGCCGGGTCGGCGAGGGACGCCGGCCGGGAAGTAGCGACGGCGGCGCCAGGTGATCACCGCGGTGGTCAGCAGCGTGGGCATCCGGCCGCCCTTGGACTGGTTGTGCCGGACGCATGCGGCGACCAGGTTCTCCGGTTCGGTCGCTCCTCCGCGTGCCCACGGTCGGAAGTGGTCGGCCTGCTCCGACGCAGCCGGGCAGCGCTGCCAGGACCACGCGGCGGTGTACTCGCAGCGCCCGCCGGCCCGCGCGCGACCGGCGGCCCGCTGGTAGGCGTCGAACCATCGTTGCGGGTCCCGGCGCCGCCAACGTGCGCGGCGGCCCCGAGCGAGGACGACCAGCGCCAGGAGGCCCCACCCCCAGGCCGGGACCCGCTCGGCGAGGGCCGCTGCGTCGGCGAACAGCTCGGCCGGGTCGTACGCGGGCGCGGGCAGCGTCATGTGGCGGCCTCGGCGTTCTGCGTGGTGCCGAGGGCGGCGAACCGCCGCGCGAGGGCGAGCATGTCCGGCTCCGCGGCGTCGCCGTAGGTCGCCTGGGGGCACGGCGAACCGTCGGCGTGCCGGAGGTTGTGCCGGCGGAGGTCGAGTGGGGGTCGCATCGCAGCCCCGCACACGCAGGCCACGCCGCCGGCGTAGGCCACGGCCTTGATCCACCGACTGAGCCGTTGACGGTCTCGGTCCGCGGCGGCCCGCGAGGTCTCGACCGCGCGCCGCGCCACCGCCAGCTCTCGCTCGAGCTGTGCGACCCGCGCGGGCGCGTCGGCGTTGTCGGCCTGGCGGATGCGCGCCTCGGCTCGACTCGCGCGCCGGAAGGCTTCGACCATGAACCCCGTCGGAGGTGGCTCGACGTCGGACCGCCGCGCCGCTTTCACTCGAACCTGTGCACGGCCGGCGGTGACCTCGATGAGCCCCACCCCCGCGCCCAGGTCCTCGTCACGCACCAGCCCTGCCGGCGTCGCGAAGTAGACCCGGTGCGCGTACCGGGCGAAGGCCGCGAGCTTGTCCGGGGAGGCGAGCTCGTGCGTCAGGTCCGCGCGCGAGACCTTCACCTCCACGAGCACCCGCTCGTGGCCGCGGGGGGCGCCGGACCACGCCCGCACCAGGAACAGGTCGGCCCGGCGGGACATGCCCCACCCGCCGGGGCTGCCGGTGAACTCCTCGAGCGCGGCCCACTCCGGACCGAGGCCATCGCGCTCGGCGCCGAAGTGCCGCCGGACCGCCGACACCACCGCGGCCGCGCTGACGTCGCAGCTGGCCAGCACGCCCCTCACCGCCCCGTCTCGGCCGGCTTCACGTCCGTCAGGATCGCGACCGCGTCCTCGCCGTCCAACGTCCCGCGCGCCACCAGCGCCGCGGTGAGCTCGTCCAGCGCGGGAGCGTTCGCTGCGAGCAGTGCGGCCGCGTGCCCGCGCGCCGCCTCGAGCAGGCGATCGACGCTCAGCGGTCCCGCGAAGCCGACTGGCCGTTGACCGCTCGACGCGATGAACATGGCTGCCGCCGCTGCCTGGCCCCAGTCGTCTCGCGAACCCGGCCAGGCGTGAGCGCCCTCGGTGACCTCGACCGCGCCGGCGACCGCGGAGCACAGCTCGCGCCACGCCTCGTCGGAGGCGCACTTCTCGCTCTTGGCCGACCAGCTGCACCGGCCGGCGCTCTCGTCGTTCGGCACCGCGCGCACCATCAGGAGCGTCGCTCCCATCGCATGAGCGACCACCGCGTGCGCCGCCTCGTGCCGGGCGACCCGCTCGTCCACTGCGCTCACACCGCGCGCTTGCGCGGCCCCGACGGTGACGATCGGGGGTTGTGGGCTGATCCGTGCGGCCAGCCGCCGCGAGGACGCCGACCTGACCGCTCGGGCGATCCACCAAGCGAGCAGCCACACACCGATCACGATCGCGATCGCCCGGTCCTGCGCCCGCGGGCCCGCGACCATCAGCGCGCTGACGAGGTCGCGACCGTAGGCCACCGTGGCCGGCCCGATCGCTGACCAAACGGTGTACGTCGCCATCGCGCCGACGGCGCTCAGCCCGATCGTGCGCGAACGGTGAACGATCAGATCTCGCCGGCGCAGGCCCGTCGGCCATACCGGCCGGTCCAGCCACCTGGTCATCGAGGCGTTGATCCACCGCCCGGCGGAAGTGAGGCGTCCGCGGACCGTGGTGGGCGCGGTCATCGGGTGGTCCGCTGGACGAGCACCGGGGTGAACCGCAGGGACACCCCGATGGCGTCGGCGATGACCCGGGGCGCGGTGCGCTTGCGCTGCGTCTCAGGGTCGGTCCAGCTGTCGGTGACGACCCTGCCGGTGACCACGACCCGATCGCCGCACTGCAGGCACGCGGCGGCGTGCTCCGCGGCCGGGCCGGGGACGCGCACGCGATGGCGGGTGGGTTCGGGCCTGGTGGACTTGCCGTCCTCGTCGACCTGCTCGCCGGGCTCGTTCACGAGCACGACGAGGTCGGCGTAGGGGCGTTGCGTCTCGGCTGAGGTACGGCGTTCGGGGTCGGCGGCTAGGTTGCCCTCGAAGGTCACGGTGGTGGTCAGCAGCATGGGTCGTCCTCTCGTGGGCGGGTCGGTGCGGGCGGTCGCGATCAGGTAGGCCAGGGAGTGGGTGGTGTGCCGGTCGGGTGCGGCGAGCTCGACGGCGAGCGGCGCCACCCTGGCGGCCAGGGTGAGCAGGCGCGGGTCCGGAAGCCCGCGCGCGGGGCCGTGCATCGCCAGGGCCATGTCGCGGGACCAGTGCGCCGGCTCGGGACCGTTGCGCCCGGTCTCCCTCCACCGCTGGTGCTGCTCGGCGGCCTCGGTGACCTCGCCGGCTCGGCGCAGGATCCACGCGAGGATCGCGGCCGCGCGCTCGTGGCCGTCGACGTCGGCTGCCTGGTGCGTGTCGTGGTCGTGGATCAGTGCTGCCAGGGCCGGGCGCAGGCCGCCGGCGGCCGCTGCCCACCACGCCGGCAGCGCCGCGCGGATCCGCTCGGCGTCGGACCGGGACCACAGGGCGGCGGTGAGCAGGTGGTCGACCGCGATACCCGGCTTCATGCCGGCCCCGGTGTCCGGCGCGCGGCCAGGGCGGTGATCTGGTCCGGGCGGTACCCGGACCAGTGCTGGCCGTCGGCGACGACGACGGGCGACTGCAGGTGCCCGAGGCCCATGACGTAGTCGCGGGCGACGTCGTCGGTGGTGATGTCGACGATCTCGTACTGCAGGCTGGCCTTGTCCAGGGCGCGGTAGGTCGCGTCGCACTGCACGCAGTCGGGCTTGGAGTAGACCGTGATCCTCACCGGTCCTCCTCAGCTGGAGGTTCGCCCAGGGGCGGCCCCTCCAGCGCGTCGGTCGCCGGTCCGGGTGCCGGAGTGGCTGTCTGCGCGTCGGCGGCGATCGCAACCGCGAGGGCTTCGGCGGTCGCGGCGGGTACGTCGAGGGTGTGCCGCAAGTCGTGGGTGGTGGCGGTGCAATTGCGGAACCCGCCCGGGCGGGCGTGCAGCCGGTCGATGGCGGGCCACAGCCACCGGTCGTGCCAGGCGATGATCGCGTCTGTGGGGTCCTCGCCGGCGTAGGCGGCGTCGTGGGCGACCATCAGCGCGGTGAGCTCTTCGACGGCGGCCGGATGCTCCGGCCAGCACGGCCAGATCGCGACCGACTGCGCCGCGTGCCCGTAGCGGGCGTTGTACCAGCCCACGAAGGCAGCGACCTGGTGCCACAGGCCCTCGCGCGCTGGTCCTGGCGGAAGGGTGCGCCACCGCCAGCGGGCGCGGCCGTTCTCGACGTCGTGGTCGGTCAGGTCGGTGACGCGTCCGGCGATCTTGGTCACCACGCCGGCGAGATCCCGCACCGCCCCCGCGAGGTCGGTGTGCTGCCTGCTCAGGTCGTCGTGCTCGGCACCGACGGTGCGCAGCGCGGCGACCAGGTCGTCCTGGGTGACGTACGCGCCGCCCGGCAGGTGCTCGCTCACTGCTCCATCCGCCTTCCGGTGAGCCGTTCGACCTCGAGGCTGTCCTGGCGGAGCTGGTCGGCGTCGGGCCGCTCTTGCCACGGCGTCAGTCGCAGGTGGACCGCGGGCATGTTCCCCGCGATGAGCAGGGCGGTGCCCATCGGCATGTTGTGGATCTCGTCCTCGGCCATCCGGTTCTCGCGTTCACCAGAAGTCGTGGCGCTGGTGCGGCCGTCGCTCTCGGTCACCGAGAACCGGGCGACGCGGTGCTGTCCGGTGAGGAACGACAGGTGACGGAGGACGTCCGGCTCGGTGATCGACGGGAGCGCCAGGAGCGCGTTGACGCCGGCGAAGATGGCCTCGGTCTGCTCACGGCCCCACCGCTTGACCAGCTGAGCCTTGGTCTGGGCGATCATCCGTACCGAGATGCCGCGCCCGCCGGAGTCCGAAATCAGCTGATCCAGGTCGGGCAGCGGGGCGATGTTCGCGATCTCGTCGCCCACGAGGGAGACCGGAGGCCAGAACCGGCCGCCGGGCAGCCTCTGGGACATCTCGTCGGCCGTGCGCAGGATCATGTCGGCGAACGCGGTGATGACCGGGGCCACGCTCTTGCGGCCACCCTTGGACAGCAGGTACAGCGTCGAGCGGGTCGTCAGGAAGTGGTTCACGTCGAACGGAGTGGTCCCGGGCTGCGGGCACACGGCGGTCATGACGGCGGGGTCCGACAGGGGTTCCAGGACGCCCAGGAGGGTGATCTGCATGGACCCGACCGTCTGCTCCGACTCGTTCCTGGTCTGCGAGGCCAGCAGGTCCGCCCAAGAGGAGGTGTCCGGGCGGTCCTCGGTCGGGCGCGGGACGCCGAGCTGGCGCAGGGCGTCCACCGGTTCGGGGTTGTCCAGGTCGCTGGCCCAGGCCAGGACGTCGCGGGCGGTGCCGCCGGGCTTGAGCGCTGCGGCGTGCAGCAGGTACCCGAGCACGCGTGCCGCCAGTGCGTTGAACCAGTCGCCGTTCGTCGTGCCGCCCGAGGGCGCAGCGCCGGCCATCGCGGTGGCGCGGGCGACCGCCTCGGAAGGGTCCTCGCAGCCGCCGACCAGGTCCCAGGACACCTTCTCGGGCCACCCGGTGATGTCGCGGAGGTCGAGGACGTACACGTCGCCCAGGCGCCGGCGCGCCAGGATCGTCAGGTACGGCACATCGCTCTTCGTCGACGTCGCGATGACCGGGCCCGGGGCGTCCAGGACCCACCCGATGACGCAGTTCGAGGTCTTGCCCGATCGCGAAGGTGCGATGCCCAGGAGGCTGAGCTCGTGCTGCAGGTAGATGCGCTTGGACCCGACACGTCCGAGCGGCACGACCAGGTCCTGCGATGACATGTTCGCCACCGCGTCCCCGCCGATGCGCCGCGCGGTCGCGACGGCCTGCTGCTCCTGCAGCGGCGCGACGTCGGCCGCCGCCGCGAGACTCGCGCTGGTCGGCGCCTCCCGGTACCGGCGCCGGCCCCAGGCGAGCAGCACCCGCCACCCTGCGAGGAGGAGCAGCCCGAGCGCGACGCCCCACAGCGCGTACGGCGGCCAGGTCGGCCCGATCGGCTCGCCCAGGGCGCTGACGGGGTCGCCGGGTCGGGCGACCACGGCTCGGGCTGTGCTCGCGAGCGGGGGCGCGGGGTGACCGTTGGCGTGCGCGGTCAGCGCGATCGTCGCGTGCAGCAGCAGCACCGACAGCGCCACCGCGGCCATCACCGACATGATCGCGACGAACGCCGCGGTCGACCCCGACGTCGGCGGTCGCGTCGGTGCCGGGGCGCTCATGCCGCCTCTCCTGCGTCGTGCAGGGCGATGGTCGCCTCGGAGGTCATCGCGTCATCGGTGTTCGCCACCGACACCTCCCAGTCCGAACGCACGTGGTTCAGCACGAACGGCTTGCCGCCACCGACACGGACCAGCGCCGCCCCGTCGGGCAACGTCTGGATCAGCGAGACGCACTGCGCGGGCAGTCCGAAGGTCTGCACACAGGCGCGGGCCTCGTCGGGCTTCTCCTGCCGGTAGACCACGACGGTGCCGGCCTCGCGCAACGTGGCCAGGGCGTACGGGTCGCCCTGGGTGTCCGAGACGTGCTGCATGCCGCTGACGTTGCTCAGTGCCTCGCCGCGGGCGACCTTCTGGTTGCGGCGGGTGACCTTCGCGAAGCTGCCCTCCATGACCAGCCCGGCCTCGTCGACCACGAACACCGTGGGCACCGTGTCGGCCTGCGCCGCCAGCGTGCCGCGCAGCCAGGTATTCACGATGGCCATGACGATCGGGACCGCGGGCCCGTCCTCGGGCAGCGCCGAGATGTCGAACACCGTCAGCCCCGCGGTCAGGTTGATGTCCGGGGACGTCGGCCCGTCGACCAGCCCGGCCAGGTCCTCCTCGACCATCCGGGACAGCTCGGCGGCCGCCTCCCGGCCCCACCCAGCGAGGTCCTCCAGCGACTCGTACTGCGAGAGCCGCCCCTGGGCGCTCGGTCCCGGGTCGGCGAGCTGAGCGATGACCTCACGGATCGTGGCGACCTGACCACCCGCCTCGGCGTCAGCGATCGCGACGTCGACGGCGATCCGCAGCGCCCGCCCCTCGAGCGGGCGGATCGGCCGGCCCAGTGCCTCGGCCAGGATCGCGCGCAGCAGCTCGTACCGGGATACCTGCCCGGCCCCGATCGCCGGGTCCAGCGGGTTGATCCGGGACCCGCCGGCTCCGCCGCCGGTGGCGAACCGGATCGGGGTGACGCCGAGCTCGCGGGCGAGCAGTGCGTACTCGCCCTCCACGGTGCCGTCCGCGCGACGTTGGGACTTCTTGTCCACGATGACGACCCGACGCCCGAGCAGGAGTGCGCGGATCACCAGCAGGGTCTTGATGAAGGAGGACTTGCCGGCGCCGATGTCACCGACGACGACGATGTTCGGGTTCTTCAGCCCTCCGTCGAGGTAGAGGGTGAACACGTCGAGGAACACCGCCCACCGGTGGTGCCAGTCCCGGCCGGCGAACAGCCCGCGGTGAGAGGTCGGTGCGGCGCTCGTGCCCAGGTGCAGCGCTCCGATCTGCCGGGTGGTGGAGAACGCGGCCGTCAGCAGCAGCTCGTACCAGCCCCACCGGTTCAGCAGCGCGATCCGCGGTCGTACCCGCGCCCGGCGAAGGTGCTTGTGCAGCCGGCGCGCGCGGGCCTTGTCCCGCCGCTGCCGGTCCTTGTCGCTGGGACCGGCTCCGGGTGTGGCAGGAGTCGCCGTCTCGGGTGCGGCGGTGCTGGACGCCACCGGCTCGTGGGTCGTGGTCGGGGTGCTCATCGGGTCCTACCCATCCCGTGCGCGAGCGGGAGCGTGGTGCAGAACGCCCCGTCGTGCCATCCGTCGACGAAGTCCAGCCGGGTGATCGCGGCTTCCTCGGCCGCGGTGGCCAGCTGCTTGCTCGCGCGCGCCAGGTCCCGCAGCGACGGCGCCTGGATCGTGATGGTCGCGACCCAAGCGGCACCGTGGTGACCGCTGCCGGCGGCCAGGTCGACCAGGTGCTGCTCGGACAGCGACAGCTGGCGGCCGGCGCCGCCGTCGTCGACCGAGCTGGTCACCGCTTCCATCGCGGCGGTGCCGTCGGCCGTGACGTCGTCGCGGGCCTTGGACCGGGCCCTGTCCGCCGGGATCAGCTCGACGTGCGTGCTGACCGTGCGGACCAGCGTCGGGGTCATCGACCCGATCAGAGGCCACAAGAAGTCCGCCGGCAGTGCCCCGGGTGCCACCGCGTCGGCGGGGATCACCGCGGTGCGTGTCCACCATCGACGATCGGAGCCGTGGACCACCATGTGCCGGGGGTGCCAGGTCTCCCACGGCGCCCACGCGGAGTCCCAGGCCATGCCTGCGGTCTGATCCAGCGGGTGATCGGGGTCTTGCAGCCCGCGGATCACCGCGGCGAGGCGCGGACCTGTCAGCGCCCGCAGCTGGATGCCCTGCATGGCCGCGAGCTGGCTCACGGACTCCGCGATCTGCTCGACCGACCGCAGCACCCGCTCGTCGGCGTCGAGGTCGTCATCGTCGTCGTCCAGGTCGTCGGCGACGTCGACGAGGCCGGCGTCACGGACGCGCGCCACGAGCCAGGTGCGGGTCTGGTCGGACTGCTCGCCCCCGATGTCCAGGAGGTTGACGTAGGAGTCGATGAGCCGCTGGTTCGTGCCCGGCGGGATCTTCCCGGCGATCCAGTGCACGTGGTCGGCCATATCGTAGGACCCCACCCGCGACACCTGCTGCAGCCCGACGACCCGCGGCTCGGCGGTCACGCACGCGGCGGCGAGCTTGCCGAACCGTTCCTGGTCGGCGCCGAGCATGTAGTCGTTGTCGAACCCCGCGCGGGCGCCGACCATCTCCCACGCAACGGTCTGGAACGCCCGCCGGCCCGGGCTGTGATGCCGCACGACCGACAACCCGGAGGGGGCCTCGCGGGCCTTGAGCGGGGCGAGCGGGCTCGGTGGTGCGGACTTGCCGTCGCGCGCCAGGGCGAACACCGACATCGCACGCCGCCGCCGAACCCAGAACCGCAGCCACCACAGCGCCCACAGCACCGCCGACCGCTCCTGCATCCCCGGCCACGGCGTCCACGCCCCGACCGACACCGCGGCGCCCGCCACCGCGACCAGAACGGTGGACAGGCTGAGGGTTCCCCCGACCAGGGGCATCAGCGACACCACCAGGCACCCGATCATCCCGGTCCACTGGAACCCGGACCGAGTGCCGCCCAGGATCCCGCGCGAACGGGTCGCACCGCCCAGGTGCACCCGCCGGTCGATCAGGTCGGGCGTGCTCACTGCTCACCACCTCCGGTCTGCGGCGCGGCAGCAGCCGACGCCTCCTTGGCCTTGCTCGCTACCGCCGTCACGCCGGCAGCGGCGAGCTGGGCCGCCAGCAACGCCCCGCCCGTCGCAGCACCTCCCGCCGCCGAAGCCGCCTTGCCGCCCGTCGCGCCGGCCCCGCTCGCCGAACCACCGCCGGCCCGCGCAGCACCCGCGTGCTTCGACCCCAGGCCCCCAGCGCCCTTCGCGGCGGGGCTCGTCGACGTCGCCGGGTCCGGCGGCGCGCCGTCGCGCTCGGCGCCCGCCCCGGTGCCGCCGTTCCTCGACGCCCTGCTCCCGCGGCCGCCTCCGGTCGCGCCCGAGCGGGCGCCGCTCTTGGAGCCAGCGCCCGAGCCGCTCTTGTCGGGCTGCTTGCCCGTGCCCGGGTTCTGCTCCTGCCCGCCGGACTTGGGCTTGGTCGCGCCGCCGCCGCCGCTCTTGGCCGACCTGGGGGCATCACCGCTCGAGCCGCCGCCCGAACCACCACCACCGCCGCCGCCGCCCCCGGAGCCGCGGGCGTGCAGCATCAGCATCGTGGTGGCGATCGACCCCATGCCGCCGGCGACGGAGGTCGCCACCGTCGGGCCGGAGGAGTTCACCGACTCGCTGCCGTCTGGCAGCAGCGGGAAGAACTTCATCACCGCCCACGGTGAGAAGGCGATCATGACCAGAGCGATGATGAACGTCAGCCCCTGCACGAGCAGCTGCGTCGGGTCGTCCAGGCCCCCCTTGGGGTCCATGTTCCCCAGGTACTTCGCGATGATCCCGATGACCAGCAGCCCGGCCGGCTTGGCGAACAGCAGGCCGACGAACAGCCACACCACCCGCAGCGCCTTGGGCCGCCACTGCGGGTCCACGCTCATCCCCCAGGCCACCCCGCCCACCGCGCCGATCACGTGGGTCGACAGGGACTGCGTCAGCCACGTCCCGAACACCCCGAGCGAGGCCAGCAGCAGCACCAGGAACATCAGGATGCCGATGCCCATGCCGAACCCCGAGGCGGCCGTCATCTGGGTGAACACGGCGCCGTTGGTCAACATGTCGACCACGTCCGGGCCCATCCACTTCAGGATCCCGGCGTTCATGCCCCCGGTGATCCGGCCCAGGACGTAGCCGACCGGCGGGCCGAACATCATCATCAGCACCGCGACCGGGACGTACTGGGTGATGACCTCCGATGCCTTCGCCGGCCCGATCTTGCCGACGGCGGCACGCCGCAGCGTCGTCAGGATCATCACGACCATGACCGCCATGCCGATCCCGGCCGTCGCGGCGTAGGCCTCCCGCCACCACTGGGCGCCGGCGTCGAAGGTGGTCTCGTCGACGACGTACGAGATCGACCTGGTGAACCAGGTGATCGCGTCCTCCTTGAGGTCGTTCGCGAAGTGCTGGTAGGCGCGCTCGGGGTTCAGGACCAGGCCCGCGACCTTCGCGACCTGCTCGACCCCGTCGACCAGGACCGGGCACACCAGGCCGAGCACCGGGCTCACGATCGGGGCGACGGTGCACACCAGCGACGACCCGCCCGCCGACGACTTCTCGCCGTCCCCGCCGTCCTGGTTCTGCAGGACGCCGCCGACGATGTCCTGCCCGACGCCGCACACCATCCCGTTGATCGGGTTGATCGTGCCGAGGATCCCGCACACCAGCTGCTCACCGATGCCAGCGGTCTGCGAGGTCGTCGTGATGCTCACCGGGGCGGTTGCCGGTGTCGGGGCGGCTGCAGCAGCCCCGACGCCGGTGACCCAGACCAGGACCGCGAGGACCGCGACCCACGCGGCCCGAGCGCGACTACGAGGGCTACGCGCCGGCATCGGTGAACTCCGTCCACCCCGCGCCGCCGGCGGCCGCGATCGCCGCACGCCCCCGCGCGTCCACCGGCGGGGTCCACCCCTCGCCCGGGGCGGTGGTCATCGTCTGCCAGGTGTCCCACTGGGCGAAGGGGTCGAGGGTGACCAGCCGCCAGTCCTCGCCGTGCCACGCCAGGTCCACGGCCACCGGCATCACCCCACCGAACGGGGTGCCCGCGGCGGTCCCGCCGGTCACCAGTGCCAGATCCACCCCGGCAGACGTCCCCTCCACGCACGAGCGCACCCGGAACAGCGAGTCCGTCGGGTACATGCGGGTGTCGGGCACCGCGCTGGCGACCGCCGGCGCGGTGGCCAGCACCTCCAGGAGGTGCTCGGTGGAGTGCTCGCCGGCCGTGGCGTGCAGGCCGGCGGACAGCTCCTCGAGCATCCCGGTGTAGGACTCGCTGTCCCAGCCGGTCGGGTCGACCAGCGGGGTGATGACCGCCACCGCGTAGGACGCCGCCGCTGCGATCGCGCTGCCGCAGTCCGGGTCGAACCCCACCGGCACGCCGGTCGAGGACCGGTCGGACCCGCCCGAGCCGTAGGCGACCAGGTACCGACCGTCGGCGTCGACCTCGGCCGTGGGTGCCTCTTGGGTGACGCCGCCCGGGCCAGCGGGCGGCGGCTCGTCGGAGCCGCCATCGACGAGCCGGCCGCCCAGCAGTCCGAGGCCGACCAGTCCGAGCGCGATGCCGGTGCCGAGCAGCACCTTGCCGCCGCGCATCAGCCGTTCGCCTGCTGCGCGAAGATCAGGACCGCACCGATGATCAGCGAGAGCATCGCGGCGATCGCGAAGACGACCAGGGCCTGCTTGAACTCGTTCGCGCCCTCGGCCAGCGCCTCACGGTTGTGGGAGACCTTCTTCGCCCACGCCCACTTCGCCAGGCCGATGATCACCGCGGCGACCGTGTAGAACAGCACGACCGCCCACAGCCCGCCCAGTGCGAGCTGCACGGCGCCAGTGAACTTGACCCCGAACACGTTCAGGTCCGGGGTCACGTTGTCCAAGGGGTTGGGGATGTCGGCCGGCAGGCGGGAGGCCACAGCCGCGGTGAGCTCCAGGGGGGTGTTCATCGGTTCGTCTCCTTCAGGGGGAACGTCGACCAGCCGGGGCGCTGGCCGGGTCGGGTGGACAGCACCTGAGCCACACGGGCACCGGCGCGCAGGTACGCCCGGCGGGTGGCCGGGGCGAGCTGGTCGAACGTGATCGGCCCCCCGACGTTCAGGTGCGGGTCGAACGGCACGTGCACGACCGCCGCGGTGGTCTCCTCGAAGAACGCCGACCACCGGGCGATGTCCGCCGGTGCCTGGCCGGACTCGCCGCTGTCGGAGATCACGGTCACGGCGTGCTCGACCAGGTCGCCGCGGCCGTAGGCGCGCAGCTGGTCGATGAGCCGGCCCGCGGACAGCACGCTGTCGGGCTTGAGCGACAGCGGGATGACCAGGGCGTCGGCGACGTCGACGGCCGCGAGGAAGTTCGGGGAGCGGGCGTTGTTGCCGGTGTCGACGACCAGGACCTCGTAGACCCCGGTGAGCAGGTCGTGCAGGCGAGCGAACGCCGCGGCGTCGATCTGGCTCATGCGCGCGGGGTCCTCGTCGGACACCAGCACGTCGAAGCGGCCCGAGGCCTGGTGCCGGACGAGCGCGGCCAGGTCCCCGGCGCGCACCCCGGTGCCCTCCAGGTGGCCGAGGGCGCGCAGCAGGTCGACCGCAGTGGTGGCGTACCGCTGCGGGAAGGTCCGGACCCCGAGGGTGCCCATCGTCTCGTTGTTGTCCCAGGCCAGGACCCGCCCGCCGCGCACGCACCCGTACGTCGCAGACAGCCCGACGACGGTCGGTGTCTTGCCGCCGCCGCCCTTGGGGTTGGCGACGATGACCGTGCGGGCGCCCGCCAGCTGCACGCCGACCGCGGCGGTGTCCGCGACCAGCTCGCGGGCCTCGCGCGAGGGACGAGGTCGGACGATCCCGAGGCTGGCGATGCGCACCGCGCGCCGCCACCCGGTCAGCGGGGCCGCCGCGGCCGCGGCGTCCGGGTCCGGGCTCGCCAGCAGGTCCGCCGAGACCGACGTGCGTGGCGGGTCGCCGGCGAGCACGTGGTCCCACGCCGGAACCGGCGCGACCGGCACGCCGCGCACCGGGGTGGCGACGTCCGCCTGCGCCGGCGGCGCGGTTGCGGCCGCAGCCGCCGGTGGGCCCTCGCTCTGCGCGGTCGAGTCGGTGGGGTCGCCGGGGGTCTTGCTGGCCAGCAACGTGCCGGCCGATGTGGGCTGCGGCCCGCCGCGTGGACCGGCTTCCTTCCCAGCCGGCGAGGGCTGCTCCGCGGGCTCGGCCGGCGCCGGTGGCGGCGCAGCTGTCTGCGCGGTCGCCGCCACCTTGGCTGTGACCTCCTCGTCGTCTGCCTCGTAGGCCGACCCGGGCCAGATCAGGTTCATCTGCGCTTCCCCTAGCTCGTCGTGTTCTGCCGCCGTCGTGCGGCGCTACTCGCGGTACTCGTCCCCGGTCGGGTCCAGCGCCCACATCGCCTCGACGTCGTCGACCAGCCACGGCGCGCTCACCTGTGTGCGGGTCAGGCGGAACGTCGCGACGACGTACGCCTGCTCGCCGGTCCACCCGTCCTCGCTGACCGGGGTCAGTCGCACCCCGCGCGTGCGGACCGCGACGGTCGTGGTGTCGGGTGTGCGTCCGACCAGCTCGTCGACGTCGTCGACCGCGGCCAGGCGCCTGCCGGAGTGCGCGGCCAGCTCCAGCCAGTCGGCGTCGATGGCCGGTGCGGAGGTCACCTGCTCCAGCGCCGTCGGCGTCAGCCAGGGCGCGGCCCGGCGGGCGGTGTCGGCCGGGGATGCGTCGGTGCGGGTGTCCGCGGCCCACAGCAGGCCCGCGACCCGGTCCGCGACAACCGAGGGGTCCTCCACCGCTGCCGGCTCCGGCGCCGGTTCGGGCGCGGGGTCAGCGGTGGTGGGCGCCGGCGCGGTCGCTCGGGGGTCCGGAGCCGTGCTGGTCCGTGACGGGCTCGCTGACGCGGTCGGCGCCGGGTCGGGCGCCGGCGAGGTGCACCCCGGCGTGGTGGTCACCACGATCAGGGCGAGGGCCAGGGCGGTCTTGGTGTGCTTCATGTGCGGACTCCCACGTACTCCCAGTGCCATGCCTCCGGCTTCGAGCCGCCGATCCGGGCCCAGGACGGGTGCTGCCAGCCGTAGGTGGGGCCGTGCTCGCGCAGCCACCGGTACCGCTCGGAGCCCTCCGGGCTGACACCGATCAGGTCGGCCGCCAGGCCCCACCCGTGGTTCGAGGTGCCGGGCTTGGCCGCCAGGTGCGGCTTGGCGGCGGCGATCGCGACCTGCGAGGCGTAGTCCCGGTACCCGTCAGAGACCCCCAGCGGCGCCCCGAACCGGTCCGTGTACGCCACGTTCAGGCGCTCAAGGGCCTGGGCGGCGTCGCAGCGCAGCAGGATCCGCGGCGACCACGACAGCTCGCAGAGCGTCGAGGGGTCCAGGTGCCCGGACCCGGGCATCGAGACCCGGTAGGTCCCATCGGCCGACACCCCGGGGCCCTGGCCCTCGTACTGACCGTCGTCTCCGGTCAGCGTGTACTTCGCGACCGCCGCCAGGACCCGGTCCACGTACCGGCGGGTCTCGGTGAACGGCGGGATGCCGCGGTGCTTGGCCACGGCCCCGGGCCCGGCGTTGTACGACGCGAGGGTCAGCTGCACCGCATCCCCGGACATCGCCCCGGACGCCAGGCCCGCGTCGCTCAGGTCCCGCAGGTGGCACATGTAGTCCGCCTGCGACCCGATCGCGTCGGTCGCGTTGAACGGGTCCGCGACGCCGTCGCCGGAGTAGTCCCGGCCCCACGTCCGCCAGGTGCCCGGCATGAACTGCGCGATCCCCTGCGCCCCGGCCGGGGACACCGCCGCCGGGTTCCAGCCCGACTCGACCTCGATCTGCGCGGCCAGCAGCGGCCCCGACACCCCAGGGCAGCGTCCAGCGGCGTCGAGCAGCGCGGCGCGGAACTCCTCGGGCACCGCATCCAGGTTCAGTTCCCCGGAGCCTCCCGAGTCCTCGACCGGGCGAGGCTCGTCGTCCAGGACCACTCCCCCGACCACGAGCAGCCCCGCGAGCAGCGCCCCGAACCCCGCGATCAGCGCGCGCATCAGAACACCGTCGCCTTCGACCCGTGCGCGGTGAGGCCGTCGGCCGTCACCGACCAGCTGTGGTCTCCGGCCGGCAGCCCGGTGAACGTCGCCGAGTACGACCCCGTCCCGGTGCTGACCATCGGCAGCGTCACGCCGGCGACCGTCGCCGTCACCGAGGCGGCCGCCCACGACGTCGTCGCGGTGACGGTGACCTTCCCCGGGGTCCCGTCGGACACCGCGCGCCCCGGGTTCAGCACCCGCTGCGTCGACC
>NZ_JAKRMS010000039.1 GCF_022346185.1 Cellulomonas sp. ACRRI | reverse complement strand
CGTTCCCGCTGACCGGCGAGCCCCGCGTTGGTCGGCAGCGTGCCGGGGGTGGTCGTCCAGGCGAGGGCGGCGACGCCGTCGAGGCCGAGCTCGGCGGTGCGCTCGCCGGTCAGCGGGAACGTGACGGTCACCGTCTGGTCCTGGACGTCCTTGTAGACGTCGTCGTCCATCCGCAGCTCGTGGTTCGACAGCGGCGTCTGGTCGTTCCAGCAGTACGGCAGCACGCGGTAGCCCTCGTACGCCCAGCCCTTGTCGTAGAGCTGCTTGAACGCCCAGATGACCGACTCCATGAACGTCGGGTCCAGCGTCTTGTAGTCGTGGTCGAAGTCGACCCAGCGCGCCTGGCGCGTCACGTACACCCGCCACTCGTCGGTGTACCGCAGCACCGACGTCCGGCAGGCGTCGTTGAACGCCTTGATGCCCATCTCCTCGATCTGGGACTTGTCGGTGATGCCGAGGATCCGCTCCGCCTCGAGCTCCGCCGGCAGGCCGTGCGTGTCCCAGCCGAACCGGCGCTCGACGCGGCGACCGCGCTGCGTCTGGTACCGGCCGACGATGTCCTTGGCGTACCCGGTCAGCAGGTGGCCGTAGTGCGGCAGGCCGTTCGCGAACGGCGGGCCGTCGTAGAACACGAACTCGTTGGCGCCGTCGGTGCCGGCGTCACGCGCGTCGATCGACGCCTGGAACGTCCCGTCGGACTCCCAGTACGCGAGGACGTCCTTCTCCAGCGCCGGCAGGTCCGGGGACGCGGGCAGGCCGAAGGACGCGCCGGGCGCGACGGGGGCGGCGTGCTTGCCGCTCGGGGTGCGGTGCAGCGGATAGGCCATGGCGGATGGCGCTCCTGGTGGTCGGCGGGCCCGGGGGCTCGCGGTGCGGTGGCGGATCCACGGGGACGACGTCACGCCCGGACCTGAGCCCCGGCGGGCACCGCGGTACCACCCCGCTTGCCGATCGCCTGCCCCTCGCGGGGTCGGCGCGCGACCACTCTGCTGCTGCGGCTGTGACGGGCCTGCCCCGTCCGGTTCTACTGGGGGTCCGCCGCGGTGGTGCCGCGGCTCGCCCTGTTCTTCCGGAGGCTCCCCGGTGATGGCCGGATCGGTGCCTGTGCGCACGAGTGTAGCGACGACGTCCAGCGGGCCGCACGGAGATACCCGCCGTGCGGTGCCGTCGCCCGCACGGCCCGCCCGGGCCGGGACCGCGCGGCCTACGCTGTCCGGCCCCGCCCACGCCGACCGGCGTGGGGCGCGCCGGAAGGCGTAGGCCGCGTGCCGGCGTCGGGCGCCGCTGCGCGCCCCGCCCGACCGCCCGGCCCGATCGCCCGGCGATCCGGGCGCCGCGCCCTTCCGCCCGGGACGCGTCCCGGCCCAGCGTCGTGCCCGGCGGAGGCACCGGGCCTCCCCGTCACGGAGGGGCACGACATGACCACGCACGACACCTCGCCCACGACCGCCGGCCGCGCGCCCGGCGCCGGTGCCGCCGCAGGGGGCGGCACCGGCGCGACGGACGCCGCGCCCGTGCCGCCGTCGGCACCCGCCACCCGGGTGCGCCCCCAGCCCCGCGGGTGGGCGCTGGCCGGGATCGCCGCCGGCGTCACCGGCCTGGTCGGCATCCAGGCCTCGATGGCGCTCGGCGTGAACTGGGAGGAGACCGCCGGCGACGCGGACGCGATCGTCGCGGACCTGTCCGGGCGCACCGGGGCGCTGCTGGTGTTCCACACGGCGACGATCGTCTCGGCGCTGCTGGCGGTCGTGTTCGCCGCCGGCCTCTCGCGGCGGCTGTCCCAGCAGGCGCCCGCCGGGAGCCTGCTGGGACCGGTCGCGGGTGCCGGGCTGCTGCTCGTGTCGGTGGCCGGGCTGCTCGGGTCCGGGCTGGACACGCAGTTCATGTTCGGGTTCGCCGACGTCGACCTGATCGTCCCGGAGTCGGGCGCGTTCTTCAGCGACTGGATCGCGACCATCCCGTGGCTGTGGGTCGGGGCGGGGCTGTCCGGGGTGGCGGTGGCCGTCGCGGCGCTCCGGCACGCGGCGGCGCCGCGCTGGCTCGGCTGGGTCGGGGCCGTGCTCGGCGGGCTGACGCTGCTGCTCGGCATCTCGCCGCTGCAGTACATGGCCGGGTTCACCGGACCGCTCTGGCTGCTGGTGACGGCGATCGGCTTCGCCGCGGGCGACCGGCGGTGACCCTCGGCACCACGCTCGCGCCCGAACCCTCCCGTTCTGTGGTGGTTTGCCCCTACGGTGACGCCATGGACCGGGAGGGTTCGGGCGCGCACGAGCGGACGCGCGACGGGCTGCCCGGCGTGGCGCTCGCGATCGCCCTGGTCGCCTGGCTGCTCGCCGGGACCGCCGCCGTGCTGCACGTCGCCGCCGGGGGCGGGATGGCCGCCGGGGACCTGCTGTTCACCGCCGTCGACGTCACCGTGGCGGCCGTCTACGGCACGGTCGGCGCGGTCATCCTGTCCCGGCGCCGGCACCCCGTGGGCTGGCTCGTCGCGCTGACGGGCGTCGCGGGCGGGGTGTCGGCGGTCGGCGGCGCGTGGGGCGTGTTCGCGGCCACCCGGCCCGGCGCTCCCGCGCTCGACTGGCTGACGGGCGCCTTCGGCTGGGTGTGGGTGCCGGGCACCGTCGCACTGTTCACCGTGGTGCCGTGGCTGGCCCGCGACCGGCGGCTCGGGCCGGTGGCCTGGGCCGGCGTCGCGCTGGGGACCGGCTCGGCCCTGCTGCTCACCGGGACCCGGCTGCTCGCGCCGATGTCGGACGCGCGGGGGGCGATCGCGCTGGTCGTGGTCGCCGGGCTGCTCACCGCCGGCGCCACGTGGTGGCGGTACCGCCGCGGGCCCGAGGCGGAACGTCGCGGGCTGGGCCTGCTCGCCGTCGCGACCGCGATCATGGCCCTGTCGTTCGTGCCGCTGGTGCTCGCGGACCCCGGGCCCGCGCTGTTCCTCGCCGTGCCGGTGAGCCACCTGGTCTGCCAGGCGCTGTTCCCGGCCGCGCTGCTGGTGACGGTCCTGCGCAACCGCCTGTGGGGGCTCGACCTGGCCATCAGCCGGGCGACGGTCGCCGCGCTGCTCACGCTCACCCTCGCCGGGGTGTACGCGATCGTCACGGCGGGGGTGTCGGCGCTCGCCGGCACCAGCACGCCGGGCGCGCAGGTCGCCGCGGCCGTCGGGGTCGTGCTGCTGCTCCAGCCCGTGCGCGGCTGGCTGCAGACCCGCGTGCGCCACCTGGTCTACGGCGAGGCCGCGGACCCCGGGCGCGCCGCCCTGCTCCTCGGCCGGAGCCTGACCACGCCGGGCGGGTCCGCGGACCTGCTCGCCGGGTTGGCGGCGGGCGTCGGCGAGGCGCTCCGGCTGGAGTCGGTCCGCCTGGCGTCGGCCGGCGCCGACCCGCTCGCCGCGTCCTGGGGGTCGCCCACCTCCGAGCCGGTGCGGCTGCCGGTCGAGCGGGCGGGCGGCCTCGTCGGCGAGCTGGCCGTGACCGCCCCGCCGGGAGAGCGGCTGGACGGCCGGACCCGGGCCGCCCTCGACCAGCTCGCGCCCGTCGTCGCGGCGGGCCTGGCGCTCGCGGCGGGGGCCCGGGACCTGGAGCGGGCCCGGGACGCCGCCACGTCCGCACGGCTCCGCGAGCGCCGCGCCGTGCGGCGGGAGCTGCACGACGGGCTGGGGCCGTGGCTGTCCGGGATGCGACTCGGGCTGCAGGGGGCGGTGAACCTGCTCGACGGCGGCCGGCCCGACGACGTCGAGGCGGCGCGCGCCGCGCTGACCGCGCTGCGGGACGAGGCCGAGCGGCGCGTCGAGGACGTCCGGGACCTCGCCCGCGGGCTGCTGCCGCCGGTGCTCGACGAGCAGGGCCTCGGGCCGGCGCTCGACGACCTGGCCCGGCGGCTCGGGCGCGAGGGGTTCGCGGTCGAGGTCGCCGGCGACGAACCGGGGGCGCTCGATCCCGTCGTGGCGGCCGCGGCGTACGGGGTGCTGAGCGAGGCGGCGCGCAACGCGCAGCGGCACTCGGGTGCCGACGGCTGCCGGATCGTGGTGCGCCGGTCGGCGGAGGCGCTGGAGGTCCGGTGCGCGGATGCGGGCCGGGGGCCGGGCCCGGCCGCCGGGACCGCGCGGGCGGGCGACGCCGTCGGCGTGGGCACCCGTTCCATGCGGGAGCGGGCCGACGAGCTCGGCGGCTGGGTGGAGGTGGCCGCCGCGGCACCGGGGACGGTCGTGCGCGCGGTGCTGCCGCTGGTGCCGGGGGCGCCCGTGCCGCGGGCGGCCGGGGTGGGCGCCGAGGTGGGCGTCGGCGTCGGCGCCGGTGTCGGCGCCGAGGTGGGCGCCGGTGCGGCCGCCGAGACCGACCCCGCCGAGGCGGTGCCGACGTGACGGTGCGGGTCGCCCTCGTGGACGACCACCCGGTGTTCCGGATCGGCATGGCCGCGCTGCTGGGGTCCCTCGCGGGTGTCGAGGTCGTCGGGGCGGCGGCCGGCGCGGCCGAGGCGCGGGCGCTCCTGACCGACGACGGCGCGCCCGGTGCGGACGTCGTCGTCATGGACCTGGATCTCGGCGACGGGTCGGGGATCGACGTCACGCGGGAGGTCGTCGCCGCGCGCCCGGGGACCGCCGTGCTCGTCATGAGCATGCACGAGGACGACGACGCCGTGGTGGCCGCGGTCCGGGCCGGGGCGCGCGGGTACCTCGTGAAGTCCGCGCCGCCCGAGCAGGTCGAGCGCGCGGTCCGCGCCGTCGCCGCCGGGGAGATGATCCTCGGGCCGTCCGTGGCCGAGCGGGCGATGGCCTACGTCCTCGGCGGGCGCTCGTCGGTCCGGGTGCCGTTCCCGCGGCTCACCGACCGCGAGCGCGAGGTGCTCGACCTGGTCGCCGGCGGGCACGACAACCTGGTCATCGCGCGGCGGCTCGGGCTGTCGGCGAAGACGGTCCGGAACCACGTCGCGAACGTGCTCACCAAGCTGGAGGTGCCCGACCGGTCGGCGGCGATCGTGCGCGCACGGGCGGAGGGCCTGGGCGGCGCGGGGGCGACGCCGGGCTGAGGCGCGGTGCCCCCGGCCCGTTCGCCACCCGATCGCCGCGCCGCACCCCGATCGATCGGGTGGCCACGCGACGATCGGGTGGGATTCGGCACGCACCCGCCGGGGCTACGCCCCGCAGGCCTCGTCGAACAGCGCCACCGCCCGGGCGTCGCCGGCCAGGAGCGCCGCCGCGTGGCCGTCCTCCTCGACGAGCGCCGGGTAGCCCCAGACCGCGACGACCGGCTCGCCCCAGAGCGCCCGCCGACCGGCCCGCGCGCCCGAGTCGAGGGCGAACGCCCAGCCCGGCGGGACGACCGTCGCGACGCCCGCGAACAGCTCCGCGGGCACGAACGCCGGGCCGCCCCAGTCGTCGCGCACCAGCACGCTCAGGTGGTCGGCGAGCACCAGGACCCCGACCGCCTCGTACGCGCGCCCGTGCGTCACCGCGTACGCGGACGCCCCGGTGGTGCCGCGGGGCCGGCGGCCGGCGGGGAGGAACGCGCCGCGGGCGGCGACGCAGCGCAGCCGGAGCGCCGACGGGCCCCGCACGTGGCTCCCCCTGCCGACCGCGCCGTCAGACCGTGACCGGCGGCTGCGCCGACCAGGGGAACGTGATCCACCGGTCGGTCCGCCGCCACACGAAGTCCGGCGCGACGATCGAGTGCGACTTCGCGTACAGCACCGCCGTGCGCGCCTCCTCGCAGTGCTCCGCGACGAGCCGCTGCACCAGCGCCAGGGTCTCCCCCGTGTCCGCCACGTCGTCGACGACGAGCGCCCGGCGGCCGACCAGCGCCGCGTTGTCCAGCAGCGGCGGCAGCACGACCGGCTCGGGCAGCCGCGCGTCGATGCCCGTGTAGAACTCGACGTTCAGGGTGCCGCAGGCCTTCAGGCCCAGGGCGTAGGACAGGGCGCCGGCGGGCAGCAGGCCGCCGCGGGCCACCGCCACCACGACGTCGGGCTCGAAGCCGGACGCCACCACCGCGCGGGCGAGGTCGCGCGCCGCCTCGCCGAACTCGTCCCAGCCCAGGATCTCGCGCTCGTCGGGCAGGTCCTGGCCGGGTGCGGCCTCCGCAGTCGTCATGCCGGTCAGGGTAGTGGCCCCGGGTGTGCGCGCGGTCGCCCGCCGCCGTCAGGACCCGGTGACCGTCGCCGCGTGCTCGACGATCCGCCGCACGTCGCGCAGGTGGTGCAGGGCGTCGTGCGCGTTGTTCCGCGCCACGTCCTCGGCGCGCTGCGGCCCGCGGGTCGCGTGGTCGAGCACGACGCCCTCGGCCAGGGCCGCGGTGACCGCGTCGACCCAGCCCGGGACGACCCGGCGCAGGGCGAGCAGCGAGGCCCCGACCGTGGCGTGCGCGTAGTCCCGGGCCGCCGCGAGCGCGTCCGGGTCGTAGCCGGCGGTGGTGGTGCGGCCGTCGCAGCGGGCGGCGTCCAGCCGGTACGCCCAGATCTCCAGGTTGTCGGCGACGTGCCGGACGTAGGCGGCGGTCGACCAGCCGAGGTCGGGGTGCCGCAGCGGGTCCGGCGCGGTGACCAGCACGGCCGCGAACCGGCCGGGGACCTCGGACACCACGTGCACCGCCGCGTCCGCGGTCAGCCCCCAGGTGTACCCGCACTCCCCGCACGGCTCGCCGTACAGCGCCGCGCCCCACCGCTCCATGCGGGCACCGTACCGCCGGGGCGCGCAGCCGCCGGGGCGCCCGGGGCGCCCCGCTCAGGCGCTCTCGCGCAGCGCCCGCCGCCGGTTCTCGTGCTCGAACAGCTCGCGCGCGAGGTCGCGGTACCCGTCCGGGTCGGCCTGCGCGTCCATCCGCTGCAGGCGCCCGCGCAGGTCGGCGATGTGCCGGGTGAGCTCCATCTCGACCAGCGCCATGACCAGCCCGCGGGCGTAGCCGGGCAGCCGGTCGGGCCGGTCCTCGGGGAGCGGCGCGACCGCGAGCCGAGTGATGAGGCTCTCGACCGGCGATGCCGCCTCCTCGCGGACGGCCTCGACCCAGCCGACAGCCGCGCCGGGACCCTCCGCGGCGACCCGGGCGCGCGCGGCGGCCGCACCCCCGGCGGCGCGGATCGCGGCGTGCACGGCCCGGTACGCGGGCGCGGTGAAGGCCTCCGGCGGCAGGTCGTCGAACTCCGGCGGCACGGCGTCCGGCATCTGGAGCACGGCCTCGAGCGCCCGCCGCTCGGTCGCGGTGACCGGGTCGCGCGGGTCGGGCATGGCCATCTGCGGCGCGGGCAGCGCGGTCGCGCCGTCGCGCGCGCCGGCGCCGGCCTGGTGGAGGTCGTGCGGGGGCGCGTCGTCGTACGGCTCCGGCGGCGGCTCGTCGAACCGCCGGCCGTAGCCCTGGCCCTGGTTGGTCGACCCGCGACCGCCGCCCGGGAACCGGTCGCCGCCCCCGCGCCGGTCGTCCCACCGGCCGCCACCGCCGCCACCCGGGCCGCGCTGCCCGCCGCCCGGGCCACCACCGCCGGGTCGTCCCCCGCGCTGGCCGCGCCCGCCGTCCCGGCGCCAGCCGCCCTCCTCCGGGCCCGGGGGCACGAAGGCCGACCGGCCGCCGTCGGCCCCGTACCCGCCGCCCTGGCCGTAGCCCGCCGACGACGGCGCCCCGCGTCCGGCGTCCCGGCCGCCGGACGACCGCCCGCCCCGGGAGGCCTGCTGCACCGCGCGCTGCACCGTCTCGACATCCATCCCGAGCCACCCCGCGAGCATGCGGGTGTACTCCGGCCGCAGCGCGGCGTCGCGGATGCCGCCGGGGATCGGCGCGGCGGCGCGCAGCGCGGCCACCCGGCCCTCGGCGGTGTGCAGGTCGAACCCGTCGAGCGTGGTCCGGATGACGAACTGGAACAGCGGCTGCCGCGTCTTGACCAGGGCGCGCACGGCGTCGGGCCCCTGGGCCTGCCGCAGGTCGCACGGGTCCATGCCGCCCTCGGCCACGGCGACGAACGTCTGGGCGCTGAACGCCTGGTCCTCGCCGAACGCGCGCATCGCGGCCTTCTGCCCCGCGGAGTCGCCGTCGAACGTGAACACGACCTCGCCGCCGACCGACTCCCCCGACGCGAGCTGGATGCCGGACCCGGCACCGCCCGCGCCCATCAGCCGCCGCACGATGCGGGCGTGGTCCGAGCCGAACGCCGTGCCGCAGGTGGCGACCGCCGTGCCGACCCCGGACAGGTGCATCGCCATGACGTCGGTGTAGCCCTCGACGACGACGACCTGCTTGTTCTTCGCGATCTCCCGCTTGGCCAGGTCGATGCCGTAGAGCACCTGGGACTTCTTGTAGAGCGGGGTCTCGGGGGTGTTCAGGTACTTCGGCCCCTGGTCGTCCTCGTACAGCCGCCGCGCGCCGAACCCGACGACGTCGCCGGTGACCTCGCGGATCGGCCACACCAGCCGACCGCGGAACCGGTCGTACAGCCCCCGGTTGCCCTGGCTCATCAGGCCGCTGGCGGTGAGCTCCGCCTCGGTGAACGACCGGCCGCGCAGGTGCCGGAGCAGGTGGTCCCAGCCCTGGGGCGCGTAGCCCACGCCGAACTGCTCCGCGGCCGCGCGGTCGAACCCGCGCTCGGCCAGGAACTGCCGGGCGGTCGCCCCCTCCGGGGACAGCAGCTGCTCCGCGAAGTACTCCGCGGCCACACGGTGCGCCTCCAGCAGCCGCTGCCGCTTGCCGGGCTCGTGGCCGGGGCGGGGGCCGCCGCCCTCCTCGTACCGCAGCGTCACGCCGGCGCGGCCGGCCAGGTACTCGACCGCCTCGGTGAACGGCAGGCCGTCGATCTTCTGGATGAAGTCGATGACGTCGCCGCCCTCGCCGCACCCGAAGCAGTGGTAGAGCCCGACCTGCGGGCGGACGTGGAACGATGGCGACTTCTCGTCGTGGAACGGGCACAGGCCCTTCATCGAGCCGACGCCGGCGGTCTTCAGCGCGACGTGCTCGCCGACGACGTCCTCGATCCGGGCGCGCTCGCGGACCGTCTGCACGTCCTCCCGCCGGATCCGTCCCGCCACGGGGACGATCCTAGGCGTCGCGGCGCGTGCACCCGGCCGGTCGTGACCAGCGCCACCGCCGAGGTCGGCGGTTGCGTCCACCACGGGGGCGGCGCAACCGCCGACCTGGGGCGGAACCGCCGACCTCGCGCCCGTGCCGGCGGGTCAGCAGGCGTCCCACGAGCGACAGCCGGTGCCGTCGAGGGACGGCTGGGCCGGGACCGCGTCCGCGGGCGACTGCTGGAACACCCGGGTGCTCGCGCCCGAGTTCATCTCCAGGATGAGCCCCGTCGCCGGGTCGACGACGATCCGCTCGGCGCCGCCCTGCGCACCCGGCCGGGTCAGGACCTCACCCGCGCGCCCCAGCGAGTCCTCGCCGGGCACGACCGTCGACCCCGGGAGCGAGCCGGCGACCTGCCACGCCGCCTGGAGCAGCGCGGTCGGCAGCCAGCCCGGGTTGTTGTTCAGCAGGTCGTACGCCATCCCGTAGACCTTCTCGTCGTCGCTCCCGCTACGGCGGTCGGGCTCGATGCTGTCACGGAACACCTGCTCGAGCGCTGCCGGGTCGGTGGGAAGCACGTCAGCATCGCGCACCTCGTCGATCCACTGCCCGTCGATGCGGAACCGGCCGGCCGTGTACGACGGCGCCGTCGCCTCGGTGTTGCCGAGGTCGCCACCCCAGACGAGCAGCCCCGGACGGTCCGGGCTCTGCCACAACTCGCGGCGGTCCGTCACCCCGTCCGGCGCCACGGTCAGCGTGTACCAGTACGGCGCCGCCCCCTGCGCGGTGCCGTCCCGGAGCGCCGCATCGGCCGCCGCCTCCGCCGCGGCGCGAGCGTCGTCCGCCGACTGGTCCTCGGCGGCCGAGGCGGACGCGTCCGGGGACGGCTCCGGCGTCGCCACCGGCGTCCCCGTCCCCGCCGGCCCGGCCCCGCCCCGCGCCGCCCCCACCCCGGCGGACGGGCGCTCAGGCCAGCGCGGCGAAGGCGTCCGCGACGGTCTCGTGCGGCGGGAGCACCCGGATCATCGTCGTCAGCGTGAGGACGTCGAGCACCTGGCCGGTCGGCCGGGCGATCGTGAGGTCGCCGCCCGCGGTGCGGGTCGCGCGCAGCCCGGCGATGAGGGCCCCGAGGCCGGACGAGTCGAGGAACGTCGTCTCCTCGAGGTCGACGACGAGCTTGGTGCGGCCCTGCTCGACCAGGTCGGCCACGACCGCGCGCAGCTCCGGGGCGTCGCCGGCGGTGAGCCGCCCCCGGGGCCGCAGGACCACGACGGGCCCCCCGATCCGCTGCACCGCGATCTCCACGTCCGCCCCTTCCACCACGCCCGCGGGCGTCCACCCGCCGGTCCGACCCCACCCTAGGCAACCGCGGGCGCCCCCGCCGCTCGCGTCCAGGTGCTGCGACCCCCGCACGGCCCTGGCGGTCACGCCTCGGGACGGACCCGCGCCTCGTGCCGCGGCAGGGCGTCCTCGCCCAGGTCGGTCCGCCAGCCGCCGACCACGCGCAGCCCGGCGACGTCCAGGTGCGGCGCGATGATCTCGGCCAGCGGCGTGGGCCAGTCGGGCGCGCTGAGCCGCTCGCGGCCGAGCGGCTCCCCGGCGCCGTCCAGGACGGTCAGGGTCCAGACGAGGTCGCCGTCCCCGGACGGGTCGGGCGAGTGGACGAGGACGGTGCGGGCCCGCGCGAGCGTGGTGTCGTCGAGCGCCGCCAGGCGCGGAAGGTCCCCGTGGTGCGGCATCGTCGCCTCCCCGTCCGATGACGGCATCATGCGCACGGCCCCCGCGGCCCGCCCGCCGCCGTACGGGTGAATCTGCGAGCATGGCCGGGGCGTGCCGGACGGGCTGCCCCGCACCCGACCCACGCTGGGAGGAACCGCTTGACCGGCTCTGCGCTGCGGGTCGTCGTCCTGGACGACGACCCCGACGTCGCGGCGTACACGGGCACCGTGCTGGAGCGACGGGCCGGTTGCGAGGTCGTGGTGCTGCACGACGCCGCGGACATCGCCGGCACGCTCGCGCGGTTCGACCCCGACGTCGTCGTCACGGACATCGAGATGCCCGGCACCTCCGGCCTGGAGCTCGCGGGCCTGCTGCGCGAGCACGCACCGGACGTGGGCGTCGTGGTGATGACCGCCCACGTCTCGGTGGAGTACGCGGTGGGCGCCCTGCGGCAGCGGGCCGACGAGTTCCTCACCAAGCCCGTCGCCGCCGGCCAGCTGGTCGAGGTCGTGCGCCGGCTCGGCGAGCGACGCCGTGCGGCCCTGGCGGCGCGTCCGGTGGTGCTGGCGGTGGGCGCGCACCCGGACGACGTGGAGATCGGGGCCGGCGGCATCCTCGCGGCCCACCGGGCGGCCGGTGACACCGTCGTCGTCCTCACGCTGTCCCGGGGGGCGCGCGGCGGGGACGGCGCGGCCCGGGAGGGCGAGTCGCTCGCCGCGGCCGCGCTGATCGGCGCCCGGCTGGTCCTGGAGGACCTGCCGGACACCCAGATCCCGGTCGCCGGGCCGACGCTCGAGATCGTCGAGCGCGTGGTCGAGGAGGTGCGGCCGGCGGTCGTCTACACGCACAGCGCGAACGACCGGCACCAGGACCACCGCGCGGTGCACGACGCGACGATGGTCGGCACCCGCGGGCTCGGGACGGTCGCCTGCTTCCAGAGCCCGTCGGCGACGGTCGACTTCCGGCCCAGCCGCTTCGTCACGATCGACGGCCACCTCGGGACGAAGCTCGCGATGCTGGCGTGCTTCGCGTCCCAGGCGGGCATCCGGGACTACCTGGAGCCCGACTTCGTGCGGGCGACGGCGCGGTACTGGTCGCGGTTCGGGTCCGGGCGCGCGGTGGAGCCGCTGGAGATCGTCCGGGACACCGGCGGGGTCGGCCCGGGCGCCGGGACCCCGGGCGCCGGGGCCCCGGTCGGCGCGTGGCCGGCGTGACCGCCCGCGACGGGCCCCGAGGTCGCCGCGGGACCACCGGCGGCCCGCACGACCGCACCGTCCTGCTCAAGCACGCGCCCACGGTGCTCGGGGTGCTGCTCGGCGCCGCCCTCGCGGGCGCGGCGCCGGGCGCGGACGTGACCGACCGGCGCGCCGTGCTCGCGGGGGCGGTGCTGCTCGCCGCCGCCACCGCGCTCGCGCTGCTCGCGGCGTGGCGCCCGCCGGCGGCCACCCGTCGCGCCGCCGACCCCTGGTCCGCCGGCGACGGCTGGGCGGTGGCCGTGCCGCTGCTGTCGATCCTGGCCGTCGGCCTGCTGCGGGCCGGCACGGGAGGCGCGGACTCGCTGCTCGGTGCGGTCCTGGTGCTGCCCGTCATCTGGATCGCCGCGGAGCCGGGTCGCTGGTCCGTGGCCGTCGCGGCCGGGGCGTCCTGCCTCGCGCTGCTGCTGCCCGCGCTGCCGGGACTGGGCGGCGCCCGCGACGACCTCACCTGGTGGCGGGCGGTCGCCGCGCCCGCGGTCTACGCCCTCGCCGCGCTGACCGTCAACGAGCTCGCACGCCGCCTGCGCGGGCACCTGGCGCGGCTGCGCGACGCCGACCGGCTCACCCGCAGCGTGCTGGACGCCGTCACCGAGCAGGCGGTGGTGGGCACCGGGTCCGACGGCGTGGTCGACGTGTGGAACCCCGGGGCGGAGCGGCTGCTCGGGCGGACCGCCGCCGAGGCGCAGGGCGCGCTGCGGGCCGAGGCGCTCGTCGCGCCGGGCGAGCTGCAGGAGCGCTGGCGGCAGGCCGGGACGACCACCCCGTTCGCGGCGCTGGTCGCCGACGTGGCCCCGGGCCGCGCCGAGGCGTCCGAGTGGACGTGGCTGCGTGCTGACGGCTCGCCGGTGCCGGTGCAGGTGTCGACCACGGTCCGGCTGGACGGGGAGGGCCGGCCGGCGGGCTACCTGTTCGTCGCGACGGACGCCTCCGCCGTGCACGAGGCCGCCCGGCTGCAGGACCAGTTCACCGGGATGATCTCGCACGAGCTGCGCACGCCGGTGAGCGCGGTCGTCGGCCACCTGGACCTGCTCCGGGACGACCCGCTCACGCCCGACCAGCTCCGGTCCGTCGAGGTGGCCGAGCGGAACGCGGGCCGGCTGCTGCGCCTGGTGGACGACCTGCTGTTCACGGCCCGGGTGGACGCGGGCCGGTTCCCGCTGGCGCTCGCGGACGTCGACGTGGCGGAGATCGCGCGCGCGGCCGCGGAGTCGGCGCGGCCGGCGGCGGAGCGGGCGGGGGTCGCCCTGGTGCTCGACGTGCCGGAGGCGGCCGTGCCCCTGCGGGCCGACGCGGTCCGGCTGGCGCAGGTCGGCGACAACCTGCTGTCGAACGCGGTGAAGTTCACCCCGGCCGGCGGCACGGTCACGGTGCGGGTGAGGGCGACGGTCGACCACGTGCGGTTCGCCGTCGCCGACACCGGGTCCGGCATCCCGGCGGACGAGGTCGACCAGCTGTTCTCCCGGTTCTTCCGGACGACCACCGCGACCCGGAACGCCGTGCCGGGCGTCGGGCTGGGGCTGGCGATCACCCGGTCGGTGGTCGTCGCGCACGGCGGCGTGATGGAGGTCACGAGCACCGAGGGGGAGGGGACCACCTTCACGGCGGTCCTCCCGCGCCGGCGCCGCGCGCCGGCCGCGGGCTGACGGGCGGCGCGGGGCGCCCCGGGGAACGACGAAGCCCCGCCTCGCCTGGGGCGATGCGGGGCTTCCTCGGTGGCTCCGACCGGCGTCGATCCGGTGACCTTTCGATTTTCAGTCGAACGCTCTACCAACTGAGCTACAGAGCCTTGATACGACGACACCGGCCCAGTGGACCGGTGTGATCGAGCGACCCCGACGGGACTTGAACCCGCGACCTCCGCCGTGACAGGGCGGCGCGCTAACCAACTGCGCTACGGGGCCTCGTTGTGAGACCTATTCTTCCACATGCACGAGGCTCGTACCCCCAACGGGATTCGAACCCGTGCTACCGCCGTGAAAGGGCGGGGTCCTGGGCCGCTAGACGATGGGGGCTTGCGCCCCTGACGTCGAGGCGTCTTCAGACCGAGGAAGACTCTACGGGTACGTCTGCGGATCCTCCAAATCGGCGAGGATGAGCCGGTGATCGACATGTCGCGCGAGGACTTCGAGGACGCCGTCCGGGACGGGCTGGACCGCATCCCGGAGGAGCTGGCCGCCCGGATGGACAACGTGGTCGTGCTGGTGGAGGACGACGCCCCGGCGGACGACCCCGACCTGCTCGGGCTGTACGAGGGCGTGCCGCTGACCGAGCGCGGCGAGTTCTGGGCCGCCGGGTCGCTGCCGGACCGGATCACGATCTTCCGCCGGCCGACCCTGGCGATCTGCGCGGACCGCGAGGAGGTGGCCGAGGAGGTCGCCGTGACGGTGGTGCACGAGATCGCGCACCACTTCGGCATCGACGACGAGCGGCTGCACGAGCTCGGCTGGGCCTGATCGACGCCCGTCCCGCGCCGCCCCGCGCCGCCTAGGTAGGGGGCCAAGGTCCCGTCTGCGCCGACCCGCGCGCTCGTAATGTCCCGGTCAAGCGCGCCCGCACCACCGCCCTGGTGCCGCGGCGCGCCCCGGGTGACGCCCCCGCGGCGCCCCGAGGCCTCGACGCGTAGGGAGCCCCCACATGACCGCGGACCTGACCCTCGACCTGTCCTGCGTCCACCTCGCGCGGGACGTCCGCGCCGTGCTCGACGCGAGCCCGCGCGTGATCGTGCCGCGCTCGCGGGCGGAGCTGTACGAGCTCGCGCTGGGCCCGGACGGCGGCCCGACCTTCGCGGTCGAGTACGACGTCGACGGAGCGCCGTACCGGGAGGCCGACGTCGCGCGGTGCCGCAACGGCCTCGCGGTGAACTACCCCGAGGACTACATGCGCCGCCGGGATCCCGACTGCATGCGGATCGCGGACGGTCTGCCGACGGACAAGCCCCGGTACCGGGACGTCTACGGCGAGAAGTTCGACCCGGTCCGCGCGGAGACGCTGGCCTGGCTCGCGACGCAGGAGCTGGTGGTCGTGCCGTTCCGGGCCGGCGGGCCCGCGGTCGGCTACCCGTCGCTGGCGATCTGCCCGGCGAACGCCGCGTTCTTCGCGCTCACGCTCGTCGACCTGCAGGGCTGGGTGACGTTCGACGAGCTCGGCCCGTTCGACCCCCGCTCGATCCTCTACGTCGCCCCGCCGTTCCGGCACACCCGGTTCGGCGGCCGGCAGGTCGTGGTGCACGACCGCTCCGAGCGGCTGCACGAGGTCTGGGCGTACAACCTGTACCCCGGCCCGAGCGCCAAGAAGGGCGTGTTCTCGGTGCTGCTCGACATCGGTGAGCAGGAGGGCTGGCTCACGGCGCACGCCTCCTCGGTCCGCGTGACCACGCCGTACGAGAACGAGACCGTGATCATGCACGAGGGCGCCTCGGGCGGCGGCAAGTCCGAGATGTGCCAGGAGATCCGGCGCGAGGACGACGGCCGGATCCTCGTCGGGACGAACCTGGTGCGGGACGAGCCGTACCACCTGACCCTCGGGGAGACGTCGGCGCTGGCCCCGGTCACCGACGACATGACGCTCTGCCACCCGTCGGTCCAGGTCGGCGACGGCCGGCTGACGGTGTCCGACGCCGAGGCCGGCTGGTTCGTCCGGGTCGACAACCTCACGTCGTACGGCGAGGACGCCGCCCTGGAGCGCGCGATCATCGAGCCGGAGCAGCCGCTGGTGTTCCTGTCGATCGACGGCGTCCCCGGCGCGACGGCCCTGCCCTGGGAGCACACGCTCGACTCCACCGGGCGGCGGTGCCCGAACCCGCGGGTCGTCATCCCGCGCTCGTCGGTGAAGAACGTCGTGGCCGAGCCGCAGCAGGTGGACGTCCGCACCTTCGGCGTGCGGATGCCGCTGTGCACCCGCGACGCGCCCACCTACGGGATCATGGGCGTGATGCACGTCGTGCCGCCCGCGCTGGCGTGGATCTGGCGGCTCATCGCCCCGCGCGGCGACAAGAACCCCTCGATCGGCGAGAGCGCCGACGTCACCGCGGCGCTCGCGCACGGCGGGATGGTGGCCGAGGGCGTCGGGTCGTACTGGCCGTTCTCGACGGGCACCAAGGTGGCCGCCGCGAACCTGCTGCTGCGGCAGCTCGTCACCTACGACCGCACCCGGTACGTGCTCACGCCCAACCAGCACATCGGGGCGTACCAGGTGGGGTTCTCCGCCGAGTGGCTGACCCGCGAGTACCTGGCCCGCCGCGGCGGCGGCCGGATCCGCCGGGAGCAGCTCGCCCCGGCCCGCTGCTCGCTGTTCGGCTACCGGCCGACCGAGATGAAGCTCGACGGGCAGCAGATCCGGCCGACCCTCCTCCAGCCCGAGTACCAGTCGCACGTCGGCCCGGAGGCCTACGACGCCGGGGCCGCGGTGCTGCAGGGGTTCTTCGCCAGCGAGCTGCAGCAGTTCCTCACCGACGACCTCGACCCGCTGGGCCGGCAGATCATCGAGCTGTGCCTCGCCGGTGCGCCGGTCGAGGCGTACGAGGAGCTGACGCCGCTGCACCTGTAGGGGGCGCGCGCGGCGTGGTTACGCTCGGGTCCGTGACCGCCGCCGACACCACCCCCGCCGCCACCCGACCGCGCCTCGGCGTCGTGATCCTGCCGCAGCAGCGCTGGGCGGACGCCC
Organism: Cellulomonas sp. ACRRI; assembly: GCF_022346185.1. Classification (GTDB taxonomy): domain Bacteria; phylum Actinomycetota; class Actinomycetes; order Actinomycetales; family Cellulomonadaceae; genus Cellulomonas. The sequence continues at coordinate 14,370 of NZ_JAKRMS010000039.1, read as the reverse complement.
GGCGCACCTGGCTCCGGGCCGAGCAGGAGTACCGGTTCGACCACGCGTGGACGTACGACCACCTCGCGTGGCGGTCGCTGGCCGACGAGCCGTGGTTCGCCACCGTCCCGCTCCTCGCGGCGGCCGCCGCGGTCACCGAGCGGATCCGGCTGGGCACCTGGGTGGCGTCGCCGAACTTCCGGCACCCGGTGCCGTTCGCCAAGGACGTCATGGGGCTGGACGACGTCGCCGGCGGCCGGTTCCTGCTCGGGCTCGGCGCGGGCGGCGAGGGGTTCGACGCGGGCGTCCTCGGCCCCGCGCCGACCCGCGGCGAGCGGACCCGGCGGTTCGAGGAGTTCGTCGAGGTGCTGGACCGGCTGCTCACGCACCCGGTGACCGACCACGAGGGCACGTTCTACGAGGCGCACGGCGCCCGGATGCACCCGGGCACGATCGCCCGGCCGCGCACGCCGTTCGTGGTCGCCGCGGCCGGCCCCCGGACGATGGCGCTGGCCGCCCGGTACGGGCAGGGCTGGGCGACCTACGGCCCGGTGCTCGCGCCGGACGAGCAGCCGGCCACCCCGGCCGCCGCGCAGGAGGCGTGGTGGGCCGGGGTCGCCGAGCAGGTGGGCCAGCTGCGCGAGATCGCCGGGCGGCTCGCGCCCGGCGGCCGGGTCCCGGACCTGTACCTGAGCCTCGACGGCGCGCCGGTGTTCTCGCTGGAGTCCGCCGACACCCTGGTCGAGGGGGTGGAGCGCGCGGCGGACCTCGGGTTCACGGACGTGGTCGTGCACTGGCCCCGCGCCGAGGGCATCTACGCCGGGTCCGAGGACGTGCTCGCCGAGGGGTTGTCCCGCCTGGGGCGGTGAGCGGCGGTCAGCGCGCCTGCCGCGCCTCCCACGCGCTGGCGACCATCTCCGTCAGCGTGTGCCGCATGACCCAGTCGAGGTCCCGGGCGGCCGCCTCCCCGGACGCGACGATGCGCGCGGGGTCGCCGGGGCGCCGGGGGGCGACCTCCGGCTCGAACGCGATGCCGGTGCCCTGGGCCATCGCGGTCATGATCTCCCGCACCGAGACGCCGTCGCCGGAGCCCAGGTTGTAGACCCGCTGCAGCGACCGGCCCTCGTCCAGCGCGCGCGCCGCGGCGACGTGCGAGGTGGCGAGGTCGGCGACGTGCACGTAGTCCCGGACGCAGGTGCCGTCGGGGGTGTCGTAGTCGTCGCCGTTGATCCGGGGGGTGCGGCCGGCGGCGAGCGCGTCCAGCACCAGCGGGAACAGGTTGTGCGGGCTGGTGTCGGACAGCTCCGGCGTGCCCGAGCCGACGACGTTGAAGTACCGCAGCGAGGTGTGCGCGAGGTCGGTGGCCCGGCCCTGGTCGCGGAGCAGCCACTCGCCGATCAGCTTCGACTCGCCGTAGGGCGACTCGGGGGCGGTCGGGGTGTCCTCGGTGACCAGGTCGACGTCCGGGGTGCCGTACACGGCGGCGCTGGACGAGAACACGATGCGCCGCACGTCCGCGGCGGCCATCGCCTCGAGGAGCCGGGCGGTGCCGGTGACGTTCTGCTCGTAGGTGTGCAGGGGGCGCTGCACGGAGACGCCGGCGTACTTGAACCCGGCCAGGTGCACGACGCCGGTGACGGCGTGCTCGCGCAGGGCCGCCGCGACCAGGTCCGCGTCCAGGATCGAGCCCTGCACGAACGGCACGTCGGCGGGGACGAACTCCCGGTGCCCCGAGGACAGGTCGTCGAGGACCACCGCTGGCATCCCCACCTGCCCGAACGCCCGCACCACGTGCGACCCGATGTACCCCGCTCCTCCGGTGACCAGCCACGTCGTCATGCCCCCAGCCTAGCGCCGCACGCGGGCGGTCGTGGTGCTTCGTGATCGGTTCCGATCGTTTCTGGTGGATCGCGTAGGTACTCATCCTGCGTTGAGGGGTGGCCGGGCCGCCTACTTTCGGTGGCATCAGCACACTCAGCCGCAGGAGCCCGAGGAGCGACGATGGTCCACGAAGAGCGCGGCGCAGGCCGCAGCGGGGGAGTGACGGGACGGGCGCGGGTCCTGGCGGCGGCGGGGGTCGTCGCGGTCATGGCCGCGGTCGGCTCGTACGCGCTGTTCTCCGACAGCGGCACCGTCCGCACCACGTTCACGGCGGGCACCCTCGACCTGCGGTTCGACGCGGACGCCGACGGCGCCCCCGCGCCGTACGTCGTGACCTTCGACGGCGGGGACGCGCTCGCTCCCGGCGTCCCGGTCACCCGCGAGCTGGTCGTCTACAACTCGGGGTCGGTGCCCGCGACGCTGGCGCTCGGCGCCCCTGTGCTGGTCAACGAGGAGCCGGGCGACGAGCCGCTGCAGGAGGTGATGTCCGTCCGGATCAGCGAGGCGACCGCGGGCACGCTCTACGACGGGCCGCTGACCGCCGCGGCGTTCACCGGCCTCGAGCTCGGCCCCGGCGGCACGACGGCGACCGGGCTCGCCCTCACGTTCGTGGTGACCGTGGACGCGACCGCCGGCGTCGGCGTCGCGGGGCAGACGGTGCAGGTGGACCTGCCCTTCACCGCGGCCCAGGCCACGCCGTGACCGCGCCCGGGTCGGTGGTCGTCGACCCGGCGGAGCTCGACGTGACCGGGCTGGTGCCGGGCGAGGCCGTCGTGCGCGAGGTGACGGTCCGCAACGACTCCGGGGTGCCCGTCCTGCTCGCGTGGACCCGGCGCGAGGACGGCGCGCTGTTCGGGGGCTGCACGCCGCTCGGCGTCGGCTACGCCTGGGACTCCGACGGTGCCGCCTGCGACGGCCGGCCCGTCGTCGGGGCGGGGTCGACGCTCGACCTGCGCGTCGAGGTCGTGCTCCCCGCCGACGCGGGCGACGAGCTGCAGGGCGCCGCCGGCACGTCGACCCTCGACTGGGTGGCGACGGCGCTGCCGGGCGGGAGGTGCCCGTCCGCGGGAGCCGGCGGCGCAGGTGGCGGGGCGGGCGGGTCGGCCGGGGCCGCCGACGCCGGGCCCGGCGTGCTCGGGGCGACCGGCGGCGAGGTCGGCGTGCTCGCGTGCGCCGTCGTCCTGCTCGTCGCCGCAGGCGTGCTGCTGCTGCGCCGCGCGGTGCGGGGGAGGTCCCGGTGGGTGGTGGAGTGACCGGCCGGGGGATCCTGCGCGTGGTGGGCGCGTGCTGCGCTGCCTTGGCGGTCCTGCTCGCCGCCCCGGCGGCGCGTCCCTCGACGGCGCTGCTGGCCGACCGCGGCGCCGTCCGCACCGCCCTGGGTTCCGTCGAGGCCGAGCCGCTCCTCTTCCGCGGCGGGATCGGAGCGGGCGACGCCTGGTCGCTCGGCTGGGACGCGGACGGGCGCCTGTTCGCCTGGGGCAGCAACGACGTGGGTCAGCTCGGCACCGGGTCCGGCGTCGGGGCGGAGTCCCGACCGACCCCCGTGCGGCTGCCGGACGGGTTGCGCGTCGTGCAGGCGTCGGCCGGCGTCGACCTGGGCGTCGCGCTCACCGACGACGGGGGTGTGTGGACCTGGGGGAACCCCGACATCTGGATCAACTCCCCGGTGCCGCAGCGGGCGACGTTCTTCGACGACCTGGACGACGAGGTGGTCGGGGTGGACGCCGGGGGGTACTTCTACCTGGCCTGGACGTCCGGTGGCGCGCTCTACTCCTGGGGCGTCGCCGGGAACCGGCTGGGCCGGCCGTCGTCGACCGACCGGGACCCGCCGGCGCGGGTCACCGCCCAGGGGCTGGACGCGCGCACCGTGGTCGCGGCGTCCGCGGGGCGGTTCCACGGCGTGGCCGTGGCGCTCGACGGCGTGGTGGCGTGGGGTGACGACGTCGGCGGGACGGCCGGCGGCACCGTCGCCGGCCTGCCGGACGACGACCCGGTGGTCGGCGTGTCGGCGGGCGCCCGCAGGACGCTCCTGTGGACGGCGTCCGGGCGGCTGCTGACGACGACGGCGTGGGAGACGGAGCCCGTCGCCGGCCTGGTCGGGGTCGCGGGGGCGGTCGTGTCGTCGCCGGTCGCCGGCGAGCCCGGTCAGTGGGCGTGGGACACCGCGGGTCGGCTGTGGGCCTGGGGCTCGAACGTCAGCGGCCAGCTGGGGCTCGGGGTGTCCGGCGGCGCGTACGTCACGCCGCAGCCGGTGGAGCTGGCGGCGGGGTCGACGGCGGCGGCGGTCGCGGGCGGCGGGACGCACGCCCTGTACGAGGCCGGCTCGGGGACGTTCGCCGCGGCCGGCAGCAACGAGCACGGCCAGCTCGGCGACGGCACGACGACGCCGCGCACCGCGTTCCGGATCGAGGTGCCGATCGCGGGGTGGCCCGCGTCGACCGGCGCAGACGCCCCGCCGTGAGGCCACGCCCGCTGCACGGGCGGCCGCGCAGGGCGCGCAAGGCGGCGCGCCCGGACGCCCGCCGCGTCCGCGCCGGTCGCCGGGGGGACGCCGGGGCCGTCGTCGAACGTGTCGCCCGGCGGGTGGTCGACGTCGCCGCCGTGGCGGGCGTCCTGTGCGCCGCGACGGTCGTCGCGCTGCTGCTCGCCGGGTGGCGGCCCGTCGTGCTCCTGTCCGGGTCGATGGCACCCGGCATGCCCGCCGGCACGCTGGTGCTGACCCGCCCGGTCCCGGCCGAGGCGGTCCGTGTGGGCGACGTGGTCACCGTGCCGCTGCCCGGGAGCGCGACACCGGTGACGCACCGGGTCGCCCGGCTGCGGCCCTCGGCCGACGGGCGCGTGCTGGCGACGCTGCGCGGGGACGCGAACGCCGCGGACGACCCGGAGGAGTACGCGCTGCCGGACCGGACGCGCCGGGCAGCGGTGCACGTGCCGCGCGCCGGTCGGCTGGTGACCGGGGCCTCGGGGACGGTGCTGACGGTCGGTGCCGGGGCCCTGGTGCTCCTGGCGGTGCTGCCCGCCCGCCGGGGCTCCGGGGCGGCGAGGCGCCCGGGGGTGGTGCGCTCGCGCGCGCGATGAGGCAGAGTGCACAGCAGGCGGGCGCGCGGCTCGGGGTCGACGGTCCGGCGGCGAGGTCGGCGGCGTGGCCGGCGTCCCGGTGGCGACGCGCCAGGTGCTCAGTATGCTGAGCATCTACTCGAGCCCAGGGGAGGACGCGTGCGCAGTGCCCGCACCCGAGCGGACGCGGGCGGCGGTCTGGTGGCCGACGCCCCGGCGCCCCGCGCGCGCACCCGCGCGCACGCCCCCGAGGGCCGCGCCCCGGACCTCGCCTCGCGGGTCGAGGACGGCCTCGCCGCCGTCCGGCTGCTCCTCGTCGACGACGTGGCCGCCCGCCGGGCCCGTGCGCGGGAGCTCGCCGTCGAGCACGCCGCGCTGTGGCGGGCGGTCGGCGACCAGCTCGGCGGCGGCCGGTTGATGCGCCCGCGGCTGACGGTCGCCGCGTACCTCGGCCTGGGCGGCACCGACCTGGCCGCCGTCGCCCCCGTCGCCGCGGCGCAGGAGATGCTGCACACCGCGATGCTGGTGCACGACGACGTCCTCGACCACGACGACACCCGCCGGGGCCGGCCGAACGTCACCGGGACGGCGCGCCGCCGGCTCGCGGCCCGCGGCGTGACCGGCCCCGCCGCGGACGACCCGGTGCTGGCCGCCGGCCTGCTCGGCGGGGACCTGGCGATCGCCGCCGCGTTCGACCTGGCCGCCTCGGCGCCCGTGCCGCCGGAGGTCGCGCTGCGCGTGGTCCGGTCGCTGGCCCGCGCGGTCGACACCACCGTCGCGGGGGAGCTGCTGGACGTCACCGGCGCCCTGCACGGCCCCACGGCCGTGGACGCGCTGCGCGTCGCCGAGCTCAAGACAGCCGTGTACTCCTGCTGCGGCCCGCTCGGCGCGGGCGCGGTGCTCGCCGGCGCGGACGACGGCGTGCTGGGCGTGCTCGACCGGTTCGGCACCGCGTTCGGCGTCGCCTTCCAGCTGCTCGACGACGAGCTCGGGGTGTTCGGGGACCCGCGGGTCACGGGGAAGTCCGTGCTGTCGGACCTGCGCGAGGGCAAGCGGACCGAGCTGCTCCGGCTCGCGTACCTGCGGGCCGACGCCGGGCACCGGTCGGTGCTGGACGCCGCCGTGGGACGCCCGGACCTGACCGAGGCGGACGCCGCCCGGGTGCGCGAGGTCATCGCCGCCTCCGGGGCGCTCCACGAGGCGCGGCTGGTGCGCGCGGACGCGGTGCGCACCGCGCGGACCACGGCGGTCGAGGGGCTGCCCGAGCCGCTGGCCCGCTACCTCACCGACCTGCTCGACGCGGTCGCCGGGGCGACGGCGTGACCGCCACGCGCCCGCCCGTGCGGGTCGCGTCGGCGGCGCTGTACGACCGCACCGCCGCCCGCGCGAGCCGCGCCGTCCTCGCCGGCTACTCGACGTCGTTCGGCCTGGGCACCCGGCTGCTCGGCGCGCGCGCCCGCCGCGACATCGAGGCCGTCTACGCGCTCGTGCGGATCGCCGACGAGGTGGTGGACACCCGCGGCGGGGACGACGCGGCGGCCCTCCTCGACGAGCTCGAGGCGCAGACGTCCCGCGCGATGGCGTCGGGCTACTCGACGAACCTCGTCGTGCACGCGTTCGCCCGCACCGCCCGCCGCACCGGGATCGGGCCGGCCGAGGTCGACCCGTTCTTCGCGTCGATGCGGGCCGACCTCACCGTCCGGGTGCACGACCGCGAGTCCTACCTCCGGTACGTCTACGGCTCGGCCGAGGTCGTCGGGCTGATGTGCCTGCAGGTGTTCCTCAACGCCGACCGCTCCCCGGGCGAGCCGGTGCGCCGCCCGGACGCCGCGACCGTCGACGGCGCGCGGGCGCTGGGCGCCGCGTTCCAGAAGATCAACTTCCTGCGCGACCTGGGGGCCGACGCCGGCGAGCTGGGTCGGCTGTACTTCCCGGGCGTGGGGCCCGACGGGCCGACCGACGCGCAGCTGGCGGCGATCCTCGGGGAGATCGGGGACGACCTGGCCCGCGCCCGGGCGGCGCTGCCGCGGCTGCCCCGCCGGGCGCGCGCGGCCGTCGCGGCGACCCTGGCGCTGTACGACACGCTGCTCGCCGACCTCGCCGCGACGCCGCCGGAGCGGGTGCTGGCCACCCGGGTCCGGGTGGGCACGCCCCGGAAGCTCGTCGTGCTGGCGCGGACGCTGGCGGGCGAGGCCGCGGACGCGGTGCTGACGCGGGGGAGCGCGGGCGCGGGCGCCCGGGACGGACGAGACGACGGAGGTGCGGCGTGACGGGTCGGGTGGTCGTGGTCGGCGGTGGGATCGGCGGCCTCGCGACCGCGGCCCTGCTCGCCCGGGGCGGCGCGGACGTCACGCTGCTGGAGCGGCACGACCGGGTCGGCGGCCGCACCGGCACCTGGGAGGCCGACGGGTTCCGGTTCGACACCGGGCCGTCCTGGTACTTCATGCCCGAGGTGTTCGACCACTTCTTCGCGCTGCTCGGCGAGCGGGTCGAGGACCACGTGGACCTGGTGCGGCTCGACCCGGCGTACCGGCTGTTCCCGGAGCCCGACCCGGCGCGCGGGCCCGGGGCGCCGGCCGAGCCGTTCGACGTGGTGGGCGACCCCGAGACGAACTGGGCGACGTTCGAGGCGATGGAGCCCGGCGCGGGCGAGGCGTTCCGCCGGTACACCGCCGCGTCGACCGACGCGTACCGCACGGCGCTCGACCACTTCCTGTACACGACGTTCGAGCGGCCCGACCGGGCGATCACGGGAGACGTGGCGCGGCGCTCGGGCACCCTGGCGTCGCTGCTGACCCGGACGCTCGCCGACAAGGTCGCCGAGACGACCGACCACCCGGTGCTGCGGCAGGTGCTGGGCTACCACGCGGTGTTCCTCGGGTCGTCGCCGTACCGGGTGCCCGCGCTGTACTCGCTGATGAGCCACCTCGACCTGGTGGACGGCGTCCGGTACCCGCGCGGCGGGATGTACACGATCATCGAGGCGGTCGAGCGGCTGGCCGTGGCGGAGGGCGTCACGATCCGGACCGGCGCCGACGTGGTCGCCGTGGAGGTCGACGGCGCGGCGCGCTCGGCGCGCCACCCGCGGCGCACGGGCGTGGCGCGCGGCGTGCGGCTCGCGTCCGGCGAGGTCGTCCCCGCCGACGTCGTGGTGTCCGGCGCCGACCTGTTCCACACCGAGACCGCGCTGCTGGCGCCGGAGCACCGCACGCTGCCCGAGCCGTGGTGGGAGAACCGGGGTCCGGGCATCTCGGCGCTGCTCGTCATGGCCGGTGTGCGCGGCTCGCTGCCGGAGCTGGCGCACCACTCGCTGTTCTTCACCCGCGACTGGCCCGGCAACTTCGACGCGATCCTGGGCCCCGGGCGGTCCTCGCGCCCGGAGGACCTCCGCGTCCCGGACTCCGCGTCGCTGTACGTCTCGCGCACCACGGCCACCGACCCGTCGGCGGCGCCGGAGGGCCACGAGAACCTCTTCGTGCTCGTGCCGTTCCCGGCCGACGCGTCCATCGGGGCCGGCCCGGCCGGGGTCGCCGAGCTCGACTCGTACGCGGACCGGTACCTCGACCAGGTCGGGCGCTGGGCGGGCGTGCCGGACCTGCGCGCCCGGGTCGTCACCCGGAAGGTCGTCGGTCCGGCCGACTTCGCGCGGGACTTCTCCGCCTGGCGCGGCACCGCGCTCGGCATGGAGCACACGCTGCGGCAGAGCGCGATGTTCCGGCCCGGGGACCGGTCGCCGCGGGTGCCGAACCTGCTGCACGTCGGCGGCGGCACCGTGCCGGGCGTCGGGCTGCCGATGTGCCTGATCAGCGCGGAGCTCGTCGCGAAGCGCCTGCTCGGCGAGACCTCGCCGAGCCCGCTGCCGGCGCCGCTGCGCCGCGGGTACCTCGACGCCGCGCGGCGGCGCGGGGCGTGGACCGAGCACGGCGGGACGGGTGGCACCGGCCGCGGCGGGGCCGCGCGCCCGGCGCGCCCGCCGGCCGGCGAGCCCGACGCCGCCGGACCCACGGGCGCCCTGCCCGACGGCGACGCCCTCCCGGCGGGGGCGCGGTGATCCGGTTCGCCTACCTCGGCGCGCTCCTGCTCGCGCTGGGCGGCCTCGCCCTGGTCGACCGCCGGTGGCGCCTGGCGTTCTGGGACGCCCCGCGCCGCGCCGCGCTCTGCGTGGGGACCGGTGTCGTCGGCTTCCTGCTCTGGGACGTCGCCGGGCTGCTGCTCGGCATCTTCGCCCGCGGCGAGAGCCCGCACATGACCGGCCTGCTGCTGGCGCCCGACCTCCCGGTCGAGGAGGCGGTGTTCCTCACCCTGCTCTGCTACAACGCGCTGCTCGCCTGGCGCGGCATCGACCGGGCGCTGGCCGCGCGGCGCGCGCACGCCGCGGGCCCGGCCGGGGAGGCGGCCCGGTGACCAACATCGTGCTCAACGTCCTCGTGCTGGCCGCGGTCGTCGCCGCGTCCTGGCGGGTGCTGCGCCGGATGCGGCCCGGCCCGCTCGTCGGCGGGGCGCTGGTGCTGTGCGTGCTCACCATGGTGTTCGACACCCTGATGATCGCCGCCGACCTGTACGTCTTCGACGAGGACAAGATCCTCGGCGTCTACCTGTGGGGGGCTCCGCTGGAGGACTTCTTCTACGCCGTCGTCGCCGCCCTGGCGATGCCGGTGCTGTGGACCGTGCTCGAGCGGCGGGCGGTCGTGCGCGGCGCGGCCGCCCCGGCCGCCGGAACCCCGGAGGGCGGCGCGTGAGGCAGGTGCTCGCGGCCTCGCGGCCGTTCTCGTGGATCAACACCGCCTACCCGTTCGCCGCCGGCTACCTGCTGGCGACCGAGGGCCGGGTCGACCTGACGTTCGTGATCGGGACGCTGTTCTTCCTGATCCCCTACAACCTGCTGATGTACGGCGTGAACGACGTGTTCGACTACGCGTCCGACCTGCGGAACCCCCGCAAGGGCGGCATCGAGGGGGCGCTCGCCGACCCGGCGGTCGCGCGGGTCGTCCACCGCCGGATCCTGTGGGCGAGCGCGCTGTCGGTGCTGCCGTTCCTCGTCTACCTGCTCGCCGTCGGGTCGGCCGCGGCCGGGGTCACGCTGCTGGTCGTCGTCTTCCTCGTCGTCGCCTACTCGGCGCCGGTGCTGCGGTTCAAGGAGCGCCCGGTCCTCGACTCGGCGACGTCCGCGATGCACTTCGTCGGGCCGCTGCTCTACGCGCTCGTGCTGGTCGGGGCGGACCTCGGCTCGCGGTCGGTGTGGCCCGTGCTCGTGGCGTTCGTGCTGTGGGGGATGGCGTCGCACGCGTTCGGCGCGGTGCAGGACGTCCGGGCGGACCGCGAGGGCGGGATCGGGTCGGTCGCGACCGTGCTCGGCGCGCACGTGACCGTGGTGCTCGCGACCGTCGCCTACGTGCTGGCCGCCGCCGTGCTGCTGGTGCTGCCGTGGCCGGGCCGCATCGCGGCGGTGCTGCCGCTCGTGTACGCGGCGAGCACCGCGCGGTTCTGGTCCGTCCGCGACGAGGACTGCGAGCGGGCGAACGCCGGGTGGCGGACGTTCCTGTGGCTGAACCTGGTCGTCGGGTTCCTGGTGACGATGCTGCTGATCGCCATCGCGCTCACGACCTGAGCCGGGTCAGCCCTCGGCCGCGCCCAGCGGGGCGTGCAGCTCGGGCAGCGCGGCGTCGGCCTCGAAGGCGGGCGCGTGCAGCAGCGTCACGGTCGCCCAGCCGCGCAGCAGCAGGCCGGCGTCGGTGTCGGGCTCCTGGGACACCTGGTGCTCGGAGTACGTGAGCATCAGGTTGCCGTGCTCGACCTCGTGCACCCGCGCCTGCACCGCGCCGAACGCCGCGAGCGGGGCCCGGCGCAACCCGCGCACCTCGGCCAGCGGCCGGTCCGGCACGTTGAGGTTCACCACCCGGTCCGGCAGCTGCGGCCGGTCGAGCATCCAGCCGAGCACGTGGGCGGTGTAGGCCTCGGCGGTCGCCCAGTGCTGCGGCCGGGCGTCCGCGAGCGACACCGCGAGCCCCCGGATGCCGTGCGTGGCCGCCGACAGCGCGGCGCCCACCGTCCCGGAGTGCAGCACGGCGTGGCCGGTGTTGGCGCCGCGGTTCACCCCGGAGAGCACCAGGTCCGGCTTCGGGCCGAACCCGCCGTGCGCCGCGACGAACGCGATCAGCCCCGGCGCCGCCCGCACGGCGAACGAGTCGACGCCCGCCGGCAGACCCGGTGCGTCCCGCCGGTCGACCACCAGCCGGCCGTCCTGCTCGGCGCCGAGCAGGGACGCGCTGGCGCCGGACGAGTCCCGCGCGGGCGCCGCGACCACCACCTCGTCCGCGCCCGCGTCGAGCGCCGCGCGGACCAGCACCGCCAGCCCCTCGGACTCGATCCCGTCGTCGTTCGTCACCAGGACCCGCATCGTGGCTCCTCCTCGCTCCGGCGCCTGCCGGGGTCGTCCGTCGTCCGTCGTCCGGGCCGGCGTCAGCCGACCTCCCGCACCACGATCTGCTCGGCGAACCGCTCGATCTGCTCGCGGTGCCCGGTGCCCAGGCCGCGGCGCGTGACGTTCAGGGCGCCGGCGGCCGCGCCGAGCCGCGCGGCCTCGGTGAGCCGCAGCCCGCGCCCGACCCCGACGGCCATGCCCGCCGTCATCGAGTCCCCGGCGCCGCGGTGGTCGACGGTGGTCACCGACGGCGCCACCACCTCGGACACGCCGGACGCCGTCACGAGCAGGGCCGGCTCGGCAGCCCGCGACACCATCATGGCGCCGACCCGGCCGGGCGCCTCGGCGTCGACGTCGATCGGGTCGTCCGGGAACTCGTCGCCGTGGCCCTCCGGCAGGCCCGGGTCCTCGCGCAGCAGCCGGCGCGCGCCCTCGCGCAGCGAGCCCACCGAGTCGTCCTCGGCCAGACCTGCCTCGACCAGCTCCTCGTGCGACATCTTGAGCACGTCGACGCCGGCCTTCGCGGCCTCCACCGCCGCCCTGCCGGACAGGTCGGCGACGGTCTTCACGCCCGCGGCCCGCAGGTCGCCGATCAGCCGCCCGAAGAACGACGGCGGCAGCAGCGGCGAGGGGTACGCGCCGGTGATCACGCACACGTCCGCGTCCAGCGCCTCGACCAGCACGGTGCCGTACAGGTCGTCGATCTCGTGCCGGTCCAGCCGCGCGGGCGGCATGAACGCGAGCTCGTTGCGCTCCCCGTCCCGCCGGTCGTGCAGGTACGCCCCGTTGCCGCCGGCGTACGACACCCGGCGCACCCGCAGGTTCTCCGTCTCCGCGAGGTGGCCCAGGACGGTGCCGGTCTCGCCCCCGAACGGCCCGCACACCACGACGTCCGCGCCGAGCGAGTACGCCATCCGCGCCACCCACAGCCCCTGGCCGCCCGAGTGCACGTGCAGCTCGGGGGACGCGTCGTCCGAGCCGGTCTCCAGCGTCACGGTGAGGATCGGCGTCGGGGCGAGCACGCACACGCGGGGGTTGCGGCTGGTCGGCACGGGGCGTCCTCCAGGGGGCGTCGGGTCGTCCCCGCCCATGCTGACGTGCGACGACGCGGCGTGCGACCGGAGCGCTCGGCACCGGGCCGGCGGGCGGCGGTGTGCAGGTCGTGCGCAGGGTCGGCGGAACCCCCGGCCCCGGGTGGTGACGCGCCGGGCGGGCGTGTTCGATGGCTCGCGTGATCCGTGCAGCAACGCAGGCGGCCGCGACGACCGCGACGACCGAGGAAGCCGTCGACACCGCCCGGGACGTCCTCGTCCCGGTGCTCTGGGTGGCGGGCGCCGTGCTCGTGGCCCTCCTGGTCGCGGTCCTGATCGGCGCCGTCGTCCGGACCGTCGCCAAGAAGTCCGTCCTCGCCGCCGACCTCGCCAGGCGGTCCAAGCGCCCCCTGCGGGCCGTCCTCATCGTCATCGCCGTGTGGGTGGCGCTCGCGATCTCCGTGTCCGACGCCGACTGGGAGACCTCCTGGATGCGGGCGATCGGCCACGTGCTGCTCATCGCGCTGATCGCCGCCGCGACCTGGCTCGTCGGCACCCTGGCGTTCGTGGTCGAGGACCTCGCGCTGTCCCGGTACCGGGTGGACGTCAAGGACAACCGGCACGCCCGGCGGGTGCGCACCCAGGTCCAGCTGCTCCGCCGGATCACCGTCGCGGTGCTGGTCATCGTCGGGGTGGCCGCGGTGCTGCTGACCTTCCCGGGCGTCTCCGCGTTCGGGGCGAGCCTCCTGGCGTCCGCGGGGCTGCTGTCCGTCGTCGCCGGCCTCGCGGCGCAGAGCTCGCTGGCGAACGTGTTCGCGGGTCTGCAGATCGCGTTCACGGACGGCATCCGGGTCGACGACGTGGTCATCGTCGAGGAGGAGTGGGGCCGGATCGAGGAGATCACCCTCACCTACGTCGTCGTGCACATCTGGGACGACCGCCGGCTCATCCTGCCGTCGACCTACTTCACGCAGACGCCGTTCGAGAACTGGACCCGCCGCGCCGCCGAGCTGCTCGGCACCGTGGAGATGGACGTCGACTGGCGGGTGCCGGTGGACGACCTGCGCGCCGAGCTCAACCGGCTGCTCGCCGACACCGACCTGTGGGACCACCGCGTCGGCATCCTCCAGGTCACCGACGCGGTCAACGGCGTCGTCCGCCTGCGGGCGCTCGCCTCGGCGGTCGACGCCCCGACGCTGTTCGACCTGCGGTGCTACCTGCGCGAGGGCCTGGTGTCGTACCTGCAGCGCAGCGCGCCCCAGGGCCTGCCGCGCACCCGCGTCGAGACGACCGAGGGCGCGCCGCTGCCGGGCGTCGAGGCTCCCGCCGCCGCTCAGGCACGCCGGCCGCGCACCGGCGCGCACGCGGTGGTGGAGCCGGCGCCCGAGACCGGGCAGCTGGACGCGCGGCTGTTCACCGGCAGCGTCGAGGCGATGCAGCGCGCCGGCTCGTTCGCGGGGCCGGGGCAGGACGTGATCGCCGAGCGCGAGGAGCACGCCGCGGAGGCCCGGCAGGACGCCGAGGGCACCGCGGGGCGGTCCTCGGGCGGGCGGAAGGTCGACGTGGTCCCGGCGCCCGGCACGGCCGCGGTGCCGCTCGCGGCGGCGGGCGCCGCCGGCGCGCCGGGGGAGGCGGACGCGGTGCCGGTCGCGCCCGCGGCCGGGCCCGGCTCGGGCGACGCGGGCGCGGCGGGCGTGGCGGGGACCGGGGCGACCGGCGTGGCGGCGGCGACCGGGGCCACCGGCACGGCGGCGGCGACCGGAGCCATCGGCACGGCGGCGGCGGAGGAGCGCCGGGAGAGCCGCGACGCGACGCCGGCTCCGGGCGAGGAGTCCGGGACGATGATCCTGCCCGCCTACGGCGCGGCCCCCGGCACGGACGCGGAGCCGGCCGGGACCGCCGAGACCCAGGTCCAGCCGCCGGTCCCCGCCGAGCCGGCGCGGCCCTCGACGACCGACGACCCGGGCGACACCGCGACGCCCCCCACCCGCCGCTCCGTCC
>NZ_JAKRMS010000038.1 GCF_022346185.1 Cellulomonas sp. ACRRI | reverse complement strand
CCCCAGGAGACCGCGATGAGCCACCCCCCGACCGAGATCCCCGCCGGCTACCGGCTCGAGCACGACACGATGGGCGACGTCCTGGGCCCGCCGACGCCCATCCAGATCGCGATGTTCACGGCGGCCACCACGCCGCCGGTGCGCCACCACCGGACGACCGGCACGTAGCCGGAGCCGAACAGCACCGGGGCCGGGCCGCACGAGTAGTGGGTCAGCGACGCGAACAGGCTCGAGATGAAGCCGAGCACCAGGGCGGCGAACACGGGCGGGGCGCCGGCCATGATCGCGGTGGCGAGGAACGCGGCGTACATCGCGGAGATGTGCGCCGTGTTGGACGCGAACAGGTAGTGGCTGACGAAGTACACGAGGGTGAGCAGGACGAACGCCTGCTGCCAGCCCATGTCCCCGACCAGCGCGGACATCTCCCCGCTGAGCCACGGGATGAGGCCGAGCGCGTTGAGCTGGGTCGCCATCATCACCAGCACCGCGAACCAGACCAGCGTGTCCCAGGCCTGGGTCTCGCGCTTGACGTCGTCCCAGGTCAGCACGCCGGTGAGCAGCAGCGCGACCAGGCCGATCAGCGCGGTCGTGGTGGCGGACACGTCGAACAGCGCGTCGCCGAGGGTCCACAGCAGGAGCAGGCCGACGATCGTGCCGGTCATCACCTTCTCCCCGGCGGACAGCGGGCCGAGGTCGCGCAGCGCGGCGCGCGCCCGGTCGGCGGCCTCCGGGGTGCGGCGGACCTCGGGCGGGTCGACCGCGCGGACCACGAGCGGCACCACGACCAGCGCCACCAGCCCCGGCACGATCGCCGCGAGCGCCCAGGTGCCCCAGGAGATGTCGACGCCCTGGTCGCCCGCGAGCTGCGCGGCCAGCGGGTTGCCCGCCATCGCGGTGAGGAACATCGCCGAGGTCACGGCGTTGACGTGGAACGCGGTGCTGGTCAGGTAGGAGCCGATCCGCCCGGACGTCGGCCCCGGCTCGCTGCCGTAGGACGCGGAGATCGACCGGACGATCGGCTGGATGATGCCGCCGGCCCGCGCGGTGTTCGACGGCGTGGCCGGGGCGAGCAGCAGGTCGGTCGCGGCGAGGCCGTACGCCAGGCCCAGGGGGCTGCGCCCCAGGCGCGAGACGAAGAACAGCGCGAGGCGGGCGCCCAGCCCCGTCTTGATCACGCCGCGCGAGATGAAGAACGCGACGACGATCAGCCAGATGGTCGTGTTCGAGAAGCCGGACAGCGCCTCGCCCGGCTCCAGGACGCCGGTGACGATCGTCGCCACCATCCCGACGACGGTGACGGCGCCCATCGGCAGCGGGCGCGCGATGACGCCGACGATCGTGGCGACGAAGATCGCGAACATGTGCCACGCCGGTGCGTCCACCCCGGAGGGCGGCGGCACCCACCACAGCACCGCGCCGACGGCGACCGGGACCGCGAGCCGGGCCAGCGGGACGGGGCGCAGGCGGCCGGGCGGTCCGGACGGGGCGCCGACGGGCGGCGCACCGTCCGCGGGCGGCGCGGCGTCCGGCTCCGGGACGGCGGTGTCCTGGGCCATGCGGGCCTCCGGTGACGAGACGGTCGCCCCGGTGCGGCGGGCCGGGGCCGGACGTGGCACGAGCATGGGTGCGGGCCCGGTCGCCGAGAGCGACAGACCGCCGCGTTCCGGGCGTTGCGGTCGTTCTGTTCGGCACGGCGCCGCGCGCGGTCCCGCTCCCCTCACCCGCGAGCCCCGGACCACTCAGCGCGGGTGGGTGGGTACGGTCCGGCGCGGAGACTGGGCGCATGCCGGCCGCCGACCGTCCCCCCGCCCCGCGCCGCGGCGGGGGCGGCGCCGGGACGGGGTCGCCCGGGCCGCGTCCGCCCGCCGCGCCGGGCGCCGCGCCCGGTGCCGCGGCGCCCGCCGACCTGCGGGTGCTCGTCGCGCACGCGCGTCCGGCGACCGCCCAGGAGCACCGCGCGCTGGTCGACCGGGTGCCCGGCTTCCGGACCGTGGGGCTGGCGGCGGACGGCGACGCCGCGCTCGCCCGGGCCGTCCGCGGCGGGGTCGACCTGCTGCTCCTCGACCTCGCGCTGCCCGGCCGCCCGGGCCTCGACGTCTGCCGCGCCCTGCAGCACGTGCACGGCGCCCCCGACGTGCTCGTGGCCACCGCCGTGCGGGACCGTGCGGCGGTCCGCGCGGCCCTGCGGTTCGGCGCGGTGCACTACCTGGTGACGCCGTTGCGGTTCGCCGCGCTGCGGGAGCGGCTCGACGCGTACGCCGCCTACCGCGCGAACGCCGCCGGCCACCGCGCGCTCGCCGACCAGGGCGAGGTCGACGCGCTGGTCGCGACCCTGCGCCCGCCCTGCCGCGACCCGCTGCCGAAGGGCCTGG
The DNA here is from genome assembly GCF_022346185.1 of Cellulomonas sp. ACRRI. Lineage (GTDB taxonomy): Bacteria > Actinomycetota > Actinomycetes > Actinomycetales > Cellulomonadaceae > Cellulomonas. Next base: position 28,635 of record NZ_JAKRMS010000038.1, on the reverse strand, counting down.
CCCGGGAGTCCCTCGACCTGGTGCGCGCGGCGGTGCACGACGCGCGGGACGGCGTCACCGCCGACGAGGCGGCCGCCGCCACCGGGCTGTCCCGGGTCACCGCCCGCCGGTACCTGGAGCACCTGGTGGACCGGGGCGTGTGCCGGCGCGCGCCGCGCTACGGCGGTGGCGGCCGGCCGCCGCTGCGGTACGTCGGCACCTGACGCCCCGGCGTGACAGGTCGCTCGTGACCTGCGAGGGTCGCAGGGAGCCGCTGACGAGGGAGGACGCCGATGGCCCCGCCGTGGGTGCAGCACGCGATGTGGTGGCACGTGTACCCGCTGGGCTTCACCGGCGCCGAGCACGCGGCCCTCGGGCCCGGCGCCCCGGTCGCGCACCGCCTCGCGCACGTCGAGCGCTGGCTGGACTACCTGGTCGACCTCGGGCTCAACGGCCTGGCGCTCGGCCCGGTGTTCGCGTCGAGCACGCACGGCTACGACACCGTCGACCACGACCGGGTCGACCCGCGGCTCGGCGACCGCGCCGACCTGGACCGGCTGATCGCGGCGGCGCACGACCGGGGGGTGCGGGTGCTGCTGGACGGGGTGTTCAACCACGTCGGCGACCAGCACCCGCTGTTCCGCGCGGCGCTGGCGGGCGGACCCGGCTCCCCCGAGGCGGAGCTGTTCCGCATCCGCTGGACCGACGACGGGCCGGACTGGGACTGCTTCGAGGGCCACCGCTCGCTGGTGACCCTGAACCACGACTCGCCGCGGGTCGTGGACCTGGTCACCGGCGTGATGACGCGGTGGCTGGACGCGGGCGCCGACGGCTGGCGGCTCGACGCGGCCTACGCGGTGCCGACCGCGTTCTGGGCGGAGGTCACCACCCGGGTCCGTGCCGCGCACCCGGACGCGTACCTCGTCGGCGAGGTGATCCACGGCGACTACCCGGCGTTCGTCGCGGAGTCGGGGGTCGACGCGGTCACCCAGTACGAGCTGTGGAAGGCCGTCTGGTCCTCGATCGCCGAGCGGAACCTCCACGAGCTGGTGTGGACGCTCGGCCGGCACGACGGCTTCCTCGACCACTTCGTCCCGTACACGTTCGTCGGGAACCACGACGTCACCCGGATCACCAGCCGGGTCGGCGACGCCGCGCTCGCGGGCCACGCGCTCGCGGTGCTGGCGACGGTCGGCGGCACCCCGGCGATCTACTACGGCGACGAGCAGGCGTACCGCGGCGTCAAGGAGGACCGGGCGGGCGGCGACGACGAGGTGCGGCCGCCGTACCCGCCGACCCCGGGCGACCTCGCCGGACCCGACCTCGCGCCGGACGGGTGGGCGACGCACGACCGGCACGCCGCGCTGCTCGGGCTGCGCCGGCGGCACCCGTGGCTGCACACCGCCCGGACCCGGGTGGTCGAGGTGACGAACACCCGGCTGGCGTACGAGGCGCGCGCGTCCGACGGCTCCGGCGCCGCCCTGCTCGTCGCGCTCGACCTGGACGAGACGCCGTGGGGGCTGCCCGTCCCGGCGGGCGCGACCGTGGCGGCGCACGCCGACCCTGCCGTCGTGCCGGGCACGCGGGTCGGCGGCACGTCCGTGGACGTCCCGGGGCCCGGCTGGGTGGTGCTGGAGGTCTGAGGGCCGCTACTTCTTGGCCGCGGCCTTCTTCCGGGGCGCGGCGGCCTTGCGGGCCGCGGGCTTCTTCTTCGGCGCCGAGGCGCGCTTCTCCGCGAGCAGCTCCACCGCCTGCTCGGGGGTGATCGACTCGGGCGTGACGTCCCGCGGCAGGGTCCGGTTGGTCTCCCCGTCGGTCACGTAGGCGCCGAACCGGCCGTCCTTCACCACGATCGGCTTGCCCGACGTCGGGTCGTCGCCGAGCTCGCGCAGCGGCGGCGTCGCGGTCGCCCCGCGGCCGCGCTTGGGCTGCGCGTAGATGGCCAGCGCCTCCTCCAGCGTGGTGGTGAAGATCGCCTCCTCCGACGGCAGCGTGCGGGAGTCCGTGCCCTTCTTCAGGTACGGGCCGTAGCGGCCGTTCTGCGCGGTGATCTCGGCGCCCGTCTCCGGGTCCGTGCCCACGACCCGCGGCAGGCTGAGCAGCTGCAGCGCGTCCTCGAGGGTGATCGTCTGCAGCGACTGCGACTTCAGCAGCGAGCCCGTGCGCGGCTTGGGCGCCGCCGCCAGGGCGCGCTTCTTCGCCGCCGCCGACAGGCCCGGGTCGAGCTCGGGCTCCGGGAGCAGCTCCGTGACGTACGGGCCGTACCGGCCGTTCTTCGCGACGATCGTCGTGCCCGTCGTCGGGTCGGTGCCGAGCACGAGGTCGCCCTCGGGCTGGGTCTCCAGCAGCTCGCGGGCCTTCTCGGCCGTCAGCTCGTCCGGCGCCAGGTCGTCCGGCACCGACGCGCGGCGCGGGTTGCCGTCCGGGCCGGGCTCGCCGCCGGACTCCTCGATGTACGGGCCGTACCGGCCGACGCGCAGCGTGATGCCGTCGCCGATCTCGATCGAGTTGACCTCGCGGGCGTCGATCTCGCCGAGGTTGGCGACCAGCTCGCGCAGGCCGTCGCCATCGGGACCCTCGGCCGCCGCGGAGCCGAAGTAGAACCGGGTCAGCCAGTCGACGCGGTCCTTCTGCCCCGCGGCGATCGCGTCGAGGTCCTCCTCCATCGAGGCGGTGAAGTCGTAGTCGACCAGCCGGTCGAAGTTCTCCTCCAGCAGCCGGGTCACGGCGAACGCGAGCCAGCTGGGCACCAGCGCCTGGCCGCGGCTGGTCACGTAGCCGCGGTCCTGGATGACCGAGATCGTGGCGGCGTAGGTGGACGGGCGGCCGATGCCGCGCTCCTCCAGCGCCTTGACCAGGCTCGCCTCGGTGTACCGCGGCGGCGGGGACGTGCGGTGGCCGTCGGCGGTGAGGTCGGACGCCGTGACCGGGTCCCCCTCGGCCATCTGCGGCAGCCGGGTCTCCTTGGCGCTCTCGGCGGCCTTGCCCTCGGCGTCGGAGGCGTACCGGTCGACGTCGCGCCCCTCCTCGTACGCGGCGAGGAAGCCGCGGAACGTGATGACGGTGCCGGACGCGGCGAACAGCGCGTCGGTCGCCGTGCCGGCCGCCGGGCCGTCGGCCGCGGTGCTGCCCGCGGGCAGCGCGGGGGCGGGGACGGTGGCGGCGATCCGGACCGAGGCGGTCGAGCCGCGCGCGTCGGCCATCTGCGAGGCGACGGTCCGCTTCCAGATCAGCTCGTAGAGCCGGAACTGGTCGCCGGACAGCTCGCGCGCGACCTGCGCCGGGGTGCGGAAGTCGTCGCCCGCGGGCCGGATGGCCTCGTGCGCCTCCTGCGCGCCCTTGCTCTTGGACGCGTACACGCGCGGGGCGTCCGGCAGGTGGTCGGCGCCGTAGAGCTCGGCGGCCTGGCGGCGCGCCGCGTCGACCGCCTGCGCGCTCAGCGTGGGCGAGTCGGTCCGCATGTAGGTGATGTAGCCGTTCTCGTACAGCGTCTGCGCGGTGCGCATCGTCTGCCGGGAGGACATCCGCAGCTTGCGGCTCGCCTCCTGCTGCAGCGTCGAGGTCGTGAACGGCGCGGCCGGTCGGCGGGTGTACGGCTTGGTCTCGAGCGACCGCACCGTGTACCCGGCGCCGTCCAGCGCGGACACCCAGGCCTGCGCGGCGTCCTCGTCCAGGTGCACCGGGCGGGACGCGCCGGAGCCCTTCAGCACGCCGTCGTCGCCGAAGTCGCGGCCGGAGGCCACCCGGCGCTCGCCGAGCTGCACGAGCCGGGCGCCGAACGACGGCTCGCCGGCGTCCGCCACCGCGAACGTCGCGGTCAGGTCCCAGTAGTCCGCGGCCCGGAACGCCATGCGCTCGCGCTCGCGCTCCACGACCAGGCGGGTCGCCACGGACTGCACCCGCCCGGCGGACAGGCCCTGGCGGACCTTGCGCCACAGCACCGGGCTCACCTCGTAGCCGTACAGCCGGTCGAGGATGCGCCGGGTCTCCTGGGCGTCCACCAGGCGGTCGTCGAGCTCGCGGGTGTTCTCGAGCGCGCGGGTGATCGCCTCGCGGGTGATCTCGTGGAACACCATCCGCTTGACCGGCACCTTGGGCTTGAGCTCCTGCAGCAGGTGCCACGCGATGGCCTCGCCCTCGCGGTCCTCGTCGGTCGCGAGGTAGAGCTCGTCGGCGTCCTTCAGCAGCCGCTTGAGCTCCGTCACCTTCTTCTTCTTGTCCGAGTCGACCACGTAGTAGGGCGCGAACCCGTTGTCCACGTCGACCGCGAACTTGCCGAACGGGCCCTTCTTCATCTCCGCGGGCAGCTCGCTGGGCTGCGGCAGGTCACGGATGTGACCGACGCTGGCCTCGACGTCGAAGCCGTCGCCGAGGTACCCGGCGATCGTGCGCGCCTTGGCCGGCGACTCCACGATGACCAGCTTGCGACCTGCGGACATGCGCTCCTGCTTCCTTCGGACTGCGGACCCGGGCTGCCGGGCGTGCGGGGCGGCGACAGCATGACACCGCCGGTGCGGGGGAACTCTACGACGTCGGTCCCACGCGGTCCGCCCCCGAGGTGGCGGACCGGCGCAGCACCAGCAGCGCGCCGGACGACGCGGCGGCGACCGCGACGATGCCCAGCGCCCCGCCACCGTACGACGTCAGGAGCGCCGCCGTGCTGCCGACCGGGTCGTCGGACGACCACGTGCGCCGCAGGGCGACCGCCGCCGCGGCCCCGGCCAGCACCGTCACCGCCGCGAGCAGCCACAGGGCCACGGTGGTCCCCGGACCCCGCCCGGTCCCGGCGCCGCGGCCGACCGTGCGCAGCGCCGCCGTCGGCGGGCGGCGGTCCCCCGCGGTGTCGACCCCGAGCGCGAGCACCGCGCAGGCCAGCGCACCCCACGCCAGCACCACGAGCAGGCCCGCGACCACGTCCGACGGGCGGTGCCACTGGCCGACCAGCGTGCTGACGCCCGTGGCGCCCGCGTAGGCGCCGCCCAGCACCGCCACCCACGGCCGCGTGCGGGGCGGGACCACGAGCAGCACCGCCACCGCGACCGAGGCCGCCGCCGTCGTGTGCCCGCTGGGCAGCGTGTTGAAGTCGGGCCCGTAGCCCAGGTCGGGCCGGTCGAGCACCCAGTACTTGAGCACCCGGGTGGTGACGTTCGCCCCCGCCAGCACGCCCGCCGCCACCAGCGCCAGGCCCCAGCGCCGCCGGGCGAACGCGATCACCGCGCACGCGACGACCGCCGCCGCGATGAACCCGACCGACACGACGTCCAGCACCGGCTCGGCGACCTCCCACAGCCGGTTCTGGCCGATGTGGGCGCCGTCGAGCGACGCCTGGTCGACCGCCTGCCCCTGCGCGGTGCCGACGAACACGCGCCACGTCACGCCCACGCCCACGGCGGCGATCAGCGCGACCAGCAGCGCCGCCGCCACCCGGCGCACCGTCGACGCGGGGGTGCGCCAGCGGGCCGGCGGGGCGACGCGCCCGGCGTCGGCGCCGTCGGGGGCGCGCCACGGGGTCGCCGGGGCGGAGGTCGGGCGGGGCATGGGCACCACGGTAGGCGAGCCGGTCCCCGCGCCGACGGCCGCACGGCCCGCGCACACCAATCCTCCACCAGGTCGGCGGGCGGCGGACGCGGAGCCGCCGGTCACCGCCACGCGACGAGCGGTGCGGCCGGGCGCCCGGCCGCGCCGTCGTCGCCGGGCGCCGCGCCCGGGTCCCCGTCGAGCACGACGGCGTGCGGGCCGGCGCCCGCGAGGTGCGCGCGGGTCTCGTCGTCGGCGTGCACGCACAGCAGGCAGCCGCCGCGGGCCTCCAGCAGCACAGCGGCGTCGTCGACCGCCTCGGCCGCGCGCCGGCTGCGCAGCCGGGCGGAGCGCAGGTCGAGCACGACGACCGACGCGCACGCGGACAGCGCGTCGAGCAGGGCGCGCAGCCGGCCGGCGTCGGCGCGGCCGAACGACCCCGCGGGGCGCACGGTGGCGGTGATCCACGGATCGGGTGCGTCCAGGGCGGTCATGGCGGGCTCCCTCTCGTCCGGCCCCGGGCCGGGGCGACGGGACCACCGCACCGCCGGGGCCTGAGAGCCGCCTGGGCCGGGACGGGCCGCTCCCTGTGCGTCGCGGGATCTTCCCGCGGGCACGGTCCCGGGTGCACGCTGGGGGCACGCGGCCGGCACCGGCGACGACGAGGGAGCCCGTCATGCTCGATCTCAGCGAGTCCTTCAGCGGCTACTCGGTGGCGGACGTGCCCGCCGCCCGGGCGTTCTACGCCGACGTGCTCGGCCTCGACGCCGAGGAGCGGGACGGGATGCTGACCCTGCACCTGGCCGGTCGCGACGTCCTGCTGTACCCGAAGGGCGACGCGCACGTCCCCGCCTCGTTCACCGTGCTGAACTTCCCGGTCGCGGACGTGCCCGCCGCGGTGGCCGAGCTGCGGGGCCGGGGCGTGGTGTTCGAGCGGTACGAGGGCACGCCCACCCAGACCGACGAGGACGGGGTGTTCCGCGGCGGGGGGCCGCTGATCGCGTGGTTCACCGACCCGTCGGGCAACGTGCTCTCGGTGATCGAGCGGGACTGAGGGGACGCCGGGCGGACGCCGGGAGCACGCGCGCGTTCAGGAGTGCACGTGCCGCAGCGAGCGGGACGACGACACCAGGTCCGACAGCCACCGGACGCCCACGTCCGCATCCACGAGCACCGCCTTGACCACGATCGTGATCGGCACGGCCAGGATGGCGCCGAGCGGGCCGAGCACCCACGCCCAGAACACGATGCACACCACCTCGACCGTCATGGACAGGCCCACCGCATCGCTGACGAACTTGGTGGGCAGGACCGACGTCACCAGGAAGTTGAGCACCAGGTAGGCGACGACCACGACGACCATCGCCCGGCCTCCGTGCAGGCCGAGGGCCAGCAGCGCGGGCGGCGCCATGCCGATCCAGAAGCCCAGGTACGGGACGAAGTTGCACACGGCGGCGAGCACCCCCCAGAGCGGCGCCGCGGGGATGCCCATGGCCGCGAGCAGCACGGTGTCCAGGGCGCCGACGACCACCGCGAACACGCTGGTCACGAGGAGGAACCGCCGGGTGCCACGCACAGCCGAGCCGAGCTCGGCGTACACCCTCGGGCGCGCGACCGCGAGACCTCGTCCCCGCAGCGCCCACTGGGTCGACTCGACGCCGAGGAACGCCAGGACCGTCAGCAGCAGCACGAGGGCGGCTGCGGTCGGCACCAGAGGTGGCAGGAGACGCCCGAGCCAGGCCAGCACGCCCGCGACGTCGAGCCCCTCCCGCAGCTCGGCCGCCGAGGGGACCTCCATCCCGAGCTCTCCGAGCGACCCGGCCAGGTCCGTGAGCGACGCCCGGAGCTGGGGCAGGTACTCGGGCAGCATCTCCACGGCTCGCCACAGCGCGTACGCCACGACGGCGAGCAGCGAGCCGAGCAGCCCGTACCCCGCCACGACGACCCCACCGACGGCGACGGGACCGGGGGCGCCCAGCGCGCGGAGCCACCGGTGCACCGGGTGCACGACGACGATCACGAGGGCGGCGAGCACGAGCGGCCCGACCAGCCACGCGAGCTCGCGCACGACGAGGACGCCGATCCCCGCCGCGACGAGGGCCACGAGGCCCGCGGGCCCGCCGGGGGCCCGCTCGACGCTCTCCGCCGAGGCACGCCCGCTCACGCACCGCCTCGTCGCGGCTCGCGTGGCACGCCCGCAGGTGGGACCCCGCCGCGACCGTCGGTGGCGTCCCTCCTCACACGGATCCCGTCTGCGCGGGTGCGGACGCCGCCCGCGGGATCTCCCCCGGCCGGTACCGCGGCAGCCGGCTCGCCGGGACGACGGCCGTCGCGCTGACGCCGGCGAGGACCAGCAGGCCGAGCCGGAGCGCCGTCAGGCGGGCCTCCTCGTTGAGGGCGACCGCTGCCTCGACCTGGGCCTCGCTCGCGTCGGTGCGCTCCAGGACCGAGCGCAGGTCGTCGTTGGCGACGAAGTTGACCGAGTCGAGATCCACCTGCGCGGCGAGTTCGTCAGGGAGCTCGACGTGCTCGGCGACCGCACGCGCCACCGTGAGCGAGAGCACGGTGACGAGCAGCGCCCCGGCGACGGCCGTCCCCACCGCCGAGGCCAGGTTCTGGCTCGTCCCGCGGATCGACCCGACGTCGCCGGCCAGCTCCTTGGGCGCGGCGGTCACCAGGACGTTGAAGACCAGCGTCACGAGCGCGCCCTGCCCCACGCCGAAGACGACGAGGCCGAGGACGGTCGGGAGCGTCTCCCAGTTGTTCGTGACCACGAACGACAGCCACACGAGCGCCACGGTCGCCAGCCCGAACCCGAACACCCCGATGACCCGCGGCGGGTAACGGCGGTAGAAGCGCACCACCAGGGTCGCGGTCACGAACACGGTGAGGTTGAACGGCATCATCGCGAGCGTGGTGTCGAACGGGGTGCGCCCCTGCACGATCTGGATGTACAGCGGGATGGTGAAGTTCAGGGCAGCCTCGAGCGCGACGACGATGAACATCGCGTAGACGGCGGCCCGCTCGCTCGGCCGCGCCAGCACGCTCAGCTGGACCAGCGGGACCTGCCCGGCCGCCGTCCGTCGTCGGGTCCACCAGAAGAACACCTGGCCGAGCACGAGACCGGCGAGCACGAGCACCGGCGCCGGGGACATGCCGCCCAGGCTGAACGGCGCGCTCCGCGACGCCGTGAGCAGACCCCACGCGTTGAGGTTGTTGAACCCGAGAGTCAGGAGCACCACGGCCGCGCCGATCGTCACGGCTCCCACCACGTCGATGCGCACCGCGCGGTCCCCGTCGGTCGACCGCAACGTGAAGCTCAACGCGAAGACGACCACCGCCAGCACCAGCACGATGCCGAAGACGGGCCGCCAGCCGACGAGCGTGCCCAGGGCGCCTCCCACGAAGAAGGCGGAGACCCCCGAGATCGCCCGCGCCGACCCGAGCGAGCCCACGGCTGTCGCCTGCTGCGTGCCGCGGTAGTTCTCCGCGATCAGCGCGACGAGCGACGGGACGATGATCGCCGCCGAGGCGCCCGCGAGCGCCTGGCCCGCGATGGCCCAGCCGACCGCCGGCGAGACGATCATCAGGAGCGCCGACCCGGCGAACGCCCCCACGGCGACCCGGAAGAGGCGCACCCACCCGGCGCGCTGCCCGAGCTTGGCCCCCGTCATGACCAGGGCGGCGACGACGAGGCCGTACACGACGATCGTGGAGCTGGCGACGGTCGGAGCGACGCCGAAGTCGTCGACCATGCCGCCGAGGGAGACCGGCAGGGCCGCGACGTTGAAGGACATCAGCACCTGCGCCAGGAACAGGCCGGCCATCGGCAGCCACGACCGGCGCTCCTCCGTGGCCGGGGCGGCACTGCTGCCGGTGGCGTCAAGGACAGCCATGATGCGGATTCCTCTCACTCGGACGGGCGGACGTCGGCCACCGGCACGTGCGCCGACGACGCGAACACGTTCAGACCCAGCGCGCGGGACAGATACGCCGTGGCGCGCTGCCCGCGCACGCTGTTCCCCGCGCGGTCGAGGCGGGGAGAGTAGGTGCCGATCGCGCCCTTCCCGGGCGCGATCGCGACGATGCCTCCGGAGACCCCCGACTTGGCCGGGAGCCCGATCTCGAAGAGCCACTCGCCCGAGCGCTCGTACATCCCCGTCGAGGCGAGCACGGCCAGGGTGTCCCGGCAGACATCGGGGGACACCACTCGCTCACCGGTGACCGGGTTGACACCACCGTCGGCCAGGGTGGCCCCCATGACGCCGAGGTCTTCGGTCGTGACCCGCAAGGCGCACTGCCGGGTGTACACGTCGACGACCTCCAGCGGGTCGTGCTCGATGCGGCCGTAGCTCTCCAGGAGCCGCGCGATCGCCCGGTTCCGGGTGTTCGTCGCCGATTCCGACCGGTAGACCTCGCCGTCGAGCGTGAGCTGGCGCCCGGCGAACCGGGACAGCCCGGTGCGGATGCGTTCCCACCGCTCGGCGGAGGAGTCCGCCGGCACCAGAGCCGTCGTGGCGAGGGCCCCCGCGTTGACCATCGGGCTCATGGGGTGCCCCTCGTTGAGCTCCACCGCGATGACCGAGTCGAAGGGCAGTCCCGTGTTGTTCACCCCGACGCGGTCCCGCACGGCCTCGTGACCGAGCTCTTCGCAGACGAGCGCGTAGACGAACGCCTTCGAGATGGACTGGACCGAGAACGCGACCTCGGTGTCGCCGACCGCGTGCCGGGCGCCGGACGTCTCGACGACACACACCCCGAACAGCGCGGGGTCCGCCGCACCCAGCACCGGGATGTAGTCCGCGACCGTGCCCTCGTCATCGTCCCGGTAGCGCGCGTACCCCGCTTCGGCGAGCTCGTGGACCCGGTCCCACCCCGGGAGGGAGCCTGTGGAGACCTGCTGCTCGATCTCGCGTCCGACCGTCCTCACGTCACACCCCTCCGTCGTACCCGGCGGCCGGGTCGGGACCACCGACGCGGGCCGGCCGCTCGGCGCTGCAGCATCGCCGTCCGGGCAGCGCGGCGTCGACCCGGTGGCGCGGGATCCACGAACGACGTGGCGCGAACCCTTGCCCCCGGCCGCGCGGGCGTCACCCGTCCCGGAGCCTCAGCTCACGCAGCGACCGGGGCGAGCTCCCGGTCGCCGCCCGGAGCGCGGACCGCAGCGCGTACGCGCTCGGGAACCCCGCCATCCGGGCGACCCGGTCGACGGATGCCGCACCCGCGGAGTCGAGGGCGAGCAGATCGATGGCGTGGGCGGCCCGGCGCTCGCGGAGCCGCGACGCCACGCTCGAGCCGGTCTCGGTGAAGGCTCGCTGGAGCTGACGGAGCGACACCCCGAGCTCGGACGCGAGCAGCGTGGGCCGCATCCCCGGGTCGGTGTGCCGCGCCTCGATGTGCGCCTCGGCGCGCCGGCGCAGCGCGATCAGGGAGGCGGAGGCCCGCTGGTCCTGCCCGTGGGCGAGGAGCGACTGCACCAGCACGACGAGGATCCGGTCCACGACCGCATCGGTCGCCGCGTCCCGCGGCCCGGGCTCCACGCTCGTCACGGCCACGGCGGCGAGGACGTCGCCCAACCCGGACGTGACCGGCCCGGACAGCGCCGCGGGCGAGATGTCGATCGCCCGCTCCGTCAGGTCGCGCGCGGGGACCGCGACGTGGACGTACTCGAGGTGGGCCCGGACCCGGGTACGCACCCAGCCCCACCGCGGGAAGACGTACACCTCGCCCTGCCGGTAGGTCGTGCTGGCGGTGGCGGTCGCGATCTCGAGCTCCCCGCGCAGCACCACCCCGACGTGCACGTGCTGCGCGGGCGGTGCCGGCCAGCGGTGCACGGAGGTGGTGAGGGTGCCGGAGAAGACCAGCGACCTGGGCAGGACGCGCGAACGGAGCGAGGCGGCGAACGCACCGTCGTCCGGCACCCAGCACCGCGACGCGAACTGCGTCAGCCGCATCTTGGACCTCTCGTCGTGCGGCCCGAAGTCACCCGCCAGCCCTGCGAGCACCCGACGGGCGTGCGGCAGTCGCGACGCCGGCCGGAGCCGGGCCGCCGCCCGTGCCCGTGGGCCGCTGGGCACTCGGGCACCGGCTGCGCCGGCCTGCACGTCGATCGACACGGGACCCCCGATCTCGCGCCGCCGGCGGGATCGCCCCCCCGCCGTCCTCACGGCGCGGCGGGACGATACCTCCGCGTCGTGACGCGCGCGTGTCCCGCCGCCGAGCCCGGCGCGTCGGGACGGCGTCGGCCGACCGCGCCGCGCCGTCACGTGGGCTTGCTACCGTCTCGCCCGCACCGGGCCGGTTCGCGTGCGGGTCGAGCCGCGGCGGTCGGCCGGTCGTCGGGGGGTGGGGGCGCGCCCGAGTCGTCGGACGCGCGGTCGCTGGACCCGCGGGGAGGTGGACTGGATGACGCTGGATCGTTCTCGCGACGAGGTCGTGACCCGGGTGGGACGCTGGCTGGGCGCCGGGCGCGACGTGCTGCTCCGGGCCGACCGCGGCATGGGCAAGTCGACCCTGCTCGAGCTCGTCCGGACGGAGGTCTCCGGCAGGCGTCTGCCGGGGCTGCTCCTGCGGGCCGGCGGTTCCGGGCCGCTCGCCGCCCTGCTGGACCACCCCTCGGCGCCCACCCGGGCGAGGGACGAGGACTCCGTCGCCACCTGGCTCGCGGGTGAGCTCGCGGCCCCCCGCAGCGTCCTGCTGGTCGACGACCTCGACCGGATCGACCCGGCCAGTCTGCGCGTGGTCCGGCGTGCGCTCGGACGGACCGGGTGCCGGTTCGTCGCCACCACGACGGCCGACCTGCTGCGGGCCCCGCTCGAGGGACCACGGCAGCTGTTCGCGGTGCGGTCGCCCGCCGAGCTCTGGGTCCCGGCCTTCGGGTTGCCCGAGATCGCCGCGCTGGTGGCGGAGACCCTGGGCGGGCCGCCGGACGCAGGGCTCGTCAGCGGGTTGCTGGCCCAGTCCGGAGGGAACCCCGGCGTGGCCCTCGCGCTGCTCTCCTCGGCGCGGGCGAGCGGGGCGCTCCGCGCCGACCAGGGACGCCAGGTCGACGACGGCCGTCTCCGTGACGTCCCCGCGGACGCGGTCGCCGGCCTCCTGCTGGGGCTGATGGACGACGAGCAGCTGCGCGCGCTCGAGCAGCTGGCGCTGATCGGGCCGGTCTCGCCGGAGGCGGCGGCCCGGTTCGTCGACCCGGCCCTGCTCGACGACCTCGCGGAGCAGGGCCGACTCGTGGACGGCGGGAGCGGCGGTGCCGCGTCCCTGCTCGTCGTGGCCCCGCCCGCGCTCGCCCGCGCGCTGCGGGAGCGGGTCTCGGGGCCTCGACGACGTCGGCTGCTCGCGACGGCTCAGGCCGCCGCGCGGGGCGAGGTCGTCGCCACCCCGGAGGCACCGCGTCCGGCGCTCGCCCAGCTGCTGACGAGGGAGTCCCAGGAGGACGCCGGCTTCCGGCGCTGGCGAGCGGAGACCGTCGCGGCGGTGCACGAGCGTGCCGCGTCGGCCGAGACCGCCGCGGGGGCTGCCTGGGCCGCGGACCCGGGCGTGGCGAACGCGAACGCCTACCTCGCGCACCTGGTGCGCCGGCCCGCCCGAGAGGTGGTCGCCTCGGTGTTCCGTCAGACCCTGCGCCGTCCGGACGACGCGGACGACGACGTGGTGGCCTTCGAGTACTACCGCATCCGGTGGTCCGCGTGGGACCGGGCGACCGGGTCCGGTGCGGCGGAGTCCGAGGCCGGGGGTCGGCCGGTCGGGTCGCTGGGGGAGCTCGAGGGCCTCAAGGACCGGCTGGTGGCGTCGATCCGGGACGGAGAGCCTGCGGAGCGCGTCGCCGACAGCGGGCCGCTGCCCGTTCCCGCCGCCGCCTTCCGGGGCGGGCCGGAGCTGCTGCGCACCGCCGCGCTGCTCGAGGTGGGGCGGCCGGACCTCGCGCTGCGCGTGCTGGACCGCGCGGAGAACTGGCCGGACACGCCGCGCGATGAGATGCGGCACTACCGGGCAGCACTGCGCGGCGAGTCCCTGTGCCTGCTCGGTCGGCTGGACGAGGCGCTCGACGACGGGCGCCACCTGCTCGGCGCGGCCTACGACGCCGCGGACGTGTTCGGGATCCGGGTGCACGCGACGGTTCTGGCCGAGGTGCTCTGCGTCTCGGGCGCCCCCGGCGACGCCTGGCGCGTGCTGAGCACCGCGCTGCACCTGGGGCCCGCGGGTCCCCTCGAACGCACCTACTACCGTCGGGGTCTGGCCCTGGGCACGGTGCTCCAGGTCAGTTCCGGGCACCTCGAGCTCGCACGGGCGCTGCTGCACGAGCTCGAGCGCACGCCGAACGCGTACCGCCCGCTGGTCCGGTCCATGGGCGTGGTCGGCGAGGTCGCGCTCGCCGCGGCGACGCAGGACCGCGCCGTCGCCGCGGAGCTCGCGTGGCGGGCGGGGGCGGCCTACGCGGAGGCGGGGCTCCGGCTGCCCGCGCTCGTCACGTGGGCCGCTGCTCCCGGTCCGCTGACCGACGAGCAGGCGGCCGCGGTGCGGGCCGCGCGTACCGGGACCGTGCTGCCGCTGCTGGACCCGTACCTCGACCTGCACCTGGCGGTCGCGGACGGGGACCACGCCGCGGTGGCGGTGGCCGCGGCACGCGCCGATCCGCGGATCGCCCGCCACCTCGTCGGGCCTCCCGGTACGGCGGGCGCCACCGCCCAGGCCCCCGCGCACCCCGCCGGCGGTGCGCGGACCGGAGGGGCGCTCTCCGTGCGCGAGCGCGAGATCACCGCTCTCGCCCTCGAGGGCCTGGCCAACCGGGAGATCGCCGGGATCCTCGACCTGTCCACCCGGACCGTCGAGAACCACATGAGCCGGGCGCTGCACAAGCTCGGGCTCCGCTCGCGGCAGCAGCTGCGCCGGGAGCACGTCTAGCCGGCGGTCGTCGCGACGGCACCCGGGGCCCGGGCCACTCAGGCCGCACCAGCGCGCGCCACTCAGGACCGAGGTCCTACCACTCATCGACTACTCAATGCCCGAGTCGGTGCGGATGCTGGTCCGGCGATGCCGCGGCGAGCGGCGCCGCGGCCACCTCCTCGGGAGACACGGATGGCGGATCGAGAGCATCTCGCTGAGAACCCGGCCGCCGCACGCCGGGACGCGGTCGGGGCCGCCCCGGCGCGCGACGACGCGACGCGTGCGGCGTCGTGAGCGCCGACGTCGGTCAGGTCCGGGACGTGCTGCCGCGCGGGCTGCCCGGAGTCGGGCTCCTCGCCCGCGCGGTCGTGTGCCGGGCCCGTGGCTGCGTCCCGGCCGTGCAGTGGGTCGACCTCGAGGTGCTCGTCGACCCGACCGAGGACCGCTGGGCGGTGATGCAGGTGCTCGAACCCACGTGCAGCCGCTGCCGCGGGTGGGCCACGTGACCCCCGTCGGTCCGCCCGCGGACGACGGCGCGTGTGATGCCCACGACGCGATCGAGGAGGTCGAGATGAGGAGATCGGTGCGGACCAGGACGCGGCACGCAGCGGCAGCAGCCGGATTCGCGGTGCTGGTCGCCGGCTGCGGAACCGTGAGCGGGAGCGACGCCACCGCGTCCCCCACCACCGTGACCTCGGCGTTCGTCGGCCCGTGGGGCGAGCCGGACCCGCCCGCCCCCTCGCTGACCATCGAGGGCGACGGGACGTTCAGCGGGAACGACGGCTGCAACAGCCTCACCGGTCGGGGTTCCGTCGTCGATCGCGCGTTCGTGTTCGGGGAGATGGCCAGCACGCGGAAGGCGTGCGTCGACGTCGACGCCTGGCTGGCGCAGGCGCACCACGCCACCGTGGACGGCGACACGCTCACCGTCCTGTCCGCCGACGAGACGGTGCTCGGGGCCCTCGAACGCCCGTGACGGCGTCGCGACCGGCGCACAGGGAACGCACAGGAGCGCGTCAGGGGCGGCCCAGGTGCCGGACCCATGCTCGTGGCATGACCACCTCCACGCTCCAGCGCGACGCCCTCACCCGACCGGACGGCCAGCCGGTGCGGGCACTCGTCGTCGACGACGAGGCCACCCTCGCCGAGCTGCTCTCCACCGCCCTGCGCTACGAGGGCTGGCAGGTCGAGCACGCCCTCACCGGCCAGGCCGCCATCAAGCAGGCCCGGTCCCTCGAGCCCGACGTCATCCTGCTCGACGTCATGCTCCCCGACCTGTCCGGCCTGGAGGTGCTGCGCCGCATCCGCGCCACCCACCCGCACGTGCCCGTGCTGTTCCTCACCGCCAAGGACGCCGTCGAGGACCGGATCGCCGGCCTCACCGCGGGCGGCGACGACTACGTCACCAAGCCGTTCAGCCTGGAGGAGGTCGTCGCCCGGCTGCGCGCCCTGCTGCGCCGCGCCGGCGCGGTGTCCGAGCGCGAGGAGGCCGTGCTCGTCGTCGGCGACCTGCGGATGGACGAGGACTCCCACGAGGTCAGCCGCGGCGGCGAGGACATCCGCCTGACCGCCACCGAGTTCGAGCTGCTGCGCTACTTCATGCGCAACCCGAAGCGGGTGCTGTCGAAGGCGCAGATCCTCGACCGCGTCTGGCAGTACGACTTCGGCGGCCAGGCCAACATCGTCGAGCTCTACGTGTCCTACCTGCGCCGCAAGATCGACAAGGGCCGCGAGCCGATGCTGCACACCCTGCGCGGCGTCGGGTACGTGCTCAAGCCCGCCGCGTGAGAGCCGGCCGCCCGCGGGCCCGGTGGACGCTGCGCCGGAGGCTGGTGGCGGTGGTCGTGGCGCTGCTCGCGACGGTCGCGGCGGTGATGGGGCTGGTGTCGTCGCTCGCGCTGCGCAGCTCGCTCCAGACGCAGATCGACGACCGGCTGCGGGAGGCGAGCCAGCGGGCGGCGGCGGCGCCCGACCGGCTGGACCGCGGTGCGGCGCCGGGGCCGGCGCCCTCGGCGGCGCCGACGTCGGGGTCGGGGGCCGGGTCGGGGGCGGACGACGGGTCGCAGGACGGCACCGGCGACGAGGGGCAGTCCGGCGGCAGCATCCCGCCCGCGTTCGGCCTGCCCGGCCAGGACGTCGGCACCGTGAGCGTGTTCGAGACCCCCGACGGCACCCCGGTGGCGGGCTACCTGGACGCGTCCGGCGACGTGCAGGGGCTGACCGACGCGCAGCTCGACGCGCTGCTCGCCGTGACGCCCGACGGCGAGCCGAGCACCCTCGACCTGCCCGACCTCGGCACGTACCGCGTGATCGCGGTGGAGTCGGACAACGGCAGCACCTCGGTGACGGCGATCCCCCTGGCCGGGGTGACCGCGACCGTCGACGAGTACCTCGTGGTCGAGGTCGTCGTCGCCGTGCTGGGCCTGCTGGTCGCCGCGGCGCTCGCCACCGTGCTGGTCCGCCGTGAGCTGCGACCGCTGGAGCGGGTGGCCGCGACGGCCACCCGGGTGTCCGAGATGCCGCTCGCCCGCGGCGAGGTCGACATCCGCGAGCGCGTCCCGGACGAGGACACCGACCCGGCCACCGAGGTCGGGCAGGTGGGCTCCGCGCTCAACCGGATGCTGGGCCACGTCGAGTCGGCGCTCACCGCCCGGCACGAGTCGGAGACGCAGGTGCGGCGGTTCGTCGCGGACGCGTCCCACGAGCTCCGCACGCCCCTGGCCTCCATCCGCGGCTACGCGGAGCTGGTGCAGCGGCTGCCGGGGGACCTGCCCGACGACGTCGTGCGCGCGATGGGCCGCGTGGAGTCCGAGGCGCGCCGCATGACGTCGCTGGTGGAGGACATGCTGCTGCTGGCCCGGCTCGACGCGGGACGCGACCTCGACCTGGCGGAGGTCGACCTGGCCGCGCTGGCCGTGGACGCCGTGGCCGACGCCCACGTGGCGGGGCCGGACCACGCGTGGCGGCTCGACCTCCGGGCCCTGGAGGGCGCCGGCGACGAGGCGGACGACGAGGGGCCGCCCGCCGCGCTGGTGGTCGGCGACGAGCACCGGCTCCGGCAGGTCCTGGTCAACCTGCTGTCGAACGCCCGGGTGCACACGCCTGCCGGCACGACGGTGGTGGTCGCCGTCGCGCGGGAGGGCGACCGGGTGCTCCTGCGGGTCCGGGACGACGGCCCCGGCATCGCCGAGCCGCTGCGCTCCCGCCTGTTCGAGCGGTTCGCCCGCGGGGACGCGTCGCGGAACCGGGCCGCGGGGTCGACGGGCCTCGGCCTGGCGATCGTGCACGCGGTGGTCGCGGCGCACGGCGGCGCGATCGAGGTCGACGGGACGCCCGGGTCGACGACGTTCACGGTCCGGCTGCCGGCCGCCGGGGCCGCGGGGGTGCCGGCGGTCGCGGCCCCGGGGGCGCCGGCGGAGGGCTGACCCGCCCGCCGCCGGGCGCCCCGGGTCAGGCGGCGGCGTCCGACAGCGCGGTGACCTCGTCGTCCGCCAGGTCCAGGCGGGCGCCCGCCAGCAGGTCGGGCAGCTGCTCGACGGAGCGGGCGCTGGCGATCGGCGCGACGACGCCGGGCTGCACGCGCAACCACGCCAGGGCGACGGCGGTCACGCTGGTGCCGTGCGCGGCGGCGACCGCGTCGAGCGCGGCGAGCACGCGACGGCCGCGGTCGTCCAGGTACCGCCCGGCCGACCCGGCGCGGGGGCTGTCCACGGCCGGCGAGCCGTCGCGGTACTTGCCCGTGAGGAAGCCGCTGGCGAGCGAGGAGTACGGCAGCACGCCGAGGCCCTCGCGCACGGCGAGCTCCTGGAGCGGGCCCTCGTACTCGCCGCGGTGCACCAGGTTGTAGTGCGGCTGGAGGGCGACGAACCGGGCGACCCCGAGCTCGTCGGCGATCCGCAGCGCCTCGGCCAGCCGCTCGGGCGTGAAGTTCGAGGCCGCGACGTACCGGGCCTTGCCGTCGGCCACGACCTCCCCGAGCGCGGCGACCGTCTCCTCGAGGGGGGTCTCGCGGTCGTCCTCGTGGGCGTAGTAGAGGTCGACGTAGTCCGTGCCGAGCCGCTTCAGCGAGTCGTCGATCGCCGCCCGGACCACGGCGCGGGACGTGCCGCGGCGCGTGCTGAGCTTGCCGACCTTGGTCGCGATCACGACGTCGGCGCGGTTGCCGCGCGCGGCGATCCAGCGCCCGATGGTCGCCTCGGACTCCCCGCCCTCGTGGCCGGGACCCCACTCGGAGTAGACGTCCGCGGTGTCGACGAAGCTGCCCCCACCCTCGACGAACGCGTCCAGGACGGCGAACGAGGCCTGCTCGTCCGCGGTCCAGCCGAACACGTTGCCGCCCAGGTTCAGCGGCAGGACGTCCAGGTCGGTGGTGCCGATGCGTGCCATGGTCCTCCTCGGTCGGGCGGCGCCGGCCGGGGCGCGGCGCCGTGGAGCGCGCTCCGCAGGGCGCGGCGGGCGCGAGCGGTCGCGCCGTCGCGCACCGGTCTACCCCACGCCGCGCCGGCGCGCCCGCGCACGCCCCCGGCGCGCGGGCCCGCGGGGGCAGGCGGGTCAGAGGGGGTAGGCGGCGTACAGGTTGCGGATGTCGGCGGCCGGGCCGTGCACGACGAACACCGTGGTGCCGTTGCTCCACGCGGCCACGCCGGTGCCGTCCCCCTGGTCCACGACGGTGACGGTGCCGACCGGGGCGCCGTCGACCAGGACCTCGTCCTGGAGCAGCACCGTCGGGCCGCCGCCGCCGGCGGCCGGGTCGGCGGAGGCGTCGCCCGCCGCGCCGTCGGCCGCGGGCTCGGTCGTCGCGGGCTCGGTCGTCGCGGGCTCGGCCGTCGCGGGCGCCCCGGCGATCGCGGCGAGCACCGCGGCGGCCTGCTCGGGGGTCTCCCACTGGCCGGCCTGCACGGAGACCGTGCCCTCGGCGCCGTCCGTGTAGGTCTCGGCGTACGCCTCGACGGCGTTCTGCGCGAGCCAGGCCTCGTCGTCGACGGAGGACGCGAGCGCGTACTGCAGCAGGGTCGTCGGCAGCGCAGCCGCGAAGGCCGTGGTGGCCGGGCGGGCGGCCGGCGCGACGGCGCTGGTCGGCGACGGCAGCACCACGTCCGGCGCGGCCGCGGTCGCGCCGCCGGAGTCACGGGTGAGGAACCAGGCCGCGCCCCCGCCCCCCAGGACCAGCACCGCGGCGACCACGGCGCCGACCAGCACCCACCGGTTCCGGCCGCGCGCCGGCTCGGCGGCGGCGTCCTGACGCTCGTCGCCCGGGTCCGTGGTGGCGGGGCCGCCCGCGGCCTGCAGGGCGGCGTCCGCCCGGGCCAGGGCCGCGGTGCGCGCCTGCTCCTCGCCGACCTGGAGCGCCGCGTCCGCCCGGGCCAGGGCCGCCGTGCGCTCGGCGGGGTCGACGGGCCCGGCCGGGGCGGACTCGTCGGCCGCGGCGAACCGGCGGCTGCGCCGGCTGGGCGGCGCAGCGGGGTCCGGGACGGGAGTAGCCGGGACGCCGGGGACCGGGTCGGCAGCGCCCGCGGGCGTGCCGGCGGGTGCCCAGCCGGCGGCGGGGGCCGCGGGGGCGTCGGCGGGCGTCGGGTCGGCGGGCGCCCACGCGCCGGCGGGAGCCGCCGGGTCCGCAGGTCCGGCGGGCGCCACCGGGTCCGCAGCGCCGGCGCCGGCCGCACCGGCGCCCGCCCCGACCGCGTCGTCGCCGCTCAGGCTCGGCCACCTCGGCCGGTCGTCGCCGAACCGGCCGACCCCCGTCGCCGGCGTGCCGGTCTCCCGGCGCGCGACGCGCCCGTCGGTCTCACTCATGCACGCACTCCCTGCAAGCCTTCCGGTCGGGTCGGGCCGCGCTGCCGCGGACCGGCCCAGAGGTCCCGCGGCAGCCTAGCGGCCGGGCGCCGGGTCCCGGCGGACCGGCGCGGTCAGGCGAGCAGGTCGCGTCGGCGGAACGCCAGGACGCCGCCGGCCACCAGGACCACCGCGAGCGCCGCCGGGACCCCCGCCGCGGGCCAGTCCATCGGCTCCGCGGGCATCGCGGGCGTGTACCGGAGCGGGGACGCGACGTCGCTGCCGTCGGGCAGCACCCCGGCGAGCATCGCGGTCAGCGCCACGTAGCCGAGGTACGCCCAGGCGAGCCCGAACGCGCGCGGGGCGGCCCCGAGCACCAGGACCGCGACGCCGGTCACGGCCCCCAGGGCCGGCAGCTGCGCGAGCGCCGCGCCGACGACCCGGCCGACCAGAGCCGGGTCGTCGAGCGTGCTCGCCGCGATGACGCCCATGACCAGCCCCCCGAGCAGCACCATGCCGGCCGCGGCGCCGAGGGCCACCGCGAGCTGGGCGCCCAGCCACCGCACCCGGCCGACCGGGCCCGCGAGCACGTGCGCCGCGCGCCCCGCCGCCTCCTCCGCGCGGACCGCGCCCACGCCCTGCACCCCCGCCGCTGCGGCCAGCGCGACCGCGACCAGCAGGTACCGGGACAGCGCCGCCTCCCCGGCGCCCCCGGAGCCCTCCGGGAAGAACGCGGCGAGCGCGGGCTCGTCCTCGATGAACTGCACGACCTCCCGGGCCAGCACGCCGACCAGGGCGCAGATCGCCACGACGCCGAGGGCCCAGCCGGCGAGCGCCCCGCCGAGCCGGCGCAGGGTCACCGCCGCGACCCCGGTCAGGCGCGGTGAGGCGTACGCGCGCCCGGCGCGCTCGGGCAGCAGGCCGTCACCGAGGTCACGGCGCTCCGCCAGCAGCGCGGCGAGCCCGAACGCGGCGGCCGACGCGAGCACGGGCAGCGCGAGCGGCCACCACCGCTCGTCGACCCACGCGCGGGTGGCCTGCGACCAGCCGAACGGCGACAGCCAGCTCAGGACGCTGCCGCTCTCCGGGGCGCGGACGTCGCCGGCCGCCCGCAGCACGAACCCGACCCCGATCGCCGCGAGCCCGAGCATCGACGCGGTGCGGGCGTGCCGCACGAGCTGCGCGGCGACGGCAGCCGTCGCGCCGGAGGTCAGCCCGACCAGGGCGCAGCCGAGCCCGAACGCGAGCGCGCCGGCCGCGGGCAGCCCCGTGCCGACGAGCGCCGCCGCGAGCGCGAGCCCGATCGCCAGGTCCGCGAGCGTCACGACGACGACCGCCGCGAGCACCGGGGCGTCCCGGCCGACCGGCGTCGAGCGGACCGCCTCCAGCAGCCCCGACTCCTCCGCCCCGCGCAGGTGCCGGACGACCAGCAGCACCGACAGCACCGCGAGCGCCAGCGCCACCCAGGCGCCGAGCTCGTTCGCCACCATGGCGCCGATCGTGTAGTCGTCCAGCCCGTAGCCCGGGCCGCCCAGCGCGACCGCCGCCGGCGACCGCATGAGCTCGGCGCGGGCCGCCCGGGACTCGGGTGTCGGGAACAGGTCGGCCTCCGAGGCGGCCGACACCGCGGTCAGCCCGGCGACGGCCACCAGCCACACGCCGAGCCGCGCCCGCTCGACCCGCAGGGCGACCCGCACCAGCGCCCCGGTGCCGGCCCAGCGGTCGGTCGCGCGGCGGGCCGCCGACGGGGCGGGGCGGGCGGCCGGCACCGCGACGGCGGTCACCGGGGGCTCCCGACGGCGTCGCCGTACTCGCGCAGGAACAGGTCCTCGAGCGTCGGCGGGTGCGCCGTCACGCCCCGGACCCCGAACCGGGGCAGCAGCGCCAGCAGGTCGTCGAGCGCCTCGGCGTCGACGTCGAGGCGCAGGTGCCCGTCGGTCAGGGCCGGCTCGTGCACCCCGGGCGCGTCGCGCAGCGCGGCGAGCGCGGCGTCGGCGTCCCGCAGGGACACGACGACGGCGGTGCGGGTCAGCCCGCGGAGCTCGTCGAGGGTCCCCGACCGCACCGCGCGGCCCGCGCGGATGATCGTGACCCGCTCGCAGAGCGCCTCGACCTCCGCGAGGATGTGGCTCGACAGCAGCACCGTGCGCCCCTGCCCGGCGGCCTCGCGGATGCAGCGCTGGAACTCAACCTCCATCAGCGGGTCCAGCCCGCTGGTCGGCTCGTCCAGCACGAGCAGCGGGACGTCGGCCGCCAGCGCGGCGACCAGCGCCACCTTCTGCCGGTTCCCCTTCGAGTACGCCCGCACCCGCACGGTCGGGTCCAGCTCGAACCGCTCGACGAGGTCGGCGCGCCGCCGCGGGTCGAGCCCGCCGCGCAGCCGGCCGAGCAGGTCGATCGCCTCGCCGCCGGTCAGGTTCGGCCACAGGTCCACCTCCCCCGGCACGTAGGCGAGGTGGTGGTGCAGGGCGACCGCGTCCCGCCACGGGTCGGCGCCCAGCACCCGGGCCTCGCCCGCGTCGGCGCGGAGCATGCCGAGCAGCACCCGGATGGTGGTCGACTTGCCCGCGCCGTTCGGGCCGAGGAAGCCGTGCACCTCCCCCGCGCGCACGGACAGGTCGAGCCCGTCGAGCGCCCGGCGGCGGCCGAACGTCTTCACCAGGCCGCGGACGGCGACGGCGTCGGTGGTGGTCATGGTTCCTCCCGGGCGAGCTCCTCGATCGCCGCCGTCAGCAGCCCGTGGTCGGTGAGCAGCGGCTCGGTCAGCATCTCCAGCGCCGGGACGACCGCCCAGCGGGACAGCGCGGTGAACGCCGCGACCGGGTCCAGGGTCGGCGACGGCGCGCGACCCGCCTCGGCGTCGATGAGCGCGAGCTGCAGCAGGCCCACGCTCTGGGCGACCAGGTACCGGGCCCGCCCCGCCGGGTCGACCGACGGGCTCACGGTGCCCGCGGCGACGCCGAGCGCCAGGTAGTCCTCGGTCGCCGCGACCATGTCGTCGACGAACCGGGACGCGAGCTCCCCGCCGGCGGCCAGGCTGCGCACGACGTAGCCGAACACCGGGCCGTACTGGGTGAGGTCGGACAGGTGCGCCATCGACTCCCGCGGGGTCTCGGTGGTCAGCGACGCCTCCTTCTGGGCGCGGATGCGGTCCAGGACGTACGCGTCGCAGGCGGCCCGCAGGCCGTCCTTGGACCCGAAGTGGTGGATGACCAGCGCGGGGCTGACCCCGGCGTCGGCGGCGACCGCACGCAGGCCGGCGCCGAACCCGTCGCGGGCGAACCGCAGCAGGGCCGCGTCGCGGATCCGGGCGCGGGCGGTGAGGTCGTCGTCGGTCGCTGCTGAACGCACGTTCAGCAGACTAAACGCGTGTTCAGCCGAGGCGCAAGGGGCGCCCGGCTCGCCGCCGGGGCCCGCGCCCGGCCCGCCGGGACCCGCGCCGGCGCGGCGGCGGTGGGGCGGCGGTGGGGCGCCTCAGCCCTCCGGGCGCGCCGGGACCCGCACCGCGTCCGCGCGGGTCAGCCGCACCGCCTCGCCGAGGTCGGCGGCCTGCGCCACCCGCATCCCCTCGGGCGCCTGGCCCTTCTCGAGCGACCCCGCGGGGACCACCGCGTGCGTGAACCCGAGCCGCGCCGCCTCGGCCAGCCGGCGCGCGGTGCCGGTCACGGGGCGGATCTCCCCCGCCAGCCCGACCTCGCCGATCGCGACCAGCCGCGGCGGGAGCGCCACGTTCTCCCGGCTGCTGACCGTCGCCAGCGCGAGCGCGAGGTCCGCGGCGGGCTCGACGACGCGGGCGCCGCCGACGGTCGACACGTACACGTCCTGGTCGCCGACCTTCAGGCCCGCCCGCCGCTGCAGCACCGCGAGCACCATCGCCAGCCGGCTCCCGTCGACCCCGCTGGTGGTGCGGCGCGGGTTGCTCAGCATCGAGGGCGCCACCAGCGCCTGCACCTCGGTCGCGAGCGGCCGGCGGCCCTCCAGGGTCACCGTGACGCAGGTGCCCGGCACGTGGTGCCGCTCGTGCGACACGAACAGCCCGGACGGGT
This sequence comes from Cellulomonas sp. ACRRI, assembly GCF_022346185.1. GTDB lineage: Bacteria > Actinomycetota > Actinomycetes > Actinomycetales > Cellulomonadaceae > Cellulomonas. The sequence continues at coordinate 4,435 of NZ_JAKRMS010000038.1, read as the reverse complement.
CCGCCAGGCCGACGATGCCGGTCTCGGTGAGGTCGAAGCAGCCGACCTCGTCGGTCGGGCCGAACCGGTTCTTGGTCGCGCGCAGCAGCCGCAGCCGCGAGTGCCGGTCGCCCTCGAACTGGCACACCACGTCGACGAGGTGCTCCAGCGTGCGCGGTCCCGCGACCGACCCGTCCTTAGTGACGTGCCCGACGAGCAGCACCGGCAGCGCGCGCTCCTTCGCGGCCGAGATGAGCGCGGCGGCGACCTCGCGCACCTGGGCCACGCCGCCCGGCGAGCCCTCGACGGCCGACGACGCCACCGTCTGCACCGAGTCGAGCACGAGCAGGTCGGGCTCGGTCTGCGCGAGGTGGCCGAGGATCGTGCCGAGGTCGGTCTCGGCCGTGAGCAGCAGGGTGTCCGCGAGCGCCCCGATCCGCTCGGCGCGCAGCCGCACCTGGCCGGCCGACTCCTCCCCCGTCACGTAGAGGACCGTCCGCCCGCCGGTCGCGGCGCGGCTGGCGACGTCGAGCAGCAGCGTCGACTTGCCGACGCCGGGCTCGCCCGCGAGCAGCACCACCGCGCCGGGGACCAGCCCGCCGCCCAGGACGCGGTCGAGCTCGCCCACGCCGGTCGGCAGGGCCCGCGCCGCCTCGACGTCGATCTCCGCGATCGGCCGAGCCGCCCCGCGCAGGGGCACCATGACCGCCGTGCGCGGCGCCGCCCCGCCCGGGCCGGTGTCCTCGGACACCGAGCCCCAGGTCTGGCACTCGCCGCACCGGCCCACCCACTTGGACGTCGTCCAGCCGCACTCGGTGCAGCGGAACGCGGGCCGGGCGGTCCGGGAGGAGGTGGTGGTCGACACGGCCGTCACGCTAACCGGCGCCACCGACACCCGCGGCGCGCGCACCGTGACCGCATCGCAACGTCCACGCGGCGCGCACCGCACGCGGTCCGTCACCGGCGGCCCGTAGGATCGCGCCGTGCCCACCACCACGCCGCCCGACGACCTGCTGCGGCACACGCTCGCCGCGGTCGCGCCCGGCACCGAGCTGCGCGACGGCCTGGAGCGCATCCTGCGCGGCCGCACCGGCGCGCTCATCGTGCTCGGGCACGACGCCACGGTCGAGAGCATCTGCTCCGGCGGCTTCGAGCTCGACGTCGAGTTCTCCGCCACCCGGCTGCGGGAGCTCGCCAAGATGGACGGCGCGATCGTCATGGACCCCGGCTCCCGCCGGATCCTGCGCGCCGCCGTGCAGCTCCTCCCGGACCCGACCATCTCGACGTCCGAGTCCGGCACCCGGCACCGCACGGCCGAGCGCGTCGCCAAGCAGACCGGCCTGCCCGTGATCTCGGTGTCCGCCTCCATGCGGATCATCGCCCTCTACGTCGGCGAGCAGCGGCACGTGCTGGAGAACGCCGACGCGATCATGTCCCGCGCCAACCAGGCGCTCGCGACGCTCGAGCGGTACAAGGCCCGGCTCGACGAGGTCAGCGGCACGCTGTCCGCGCTGGAGATCGAGGACCTGGTCACCGTCCGCGACGTGTGCGTCGTCGTGCAGCGGCAGGAGATGGTGCGCCGCATCTCCGTGGAGATCGCCGGCTACGTCGTGGAGCTCGGCACCGACGGCCGCCTGCTCTCGCTCCAGCTGGACGAGCTCACGGGCGGCATCGGCTCGGACAGCGAGCTGGTCATCCGCGACTACCTCGACTCGGCCCGCCGCGACGGGGAGGCCATCGCCGCCTCGCTCGCCGCGCTCGACTCGACCGAGCTGCTGGACCTCGCGCTCATCGCCCGGGAGCTCGGCCTGCCCTCGGGCGTGGAGATGCTGGACGCCGCCACCGGCCCGCGCGGCTACCGGCTGCTGTCCAAGGTCCCCCGCCTGCCCGCCGCGATCGTCGACCGGCTGGTCGGCCACTTCAGCGGGCTGCAGAAGCTCCTGGCGGCGAACATCGACGACCTCATGGCGGTGGACGGCGTCGGCGAGCAGCGCGCCCGCGCGGTGCGCGAGGGGCTGTCCCGGCTCGCGGAGTCGAGCATCCTCGAGCGCTACGTCTGAGCCGGGGCGTCGCCCCGCGGGTCACTCCAGCCCGAACACCACCGGCGCGGTGCTGACCCCGCCGAGCGCGAGCACGGCCTGGTAGGTCCCCGGCTGCGCGGCCGGCTGGTCCGGGGCGCAGCCCTCGACCGACCGGGTGCGGTCCCACTGGACCTGGCGCTCGTCGACCTGGCCGGGCGCCAGCAGCAGCTGCAGGGTCTCGCCCGTGGCGCAGTCGGTGCTCGCCCAGATCCGGTCGCTGCCCGAGGTGATGAGCACCTGGCGCTGGGCGTCGCCCGCGTCGAGCAGGCAGTCCACGTCGCCGGTGTTGGTGATCCGGATGGTGAAGGTCGGCAGCACGCCGGCGGCGTAGGTGGTCGCGTCCGCCGCGAGCTCCAGCCCGACGGCTCCGGGCTCGCACACCGGGGTGCCCTCGGTCGTCTCCTCCGACGTCGGCTCCTGCTGCGTCGAGCCCCCGGCCGGCGTGGCCGCGTCGTCGTCGCCCCCGCCGCCGAGCAGCGCCCGCACCCCGAGGAACGCGAGCACCACCACCAGCACGAGCACGAGGAGGACCACCGCGCGCCGGACCCAGTACACGCGCGCGGGCAGCGAGCCCTCCGGCCGCAGCACGCCCATGTCCCGGTCCTCCCGCTCGAACTGCCGCCCACGCTAACCCGGCGCCGCCCCGCCCCGGGTGACCGCCCCGCGGACACGCGGGACGGACGGGGCGTGCGGCGCTCCCGGAGGCTCGGCCGCTGCCCTCCGCGGACGGGCGCCGGGCCGGCGTCGCCCACGCCTTCCGGCGCGCCCCTCGCCTACGCCTTCCGGCGCGCCCTTCGGGGATCCGCGTGGGTCGGGCCGGAAGGCGTAGGCCGCGCGATCCGGCGCGCGTGGGCCGTACCGATTCGGCGGGCACGCCGGGGCCGGGTGAGGATGTGCGGCGTGCCTCCCTCCCCCGTCGACGCGTCGGCCGCGGACCCGGCGCCCGCGGGCGCGCGACCCGCGGACCCGGCGGTCGTCGACGGCGTGCGGGCCGACGTCGTCGCCTGGTTCGACGCGCACGCCCGCGACCTGCCGTGGCGGCACCCGGACCGGACGCCCTGGGGCGTGCTGGTCAGCGAGGTGATGCTCCAGCAGACCCCGGTCGTCCGGGTCGAGCCGGCCTGGCGCGCCTGGCTCGCGCGGTGGCCCGAGCCCGCCGACCTCGCCGCGGCCAGCCCCGCCGACGTGCTGCGCGCCTGGGACCGCCTCGGCTACCCGCGCCGGGCGCTGCGGCTGCAGGAGTGCGCGCGGGCCGTCGTCGAGCGGCACGGCGGCGTGGTGCCGTCGGACGCCGACGCGCTGCTGGCGCTGCCCGGGATCGGGGAGTACACGGCGGCGGCGGTCCGGGCCTTCGCGTTCGGGCTGCGCTCGGTCGTGCTCGACACCAACGTGCGCCGGGTGCTGGCCCGGGTCGCGGCGGGCGCCGCGCTGCCCGCCCCCGCGCTGACGGTCGGCGAGCGGCGGCTCGCGCAGGCCTTCGTGCCGGCCGACGACGCCGGCGCGGCGCGATGGGCGGCGGCGTCGATGGAGCTCGGCGCGCTGGTGTGCACCGCCCGGTCGCCGCGGTGCGGGTCGTGCCCGGTGGCGGACCGGTGCGCGTGGCGGCTGGCCGGCGCGCCCGGCGACGAGCACGCGCACCGGCGCCGGACGCAGGCGTGGGCCGGCACGGACCGGCAGGTGCGCGGGCGGATCATGGCGCTGCTGCGCGACGCGCTGGAGCCCGCCCCGGCCGAGGCCGTCGCGGCGGTGTGGCCGGACGACGCCCAGCGCGAGCGGTGCCTGGCGGGGCTCCTGGTCGACGGCCTGGTCGAGCGCGTGCCGGGCGAGGACCCGGAGCTCTGGCGCTACCGCCTGCCCGCGGGGTCCTAGAGCTCGACGATCATCCGGGTGTTGCCCAGGGTGTTCGGCTTCACGCGCGCCAGGTCGAGGAACTCCGCCACCCCGTCGTCGTGCGAGCGCAGCAGCTCGGCGTACACCTCGGGCGGCACCGCCGGCCCGGCGATCGTGCCCCAGCCGTGCGCCGCGAAGAAGTCCACCTCGAAGGTCAGGCAGAACAGCCGGCTCAGCCCGAGGTCCTGGGCCCGCGCGGTCAGGCCCTCCAGCAGCGCGTGCCCGACGCCCCGGCCCCGCCACTGCCGCGCGACGGCGAGCGTGCGGATCTCGGCGAGGTCCTGCCACATCACGTGCAGGGCGCCGCAGCCGATGAGGGTCCCGTCCTGCGCCTCGGCGACCTGGAACTCCTGGATCGCCTCGTAGTAGCCGACCAGCTCCTTGGCGAGCAGGATCCGCTCGTCGGCGTACGGCTGGACGAGGTCGCGGATGCCGCGGACGTCGGCCGGGAGCGCGGGTCGGACCCGGTAGGCGGGGGCCGGGGG
>NZ_JAKRMS010000037.1 GCF_022346185.1 Cellulomonas sp. ACRRI | reverse complement strand
GCTCTCGGCCGCCCACGCCGCACCGCCCCGCGAGGCACCCGGCCGTGCCCCACCGCCGGACCCACCCGGCGCACCGGACCCGCCGGACCCACCGGACCCACCGGGCACCCCGGCACCAGCCCCCACGCTCGACGCGTCCTCGATCCCGCTCACGACGCCTGCCCCCGGGTCCGCAGCGCGACGGCCCGCCCCACGTCGTCCGGCACGGGGCCGCCCCGTCCCGCGAGGTCGGCGACGGTCCAGGCCAGCCGCAGCACCCGGTCGGCGCCGCGGAGGGTCAGCGTCCCCCGGTCGACCCCCTCGTCCACCAGGGTGAGCAGCTGCCGGTCGGCGCCGAGCCGGTCGCGGAGCACCCGACCCGGCACCTCGCCGTTGACCCGCCACGGCGTGCCCGCCCACCGCTCCGCCTGCGCGGCGCGCGCGGCGGCGACCCGCGCGGCGACGACGGCGGTGCTCTCGGCGGGGTCGCCGAGCTCGGCACGGCGGACGGCCGGCACCTCGACCTGGACGTCGACCCGGTCGAGCAGCGGCCCGGAGATCTTGCCGAAGTACCTCCGCCGCGCGAGCGACCCGCAGGTGCACGCGAGCCCGGTGCCGATGGCCCGCCCGCACGGGCACGGGTTGGCCGCGAGGACGAGGAGGAACCGCGCGGGGTACCGGGCGGCACCGGCGGACCGGTGCACCACGACCTCGCCGTGCTCGAGCGGCTGGCGCAGGGTCTGCAGCACCGCGGTGGGGAACTCCGGCGCCTCGTCGAGGAACAGGACTCCCCGGTGCGCCCGGGAGGCGGCACCGGGCCGCGGCTGCCCCGAGCCGCCCCCGACGATGCTGGCGGGCGTGGCGGTGTGGTGGGGGTCCTCGTAGGGCGGCCGGCGCAGCAGCCCGCCGGCGGGGTCGAAGGTGCCGGCGACGGAGTGCACGGCGGTGACCTCGACGGCCTCGGCCTCGTCCAGGTCGGGCAGCAGCCCGGGCAGCCGGGACGCCAGCATCGTCTTGCCCGCGCCGGGCGGACCGACGAGCAGCAGGTGGTGCCCTCCGGCGGCGGCGACCTCGACGGCCCCGCGCGCCTCGGCCTGCCCGAGGACGTCGGCGAGGTCGCCGGGCGGGGTGCGGTGGGCGCCGACGGCGCGCACCGGCGGGACGGCGGGCTCGTCGGGGACGACGACGGACCCGCCGTAGCGGTGCACCACCTGCGCGAGGCTGCGGCAGCCGACGACCCGGGCGCCGGGCACGAGGGCGGCCTCGGGCGCGTCGGCCTCCGGGACGACCACGTCCGGGTGACCCGCCGCCACGGCGGCGGCGACGGCGGGCAGGACGCCGCGCACGGGCCGCAGGCGGCCGTCGAGCCCCAGCTCCCCCAGGTGGACCACCCCTGCGGCCCGCCGGCCCTCCAGGAGCTCCGCCGCGGCCAGCACCGCGACGGCGACGGCGAGGTCGAACCCCGGCCCCGACTTCGGCAGCGCGGCGGGCGAGAGGTTGACGGTGATCCGCCGGTTGGGCCAGGTGAGGCCGGTCGAGCCGACGGCGGCGCGCACCCGGTCGCGCGCCTCGGCGAGCGAGGCGTCGGGCAGCCCGACGAGCACGAAGGCGGGCAGGGCGGACGCGAGGTGCGCCTCGACCTCGACGAGGTGCCCCGACAGCCCGACGAGCCCCACCGCACGCGTCCGCCCGAGCGCCATCAGCCGATCTCCGCGAGGTGCTCGGCGTGCGGGGGCCGCCCCGCGCGCAGCTCGATCGCCACGAGGTCGAGGCGGACCGACCGGGCGTGGACGTCGTGCGCGGCGAGCCAGGCGGCCAGCAGCGCCCGGAGCCGCCGCACCTTGCGCGGCGTCACCGCCTCGTGCGGGGTGCCGTAGGTCGTGGTGCGGCGGGTCTTGACCTCGACGCCGACGACGGCGTCCTCGCCGGGGTCGTACACCACGAGATCGAGCTCGCCGCCCGGGCCGTACCAGTTCCGGTCGAGGACGGTGCAGCCCTCGTTCTCCAGGAGCCGCGCCGCCAGGTCCTCACCCAGCCGGCCGGTCTCGTTCCGCGTGCGCATCGGCACCACCTCCGGCACCGAGGCTGCCGGGGCGCGCCGCGGCCGCGCGCCCCGGCCGGGGCGCACCTGGGGACCGCGCACGCCGCCCGGCCTGTGGAGGACTCAGCGCCCTCGCGTGGGGCGGCGCCCGCCGCCCCACGGCTTCCTACCGCCCGAAGCCGCCGCCCGAGCCCAGGTCCAGGTCGGCCTTGACCAGCTCCTCGACGTTGACGTCCTTGAACGTCACGACGCGCACGGACTTCACGAACCGCGCGGACCGGTACACGTCCCACACCCACGCGTCGGCGAGCGTCAGCTCGAAGTAGACCTCGCCCGCGGCGGAGCGGACCTGCAGGTCCACGTGGTTCGCCAGGTAGAACCGGCGCTCGGTCTCGACGACGTACGAGAACAGGCCCACGGCGTCGCGGTACTCGCGGTAGAGCGCGAGCTCCATCTCGGTCTCGTAGTTCTCCAGGTCCTCGGCGCTCACCCAGCCATCATCCCCCATCCCGGCGCGACACCCGCACCGGCGCACGCCGGAGCGCGCGGAACCGGGACGGGCCGGGCCGCCGTCGCGCGGTCAGCCCGCGACGTCGAGCGTCAACGGCTCGCCGGGCAGCGCGGCGTCCGCGAGCGGCGCGGGGCCGACCGGGCCGGCGGCGACCGCGCCCCCGGCGGCGTCCACCCCCGGCAGCCGCCACGACGTCCGGTGGTGCGGCGTCGGGCCGAGCCGGCGCAGGGCGGCCAGGTGCTCGGGTGCCGAGTAGCCCTTGTTCTCCGCCCAGCCGTACTCCGGGTGGTCGTCGTGCAGCCGGGTCATGATGGCGTCGCGCTCGGTCTTGGCGAGGATGCTCGCGGCCGCGACGGCGGCGCACCGCAGGTCCGCCTTGACGATCGTCCGCACGGGCGGCACGACGTCGAGCACGGGCGGCGGCCCGAGCAGCGTGTCCTGCGCGGGGGTGGTGACGTAGTCGTGGTTGCCGTCGAGCAGCAGCGCGCCCGGCGCGACCTCGAGCCCGGCGATCGCCCGGTGCGCGGCGAGCCGGAGCGCGGCGATGATGCCGTAGGCGTCGATCTCGGCGGGCTCGGCGTGCCCGACGGACCAGCACGCGGCCCAGCGCCGGATCAGCGGGGCGAGGCGCTCGCGCTCGGGTGCGCTGAGCAGCTTGCTGTCCCGGACGCCCTGCGGCACGGCCCGGCTCTCGGCGGTCACGACGACGACGCCGACGGTGACCGGCCCGCTCAGGCTGCCGCGCCCGACCTCGTCGGCGCAGGCGAGTGCCGGGACGCCGTCCCGGATGATCTGGCGCTCGACCCGGAGCGTCGGCGCGGCCCGGTTCCACGCGGCGCGCGCGCGGCCGGCGGCGGTCACGACGGGTCGGGGACGTCCGCGAACACGTCCCCGGGGTTGCGCAGCAGGCCGATCCGGTCGACGGGCCAGAGCGTGACGAACGCGGTGCCGACGACGTCGTCGATCGGCACGGAGCCGCCGCCGGGGTCGCCGAGGTGGTAGCGCGAGTCCGCGGACTGCTGCCGGTTGTCGCCCATGACCCAGACGGAGCCGGACGGCACGACGACGTCGAACGCGAGGTGGCTCGGGCTGGCGCCCGGCGCCAGGTACTCGGACTCGTCCACGGGGACGCCGTTGACGGTGACCGGTGAGCCGTCGCCGGTGGCGGCCACCCGGTCGCCGGGCAGCCCGATGACGCGCTTGATGAGGTGGTCCTCGGACTGCTGCGGCATGAGGCCGATCGCGATGAGCGCGTCCTGGAAGGCGTTGGTCTCCGGGACGACCTGCTGGTCGAGCCAGCCGCCGGGGTCGGAGAACACGACGATGTCGCCGCGGTGGATGTCGAGCGGGCCCGGGGCGAGCTTGCTGACGAGCACCCGGTCGCCCTCGATCAGGGTGTCGTGCATCGACGCGCTCGGGATGAAGAAGGCCTGCGCGAGGAAGGTCTTGACCAGCCAGGACAGCACGATGGCGCTGACGAGGATGATCGCCGTCTCCCGCAGGAACGAGGTGACCGGCCCGCGCCGTCGCCCCGCGACCCCGCCGGCGTGCGCCTCGTGGCTGGCGGGTGCTGCGTCCTGGTCCGTCACCGGATCACTCTCCCACGTCGTCCGAGCGCTCGCCCACACCCACGCGCCCGTGGGCACAGGACCTGCGCGAGACGGCCGACGGGCGGCCACCCCGGCGTGGGGCGGCCGCCCGTCGGGCGTGCTGCGGTGTCTCAGGCCTGCTTGGCCGGGACCGCGTCGCGCTTCTCCTTGATCTTGGCCTTCTTGCCGCGGAGGTTGCGCAGGTAGTACAGCTTCGCGCGACGGACGTCACCGCGGGTGGCGACCTCGATGGACTCCAGCGTCGGGGAGTGCACCGGGAAGGTGCGCTCGACGCCGACGCCGAACGAGACCTTGCGGACGGTGAAGGTCTCGCGGATGCCGTCGCCCTGGCGGGCGATCACGACGCCCTGGAAGACCTGGACGCGGGAGCGGTTGCCCTCCACGACCTTGACGTTCACCTTCAGCGTGTCGCCGGGGCGGAAGTCCGGGACGTCGGTGCGGAGCGAAGCCGCGTCGATCGAGTCGAGGATGTGGGACATCGTGTGTCGCTTTCCCGCCGTGCCACAGGTCACGCGCGTCGTCGTCGGCGCCGGGGGCGCCGGATGGCATGAGGTGCGGTGCGCGGCCGATCGCTCGGCGGGCCGTGGTCGCCTCCCCTGTGGCAGAGACGGGGCGTCGGGCACCGACCGTCAAGTGTGCCACAGCCGAGGCCCCGCGGTCGAAACCGGGGCGACTACTCCCCCGCGCCGGCCGTGTCCGCGCCGGCCGTGTCCGCGCCGGCCGTGTCCGCGCCCGCCGGTGCGGGCCCGTCCGCGCCGACGACCCAGCCCAGGTCGGCCAGCACCGCGCGGTCGGCCTTGTCGAGGTCGGCGGGCGCCAGGCGCGCGAGGAGGTCCGGCCGGCGCTCGGCGGTGCGCGCCAGCGCCTGGTCGCGGCGCCAGCGCTCGACGCGCCCGTGGTGCCCGGACAGCAGCACCTCCGGGACCTCGAGGTCCCGCCAGGCCGGCGGCTTGGTGTAGACGGGGTACTCCAGGAGGCCGGCGGCGCCGTGCGACTCCTCGACCAGCGAGTGCGGGTTGCCGACGACGCCGGGCAGCAGCCGGACGACCGCCTCGACCAGCACCATCGCCGCGACCTCGCCGCCGTTGAGCACGTAGTCGCCGATGGAGTACTCGCTCACGCGGACGCCCGGCCGGGTGGCGTAGTGCGCGGCGACGCGCGCGTCGATGCCCTCGTACCGCCCGCAGGCGACGACGAGGTGGGCGTCGGCGGCCCACTGCTCGGCGTGCCGCTGGGTGAGCGGGGCGCCGGACGGGGTCGGCAGCAGCAGGTGGCTGCCCTCGACCACCAGGTCGTCCAGGGCCGCGCCCCAGACGTCCGGCTTCATCACCATGCCGGCGCCGCCGCCGAAGGGGGTGTCGTCGACGGTGCGGTGCCGGTCCGTCGTCCAGTCGCGCAGGTCGTGCACCCGCAGGTCGACGAGGCCGCTGCTGCGGGCCTTGCCCACGAGAGACAGGCCGAGCGGGCTCAGGTAGTCCGGGAAGATCGAGACGATGTCGATGCGCACGTCAGTCGTCGTCCCCGGCGGTGGTCGCCCCGTCGACCGGCTCGCCCCGTGTCTCGTCGCTCACCACGAGGTTCGCCGCGTCGGACGCGAGCAGGCCGCCCGGTGGGTCCAGCACGACGCGGCCGCCGGGGACGTCGACGACCGGCACGATCGCCCGGACGAACGGCACGAGCGTCCGGGCGCCGTCCGGCTCCCGCAGCACCAGGGCGTCCTGGGCCGGCAGGTGCTCCAGCCCCACGACCTCGCCCAGCACCCGGCCGTCGACGTGCTCGGCTCGCAGGCCCGCGAGCTCGTGCGGGTACCAGGCGTCCTCGTCGTCGTCCGCACCGGCGTCCGCGTCGTCGACGTCCACCAGCAGCTCGACCCCGCGCAGCGCCTCGGCGGCGGTCCGGTCGGGCGCCTCGGCGAACGTCACGTACCAGCGCCCCTGCTGCTCGCGGGTGCGCACCACGGTCAGCGGGCCGCGCTCGGCGGGCTCGGTGGGCAGCACGGTGCCGGCCGCGAACCGGGCGGCGGGGTCGTCGGTGCGCACGTCGAGCGCGACCTCGCCGCGCAGGCCGTGCGCGCGGCCGATCCGGGCGACCGTCAGCTGCATGGGGTTCCTCTCGAGGGGTCCGGCTCCGGGCCGGACCAGGGTACGGGTGCGGGTACGACACAGGCCCGGCCCCTGCTCGGGACCGGGCCTGTGCCGGTGTCTCACCGGGCGGCGCGGGGCCGACCGGGTGCGCGGCTCACCGCCGGGCGACGTCCACGACGTCCACGCGGACCGGACCCTCGGCCGACAGCGCGCCGACGACGGTGCGCAGCGCGCGGGCGGTCCGGCCGCCGCGGCCGATGACCCGCCCGAGGTCGTCCGGGTGCACCCGGACCTCGAGCAGGTCGCCGCGGCGGAGCGTGCGGGCGTCGACCCGCACGTCGTCCGGGTGGTCGACGATGCCCCGGACCAGGTGCTCCAGCGCGTCGGCGAGCATCAGGCCTGCTCGTCCTCGGCCGGCGCCTCGTCGGCGGCCGGGGCCTCGGGGGCGGCGGCCTTCTTCTCGGACGCCTTGGCCTTGGCCTTCTCGGCGTCCGCGGCGACGGCGTCGACAGCGGCCTTCACGTCGGCCGGGGCGGCCTTGGTGCGCAGGGTGCCCTCGGCGCCCGGCAGGCCCTTGAACTTCTGCCAGTCGCCGGTGACCTTGAGGAGGGCGAGGACCTGCTCGGTCGGCTGGGCGCCGACGGACAGCCAGTACTGCGCGCGCTCCGAGGAGATGTCGATGAGCGACGGCTCCTCGGTCGGGTGGTACTTGCCGATCTCCTCGATGACGCGACCGTCACGCTTGGTGCGGGAGTCCGCGACGACGACGCGGTAGTACGGCGCCCGGATCTTGCCGAGACGCTTGAGGCGGATCTTGGTGGCCACGGTGTGGTCTTCTCCTGGATGTCTGCGAGGCGGCCGTCGCGGTTCGCACGTGGGGCATGCGGTCCGGTCGGGCCTGAGGACACGGCATCGAGCGGGTAGAGGGGCCGCGCGCGCCGAGTACAGCAGGCCATTGTGCCAGACCGGAACCGGTGCGGGCGACCCCCGCCCGCACCGGTCCCGTGTCGCCCTCGGGTCACTCCTGCTCGGTCCGGTCGACCCCGTGGCGCGACGCCGTGCGGCTCGTCTCCCGCAGGCCGTAAGCGCCGGCGACGAGGGTCGCGCCGGCGACGAACCCGGCCGTGAGGAGCGGTGACACCAGGGACGCGGCGATCCGGGGGACGTGGACGCCGTTCGCCCAGATCAGCTCGCTGACGATCACCTGCGCCGCGGCGGAACCCAGGAGGACGACCAGCCCGGTCCGGAGCATGCGGAGCCAGGGCGAGGTCGGCCGCCGGACGAGAATCACGACGACCAGTCCACGGTGACCCCCGACGGCGGCGACATCGACTTCACCCGCACCGAGGGGTTCGAGAGGATGTTGCCCCACGGCACACCGAAGTTGTAGTGCGACGAACCGCACACCCCGAGCCCGTACCACGTCCGGACCCCTTGGGAGTTGAATCCACGACCCTGCGCACAGGCCTTCGCCGAAACGGTCATCGGCACCCACCAGGAATAGACGCGCACATATCCGGGCGACCCGAAGACCGCCACGCCGCACGTGCTCTCGGCGCCCCACGAGCCGAGGCCGGAACCGGTGGCCCTGCCACCGCAGTCCGCGCGCGCCTCGGCGATCCGCGCGACCACCTTCGGACCCTGCCCTTCGACTGGCGTCCCGTCCGGGTAGACGATCGGCGAGCCCGGCACGAAGCCGTCGTCGATGACGACCTGCGACTGCTGGACCACCTCCGGCAGCTGCTCGATCACCGCGAGCGGTACGTCGGGGTTCGCCACGGACACCGGGAGCTCGCGCCACCCGGGCGACCGCTCGTCGCCCACGACGGCGGACGCGGCGGCGCCGGGCGCGATGCCCATCGCGGCGACCAGAGAGGCAGCGACGATCACGAGATGACGGGACCTTCTCACGACTCCTCCTCGAACCGATCCGAGGCCCCCCCGAGCCGCCGTCGCCCCGTCGGCTCACAATGGAATTTATGCGTCGCGGGCGGTCCGGTCAACGCCGTTGTGTCCACATTCGCAAAAGGCACCTTTCCGGCACGTACCCGCCCCCGCCCGGACGGCGTGCCGGCGCAGGGTCACCCGCGCCGGGTGCGTCGCCCGCCCCCCGCACCCTGCCACGATCGACGGCATGGCCGGGGTCCACTGGGAGCTGCGCGCGGTGGACGTCGCCGGGCGCCCGCTCACGGTGCGCGTCGGCCCGGGCGTCGCCGGGGCGACGCCCCTGGTGCACGTGCACGGCTTCGCGGTGTCCGGCCGGTACCTGCTCCCGACCGCCGCGGCCCTCGCCGACCGCGGGACGACCTACGTCCCCGACCTCCCGGGCCACGGCGCCAGCCCGGGCCCGCGTCCGCCGCTGTCGATCCCGCACCTCGCGGACGCTCTGCTCGGCACCCTCGACGCGCTGGACCTGGACCGCGTGGTGCTGGTCGGCAACTCGATGGGCGGCCCGGTCAGCCTGGAGGCCGCGCACCAGGCGCCGGACCGGGTCGCGGGGATCGTGCTGGCCTCCCCCGCCGGCGGCGCGCACAACCAGCCGCTGGCCCGCGCGGTGGTCCAGCTGCTCCGGGACGCCGTGCGGGAGGACCCGCGGATGGGCCGGTACTCGCTGCCGGACTACGCCCACTACGGCGCTCTGCCGGCGCTGGCCGCGTTCCGGGAGATGGTGCACTTCCCGGCCCTGGAGCGGCTGCTGCGCACGCCGGTGCCGACCCTCGCGGTGATCGGGTCGCGCGATCCGCTCATGCCGCCGCCCTACCGGGTCCGCGAGCTGGCGCACCTCGGACCGGGGCACCTGACGGTGGCCGTGATCCTCGGCGCGGCGCACGCGATGAACTACAGCCACCCGGAGGAGCTGGCGCACGCGGTCCGCTGCTGGCTCGACGGGCGCCCGATCACGGACGACCTGGACGCGCACGCCCGGACGCGCGTGCTCCAGGTGGCGCAGGGCGCCGCGCCCGCCTGAGCCGCGACGGCGGGGCCGCGCACGCCAGCCGCGCGACCCCGCACGCCGGCCGGGCCCGCGCACCCGCGCCCGCCCCGCCGGACGCCCTACGCCACCCGCGCCCCGCGCAGCACCACGGCCCTCGGCGCCGCGAGCACCCGGACGTCCGCCCGCGGGTCCGCGCCGTACACCACGAGGTCCGCGCTCTCCCCCTCGGCGAGCCCCGGCACCCCGAGCCACGCCCGGGTCCGCCACGACGCCGCCGCGACCACCTCGCGCGCGGGCAGGCCCGCCGCGACCAGCTCGGCCGCCTCGTCCGCGATCCGCCCGTGCCCGATCGTGCCCCCGGCGTCGGTCCCGACCAGGATCGGCACCCCGGCGTCGTGCAGGTCGCGGACGTGCGCGTACCGGCGCGCGTGCATGCGGCGCATCCGGGCCGCGTACACCGGGTACTTCTCGGCGCGCCCCGCGATCTCCCCGAACTGCGCCACCTGCAGCAGCGTCGCCGTCACCGGGATGCCGGCCGCCGCGATCCGGGCGATGTGCCGGTCCTCCGCGCCCGTGGCGTGCTCCAGGCAGTCGACGCCCGCGTCCAGCAGTCCGTCCAGCGCCTCGGCGGAGAAGGTGTGCGCCGTGACCCTCGCGCCCGCCTCGTGCGCGGTCCGCACCGCGGACGCGAGCACGTCGTCCGGCCACAGCGGCCGGAGGTCGCCGTCGGCCCCGAGGTCCCGGTCGATCCAGTCCGCGACGATCTTGACCCAGCCGTCGCCGCGCGCGGCCTCCTCGGCCACGGCGCCCGGCAGCTCGTCGGCGGACGCGAGCTCCCGCCCGTAGTGCCGCAGGTACCGCTTCGGCAGCGCGAGGTGCCGCCCCGCGCGGATCAGCCGCGGCAGGTCCTTGCGCTGGTGCACCCACCCGGTGTCGGCGGGCGAGCCCGCATCCCGGACCAGCAGCACCCCGGCGTCCCGGTCGGCCCGGGCCTGCGCCTCGGACGCCGCCCGGTCGACGGCCCCCTCGGCGGCCAGGCCGATGTGGCAGTGCACGTCGACCAGCCCGGGCACGACCCAGCCGTCGACCCGGGTGGCGTCGCCGCCGGGCCGGTCGAAGGTCAGCCGCCCGCCCACGACCCAGGCCTCGGCGACGACCCGGTCGTCGTCCAGGACGACCGGGCCGGTCAGGTGCAGCACGTCCCCCATCCACGCCCCCTCGCGCGACCCGGGTCCGCGGCCGTCAGCGGCCGAGGAACTTCTGCAGGTCCTCGATGCTCGACGGGTCGAACTGGTCCGGCTGCTGCTGCGGGGCGCCGCCGCCGATGCCGAACGCCGAGCCCTTCGCGGCGGGCGCGGCGGCCGGCGCGATGCCCGCGGCGCGGTCGGCGGCGGCCTTCTCCTGCTGCGCGCGCTTGGCGGGGTTGCCGGACCTGCCCTTGACCTTCTTGGACGGCGCCGCGACGCGGCCGCGGCCCTTCTTGCCCGTCCCCGGCAGGTTGCCCATGCCGGGGATCGGCATGCCGCCGCCCTTGGCCATCTGCTGCATCATCTTCTGCGCCGCGGCGAACCGCTCGAGCAGGCCGTTGACGTCGGAGACCTCGACGCCGGAGCCGCGGGCGATGCGCGAGCGGCGCGAGCCGTTGATGATCTTCGGGTTGTCCCGCTCGGCCGGCGTCATGGAGCGGATGATCGCCTCGACCCGGTCGACCTCGCGCTCGTCGAAGTTCTCGATCGCCTCGCGCATCTGCCCCATGCCGGGGAGCATGCCGAGCATCTTCTTCATCGAGCCCATGTTCTTGAGCTGCTGCATCTGCTGCAGGAAGTCCGCGAGCGTGAAGCCCTGGCCGGAAGCGAGCTTGCCCGCCATCTCCTCGGCCTGCTCGGCGTCGAACGCCTTCTCCGCCTGCTCGATGAGGGTGAGCACGTCACCCATGTCGAGGATGCGGGACGCCATCCGGTCGGGGTGGAACACCTCGAAGTCGGTGAGCTTCTCGCCGGTCGAGGCGAACAGGATCGGCCGGCCGGTGACCGAGGCGACCGACAGAGCGGCGCCACCGCGGGCGTCGCCGTCGAGCTTCGACAGCACGACGCCGGTGAACCCGACGCCCTCCTGGAACGCGGTGGCGGTCGCGACGGCGTCCTGACCGATCATCGCGTCGATGACGAACAGGATCTCGTCGGGGTCGACGGCGTCGCGGATGTCCGCCGCCTGCCGCATGAGCTCGGCGTCCACGCCGAGGCGGCCGGCGGTGTCGACGATGAGCACGTCGTGCTGGCGCGCCCGCGCGGTGGCCAGGCCCTCGCGGGCGACGGCGACGGGGTCGGCGCCGGCGACGACGTCGAGCTCGGAGCCCTGGTTGCCCGGGTGCGGCGCGAACACCGGCACCCCGGCGCGCTCGCCGACGACCTGGAGCTGGGTGACGGCGTTGGGCCGCTGCAGGTCGGCGGCGACCAGCAGCGGGGTGTGGCCCTGCGACTTGAGGTGCAGCGCGAGCTTGCCGGCGAGGGTCGTCTTGCCCGCACCCTGGAGGCCCGCGAGCAGGATGACGCTCGGCGGGTTCTTCGCCAGGTGCAGCGGCCGGTTCTGGCCGCCCAGGATCGCCACCAGCTCGTCGTTGACGATCTTGACGACCTGCTGCGCCGGGTTGAGCGCGCCGGAGACCTCGGCGGACAGCGCCCGCTCCCGCACGGCGCCGGTGAACTGGCGGACCACGGGCACGGCGACGTCGGCGTCCAGCAGGGCGCGACGGATCTCGCGCACCGTGGCGTCGATGTCCGCCTCGGACAGCCGCCCCTTGGAGCGCAGGTTCTTGAAGGTCGACGTCAGTCGGTCGGACAGGGTGGCGAACACCGCGCGATCCTCACGCTCTCTCGGCGGTCAGGGACGTCCCAGGGTACCCGCCAGCCGGGCCGACGCCCGCGCCACGAGGTCGTCGACGAGCTGGGCCCGCCACGCGGTCCACGCGGTCGGCCCGGCGGACGACGCGTCGGCCTCGGTGAGCGCCCGCAGCAGCGCCAGCAGGTCCGGCCGGTGGTCGACGGCCGCGAGCAGGGCGTCCACGGTCGCGGGGTCGTCGGGGTCGGACCCGGTCGCGAGCTCGGACAGCGTCAGGTGCTCGGCGACCAGCCGCGCGACGTCGGCGGCGTCCTCGGCCGCGAACCCCATCCGCGCGACGATCGGCCCGGCGAGGCGCGCGCCCTCCACCGAGTGGTCCCCGGCGCCGGCCCGCTTGCCGATGTCGTGCAGCAGCGCCGCGACGAGCAGCACCTCCGGCCGCTCGACGGTCCGGCGCAGCCCCGCGGCGCGCGCGGCGGCCTCGACGAGGTGCCGGTCGACGGTGTGCCGGTGGATCGGCGAGCGCTGCGGGCGGTTCCGCACGCCCGCCCACTCCGGGATCCAGGTGGTGACCACCCCGGCGAGGTCGAGCGCCTCCCAGACGGGCACCTGCGCGGGACCCGTGGCGAGCAGCTGCACCAGCAGCGTCCGCGCGGGCCGCGGCCACGGCACCGGCAGCGCGGGCGTGCGCTCCAGGCTGGTCACGGTGATCGGCGACAGCGTCAGCCCGGTGCGCGCGGCGGTCGCGGCGGCGCGCAGGGACAGCAGCGGGTCGCTGCCCGGCTGGGCGTCGGCCGCGAGCACCAGCTCGCCGTCGTGCTCGACCAGACCCTCGGCGACGGTCCGCAGCCGCGGCGGGGTGCGCCGCCCGCGCACGAGCACCGGCCGGCGCGCCGGGCGGGCGAGCGCCTGCCGGGCGTTGCGGGCGGTGCTGTCCAGCGCGTAGGAGACGACGCGACCGGCCTCGGCCAGGCTCGCCAGCAGGTCGTCCCGGTCCCCCACGCCCAGCAGCTCGGCGACCTCGTCCTGGTCGGCCAGGATCAGCCGGTTGGTGTGCCGCCGGCTGACGGTCTGCACGGCGTCCCGGACGTCGAGCAGATGCGCGTGCGCGCGGTCGACCGCGCCGTGCGGCCGGTCGGTGAGCCAGGTGGCGGCGAGCGCGGACAGCACGACCGCGTCCCGGATCCCGCCGCGGGCCTCCTTGAGGTCCGGCTCGATCAGGTACGCGAGCTCGCCGTGCCGCTCGGCGCGCTGCCGGGTGGACGCCAGCAGCTCGGGCAGCCGCCGCCGCGCGGCGGACCGCCAGTCGGCGAGCAGCGCGGAGCGGGCCCGGTGCACGATGCCGGGGTCGCCGGCGACCGGCCGCAGGTCGAGCAGGCCGACCGCGGCCGGCAGGTCCTTCGACGCGACCTGCCGGCACTGGGCGAGGGACCGCACCGAGTGGTCGAGGTCGAGCCCCGCGTCCCACACCGGGTACCAGAGCCGGTCGGCGAGCCGGGCGAGCTCCTCGGCGGAGTGCCCGCGCCCGTCGTGCACCAGGAGCAGGTCGAGGTCGCTCGCCGGGCTGGCGTCGCCGCGGCCCACGCTGCCGACCGCGCCGAGACCGATGCCCGGCGTCTCGCGGCCCTCGGTGGCGGTGTCCCAGAGCTCGGCGAGGCGCCGGAGCACGAGGTCGGACACGGCCGTGCGGCGCTCGGCGCCGTCGGCGTCGGGCCCCGACAGCCGCGCGGCCAGGTCGAGCCGCTCATGTCGGAGGTCCCGCACCCCCACCGGATCGCGGGGGTGCGGGACCTCGGGCAGTTCAGCCATTCAGAGCGCGTCGGGGCCGTGCTCGCCGGTGCGCACCCGGGCGACGTCCTCGACCGGGACGACCCAGACCTTGCCGTCACCGATCTTGCCGGTCTGCGCGGCCTTCACGATCACCTCGACCACGCCCGGGGTGTCCTCGTCCGTCACCAGGACGTCGATCTTCACCTTCGGGACCAGGTCCACCGTGTACTCGGCGCCCCGGTACACCTCGGTGTGGCCGCGCTGCCGGCCGTAGCCGCTCGCCTCGCTCACCGTCAGGCCACGGACCCCCGCCGCCTCGAGGGCGGACTTCACGTCGTCGAGCCGATGCGGCTGGATGACCGCCGTCACGAGCTTCGTCATGCCTTCACCTCCGTCACCACGCGGGCGCCGCCCAGCGTCTCGTAAGCCGTCTCACCGTGCACGGCGAGGTCGATGCCGCCGACCTCGGCCTCCTCGCTGACCCGCCAGCCCATGGTGGCCTTGAGGATGATCGCGATGACCAGGGTCGCCAGGCCGGAGAAGACGACCGCGGCGACCGCCACGATGATCTGCGTGAGCAGCTGGGTCACGCCACCGCCGTAGAACAGGCCGTTGAGCGCGCCGTCCGGGTACCAGGCGGAGTTGCCGTCGGTCGCGAACAGGCCGATCAGGACGGTGCCGACGAGGCCGCCGACCAGGTGCACGCCGACGACGTCGAGCGAGTCGTCGTAGCCGAACCGGTACTTGAGGCCGACCGCCAGGGCGCAGAGCACACCGGCGACGAGGCCGATCGCCATGGCGCCGTAGGTGTCCACGGCCGCCGCGGCGGGCGTGATCGCGACCAGGCCGGCGACGACGCCGGACGCGGCGCCCAGCGAGGTGGCGTGGCCGTCGCGGATCTTCTCCGTGACGAGCCAGGCGAGGATCGCGACCGCGGTGGCGACCAGCGTGTTGAGCCAGGCGCGGCCGGAGACCGCGTCGGCGCCGAACTCGGAGCCGGCGTTGAAGCCGAACCAGCCGAACCACAGCAGCGCGGCACCCAGCATGACGAACGGCAGGTTGTGCGGGCGCATCGGCTCGGAGCCGAAACCCTTGCGCTTGCCGATCACCAGGGCGAGCACCAGGCCCGCGACACCGGCGTTGATGTGGACGACCGTGCCGCCCGCGAAGTCGATCGGGGTCGACAGGCCGGAGGTGATGCCGTCGGCGCCGAGCGCGCCGCCGCCCCAGACCATGTGGGCGAGCGGGACGTAGACGACGGTGACCCACACGCCCACGAAGGCCATCCAGGTGCCGAACCGCGTGCGGTCGGCGATGGCGCCGGAGATGAGGGCGACCGTGATGATGGCGAACGTCGCCTGGTAGCCGACGGCCACGAGCGCGGGGACGCCCATGCCGAACATGAGGCTGTCCTGGTCGGTCATGCCGGACAGGCCGAACCAGTCGAACGGGTTGCCGAACAGGCCCGCGACGTCGGAGCCGAACACGCCGGAGTAGCCGTACAGCACCCAGATGACTCCGACGAGGCCGATCGCCCCGAAGCTCATCATCATCATGTTCAGCACGCTCTTGCCACGCACCATGCCGCCGTAGAAGAACGCCAGGCCGGGCGTCATCAGGAGCACCAGGGACGCGGACATGAGCATCCACGCGGTATTGCCGCTGTCGAGCGCGAACTCTTCCATGCAGGTCGCCTTTCGGGTCGTCGGCCCGGTGGCCGGATCGGTGACCAGCGTCCTGGCGAGGCGTTTCGCGACGGCGCCGCCGGTGTTACACCGGTGTGACGGGGCGCCTGCGGGCGTAACAGTTCTGTTGCCGAGCGGCCCGCGTCTCAGCGGGCGGTCACGACGTCACCCGAGGATGCCGTCGACGAACTCCTCCGGGTCGAACGGCGCGAGGTCGTCCGGGCCCTCGCCGAGGCCGACGAGCTTCACCGGCACCCCGAGCTCGCGCTGCACGGCCACCACGATGCCGCCCTTGGCGGTGCCGTCGAGCTTGGTGAGCACGATGCCGGTGACCCCGGCGACCTCCGCGAAGACCCGCGCCTGGTTCATGCCGTTCTGCCCCGTGGTCGCGTCGAGGACCAGCAGCACCTCCGACAGCGGCGCGGTGCGCGTGATGACGCGGGTGATCTTGCCGAGCTCGTCCATGAGGCCGGCCTTGTTCTGCAGGCGGCCGGCGGTGTCCACCAGCACCACGTCGACGCCCTCGGCGGCGCCCTCGCGGACGGCCTCGAACGCGACCGACGCCGGGTCGGCGCCGTCGCGGTCGGAGCGGACGGTGCGCACGCCGACGCGCGAGCCCCACGTCTCGAGCTGGTCGGCGGCGGCGGCGCGGAACGTGTCCGCCGCCCCCAGCAGCACCGTGCGGCCGTCGGCCACCAGCACGCGCGACAGCTTGCCGACGGTGGTGGTCTTGCCGGTGCCGTTGACGCCCACGACCAGCACGACGGCCGGGACGGTGACGCCGTCCTCGCCGGTCTGCGGGGCGGTGCGCAGCGAACGGTCGAGCGACGGGTCGACGAGCGCGAGCAGCTGCTCGCGCAGGAGCGCCCGCACCTGCGCGGGGTCCTTGAGGCCCTGGACCCGGGCCTGGGTGCGGATCGCCTCGACGAGGTCCTGGGACGGCCCGGCACCGACGTCGGCGAGGAGCAGCGTCTCCTCGAGCTCGTCCCAGTCGTCCTCGGCCAGGTGGTCGCGGGACAGCACCTGCAGCATGCGGGCGCCGAGCGGCGAGCCGGAGCGCGCCAGCCGGTCGCGCAGCCGGGTCAGCCGGCCGGCGGTCGGGGCGGGGACCTCGAGCGCGGGGGCGGTCGCGGCGTCCTCGGGCGCGGGGGCCCCGGGGGCCGTCGGCGCCTCGGGCGCCGCGGTGCCGGGCTCCGCCTCGGGCGCCCCCGCGGCCGGGCGCTCCAGGGTCGACGTGCCGGTGCCGCCCCCGGGGCGCTCGCGGTCGCGGTCGCCCGCGGAGCGCCGCCGCTGGAGGACGGCAGCGCCGCCGCCCAGGATCGCGAGGGCGGGCACGCCGACGAGGAGCAGGTTCAGGAGGTCGTTCGAGTCCACCGGCACAGTCTGTCAGGCGCGCGGGCCGGGCGCGGCGCGGCCGGGCCGCCGGGACGCGGTGGGTCAGGCGTCGCCGCGCTGCGGCGGCACCGACGGCGGAGCCGCCGGGCCGGCGGCCGTGGCGGCCGCGGCGGGGCGCGAGGGCGCGGCGGTGGCGGCGACGGTGCGCACGGGCACGTGACCGCTGCGGCGGGGCACCCGGGGGGCGCGCGGCGCGTGGACGGCGTCGGGCGCGACCGCGCCGGGCGCCGGCGCGGGCACCCGGTCCTGCACGACCACCCGCGCGGCGGGCTCCCCCGCCGCGGCGCGCGGGTACGGCAGGTGCTCGCGCAGCCGTGCGGCACGCTCACCCGTGCGCTCCAGCATCTCCGCGAGCTCGTCGAGCTGCAGGTAGCCGTCGTCGGGCTGGGACGCCTCGGCGAACAGCTGGTCGAACGGCACGTCGACGGGCTCGCCCTCGTCGACCACCGGGGCCTCGTCGTCGCCGCGCCGGCGCCGGCGCAGCCCGCTGCGCAGGTCGGACCAGAACGTGCGCAGGTCCGTGCCCCCGTCACCCGCCGCGTTCGCCAGGACGATCACGCCGATGGCAGCGACGAGCGCCAGCCCGATCACCACGAGATAGCCGCCCATGGGGCCCATTGTCCGCCGCCACCCCCGGCCCGGCCCGGGAGGCGCCCGCATCGCCCGCGAACCCGCACGCGATCTTCACACCGTCAGGCGGGCACCTCGTCGCGCAGCCGCTGGGAGATGACGGTCGTCACGCCGTCGCCGCGCATGGTCACGCCGTACAGCGCGTCGGCGATCTCCATCGTGCGCTTCTGGTGCGTCACGACGATGAGCTGGGAGTCCTCCTGGAGCTCGCGGAAGATCTCCAGCAGGCGGCCGAGGTTGGCGTCGTCCAGCGCCGCCTCGACCTCGTCCATCACGTAGAACGGGCTGGGCCGGGCCTTGAAGATCGACACCAGCAGCGCCACGGCCGTCAGCGACCGCTCGCCGCCGGACAGCAGGGAGAGGCGCTTGACCTTCTTGCCGGCGGGCCGGGCCTCGACCTCGATGCCGGTGGTGAGCATGTCCGACGGGTCGGTCAGCACCAGCCGCCCCTCGCCGCCGGGGAACAGCCGCGGGAACACCCGGTCGAACTGCTCGGCGGTGTCCCGGTAGGCGTCGGCGAACACCCGCTCGACCCGCTCGTCGATGTCCTTGACGATCTCCAGCAGGTCGGCGCGCGACTTCTTGAGGTCGGCGAGCTGCTCGACCAGGAACTTGTGCCGCTCCTCGAGCGCCGCGAACTCCTCCAGCGCCAGCGGGTTGACCCGGCCGAGCTGGGACAGCGCGCGCTCGGCGGCCTTGAGCCGCTTCTCCTGCTCGGCGCGGACGTACGGCACCTCGCGGGGGCCCGCGTCCTCGTCGTCGGCGGCCCCCGGCGCGCCCGGCGGGGTCAGCACCGGCACCGCCCGGTGCGGACCGAACTCCTCGACCAGCACCGCCGGGTCGATGCCCAGGTCCTCGACGGCCCGCACCTGCAGCTGCTCGACCCGCAGCCGCTGCTCGGCGCGCAGCACCTCGTCGCGGTGCGCGGCGTCGGTGAGCCGGGCCACCTCGCGCTGGGTCTCGTCGACCCGCGACCGCACCGCCGACAGCGCGGTCTCCCGCTCGGCGCGCGCGGCCTCGGCGGCGTCCCGCTCGTCGGCGGCCCGCTGGAGGGCGTGCTCGATCGCGCCGAGCGCCTGCGTCGCGCCCAGGGCCACGGCGGTGGCGACCGCGGCCTGCCGGGCGCGGGCGCGCTCCCGCTCGGCGGCCCGCTCGCGCGCGGCGCGCTCGGTGCGCGCGGCGCGGTCCAGCGACTCGGCGCGGCCGGACAGCGCCCGCGCCCGCTCCTCGGCGGTGCGCAGGCTGAGCCGCGCCTCGGTCTCCCTGGCGCGTGCCGCGGTCGCCGCGGCGTTGGCGGCGTCCCGCTCCTGCGTGCGCTCCTCGATCGCGGCGTCGGTGTCGGCGGGCTCGGCCTCGGCGGCGGCCAGCCGCGCGGTCAGCTCGGCCAGCTCCGCGGCGCCGTCGGCGAGGGTCCGCTCGGCGGTGGCCAGCGACGCCTGGATGCGCTCGGCCTCGTTCCGCGCGGCGCGGGCGGTCGCGCCCAGGTGCCCGAGCTGCTCGGCGACGGCGGCGAGCGCGGCGTCGGACTCGTTGAGCTGGTCGAGGGTGCGCTGGTACTCGGCGCGGGCGGCCTCCTCGGCCTCCCGCGCCCCGACCAGGGCGAACCGCGCCTGCTCCGCGCGGGCCGTCGCGTCCTCCGCGCCCTGCCGCGCGTCGTCCAGCGCCGACTGCAGGTGCAGGGCGCTCGGAGCGGTGGCCGAGCCGCCGGACGCCCGGTGCGCGGCGAGCAGGTCGCCCGCACGGGTCGCGACGACCAGGTCGGGACGGTCCCGCAGCACGCCGCGCGCGGCGATCAGGTCGTCGACCACGACGACGCCGCGCAGCAGGCGGCGCACGGCGGGGACGACGGCGGGCGGGGCCTGGACGAGGTCGAGCGCCCAGTCGGCTCCCGCCGGCGCGGTCCCCCGGTCCTCCGCCCCCGCGTCCGCGGCGTCCCCCGCGGCCACGACGAGCCCGGCCCGCCCGGCGTCCTGCTCACGCAGCCACCGGATAGCGTCCACCGCGGCCTCGACCGAGTCGACCGCCACCGCGTCGGCGGAAGCACCCAGCGCCGCCACGATCGCGTCCTCGTCGCCGGCCGCGACGCCGAGCAGCGCGGCGACCGACCCGACGACGCCGGCCAGGTCCTCGGCGGCGAGCAGCGCGCCCGCCCCGTCCTTGCGGGTCAGGCTGAGCTCGAGCGTCTCGATGCGGGACTCCAGCGCGGCGCGCTCGCGCTCGGCCTCGGTGAGCTGCGCGGTGAGCTCGGCGACCCGGGCCGAGGCGGTCCCGACCGCCTCCGCCGCCGCCTCGTGCGCGGCGTCCAGGTCCTCCTCGCCCTCCTCGACGCCGGCGACCCGGGTCTCCAGCGCGGTGAACTCGACGGTCGCCTCGTGCCCGCGGCGCTCGGCGGCGGTCAGCGTCTCGCGGAGCCGGCCGATCTCCGCCTCGGTCGCCTCCAGCCGGCTGCGGCGCGCGCCGACCTGGCCCGCCAGCCGGGCCAGACCCTCGCGGCGGTCGGCCGCGCCGCGGAGCACCGTAGCCAGCGCCTTCTCGGCCGCGGCCGCGGCACCCTCCGCCTCCTGGCGCGCGGCCTGGGCGGCCTCCAGCGCGGCGCGGGCGGCGTCCACCTCGGCGGTGAGCTCGGCCTCGGCGGCGCGCACGCGCTCGGCCTGGCGCTCCAGGTCGTCCGGGTCCTGCCCGCGGGCGGGCTCGGGACCGGCGCTGCCGAGGAGGCGCGCGCGGTCGGCGGCCAGCGAGGCCGTCCCGCGCAGCCGCTCGCGCAGCGACGACAGCCGGTACCAGACGTCGGACGCCTCGCCGAGCGCGGGCGCCGCCTCGGCCGCCTCCCGCTCCAGCGCGGCGAGCCGGAGCCGCGCCGCGTCCAGGGCCGCCTCCGCCTCGGCGCGGCGGGCGCGCAGGGCGGTGTCGTCCGCGATCTCCTGCTCGAGCTGCGCGGTGAGCTGGGCGAGGTCGTCCGCGAGCAGCCGGGCGCGGGCGTCGCGCAGGTCGGCCTGCACGGTCTGCGCGCGGCGCGCCACCTCGGCCTGGCGCCCGAGGGGGCCGAGCTGCCGGCGCAGCTCCGAGGTGAGATCCGTGAGGCGGGTCAGGTTCGCCTGCATCGCGTCGAGCTTGCGGAGCGCCTTCTCCTTGCGCTTGCGGTGCTTGAGGACGCCCGCGGCCTCCTCGATGAAACCGCGGCGCTCCTCCGGGGTCGCGCGCAGGACGGCGTCGAGCTGCCCCTGGCCGACGATGACGTGCATCTCGCGGCCGAGCCCGGAGTCGGACAGCAGGTCCTGGATGTCGAGCAGCCGGCAGGCGCGGCCGTTGATCGCGTACTCCGACCCGCCGTTGCGGAACAGCGTCCGCGAGATCGTGACCTCGGTGTACTCGATCGGCAGCGCGCCGTCCGTGTTGTCGATCGTGAGCGCGACCTCGGCCCGGCCCAGCGGCGGGCGGCCGGAGGTGCCGGCGAAGATGACGTCCTCCATCTTGCCGCCGCGCAGCGACTTGGCGCCCTGCTCCCCCATCACCCAGGCGAGCGCGTCGACGACGTTGGACTTGCCGGAGCCGTTCGGCCCGACGACGCAGGTCACCCCGGGCTCCAGGTTCAGCGTCGTCGCCGAGGCGAACGACTTGAACCCGCGCAGGGTGAGCGTCTTCAGGTGCACGGGCCGCAGCCTAGTGCGGCTGCGGCCCGTGCCCCGGGAGGTGGTGGGTCAGGCCGCCAGGGCCGGGAACCAGAGGGCGATCTCGCGGGCGGCCGACTCCTCCGAGTCCGAGCCGTGCACGAGGTTCTGGGTGACCTTGAGGCCCCAGTCGCGCCCGAGGTCGCCGCGGATGGTGCCGGGCGCGGCGGTGGTGGGCTCGGTGGCGCCGGCCAGGGACCGGAAGCCCTCGATGACGCGGTGGCCCTCGGCCACGACGGCCAGGACCGGGCCGGACTTCATGAAGTCGACGAGCGGCTGGAAGAACGGCTTGCCCTGGTGCTCGGCGTAGTGCTGCTGGAGCAGGGCGTCGTCGGCGGTGCGGAGCTCGACGGCCACGAGGGTGTAGCCCTTGGCCTCGATGCGGCGGAGGACCTCGCCGGAGAGTCCGCGGCCGACGCCGTCGGGCTTGACCAGGACGAGGGTGCGCTGGATGTCGCTCATGCCCCGAACCCTAACGAACCCGTCACGCCGAGATAGGGCGGTCCCGCCGAGATAGGGCCTCGAGAGGTCCTATCTCGGCGCGGAGGTCCTATCTCGGCGCGTCGGGCGCGGCGGGCGGGTCCTGGGCGCGGGGCGGGAGGCCGCCCTGCGGGGTCTGGTCCGGGTACTCGGCGTCGAACGCCGCCCGCTCCCGGTCGATCCGGGCGCCGAGGCGCAGGGACACGAACCAGAGCACCGCGAAGAGGAGGCCGAGCGCGAACATCAGCGGGATCACGAACCCGCAGGCGATCACGACCACCTGGGCGACCGACCCGGCGACGTAGCCGCCCGGCGCGGTGACCAGCCGGGACAGCACGACGAGCACGACGAACAGCACGCCCGCGACGGTCCACAGCACCGCCGGCGAGGCCGCGATGACGCCGGCCTGCGCCAGCCCGTACGCCGTCAGCGCCGCGAACAGCACCAGCACGCCCTCGAGGACCAGGATCATCGAGGTGAACTGGGGCTTGGCGGGGCGCTTCTGGCGCACGGGCCGGCTGGAGTGCATGCTCATCTCGGGGTCCCCGCGAGATCGGGAGCGCAGCGAGCGATGTCGTGGGGTGAGTTCACGCGGGAAGGCTACCTGCGGTCGTCGGCGGAGCCGTGGTCCGGGGCCCCACCCGGGGCGGAGGCGGCCTCGCCCGGGGTCGCGCCCGTGGCACCGACGCCGGCCGAGACGGTCGCCGGCGCGGCGGGGGCCGCCGCGGTCGCCTCGCCGCGCGCCACCATGCCGGCGACGTCGGAGAGCTTCACCTCGCGCAGGAACAGCGTGAGCACGAAGCCGACCGCCAGCAGCGGCACCAGGTACCAGAACGCCGGGGCGAGCGCCTCGGTGTACGCGGTGACCACGCCGTCGTGCAGCGGCTCGGGCAGCTGGGACACCAGGGCCGGGGTCAGCGACTCGGCGGAGCCGCCGGTGTCGATCCCCGCCGAGCCCGCGCCCGCGAACACGGACTCCAGCCGCTCGGACAGCCGGGTGGTGAAGATCGTGGAGAACAGCGCCGTGCCCACCGCGGCGCCGATCTCGCGGAAGAAGTTGTTCGCGGAGGTGGCGGTGCCGAGCTCGTGCGGGTCGACCGAGTTCTGCACGGCCAGGACGACCGTCTGCATGACCAGGCCGAGGCCCGCGCCGAGCGCGAAGATCATCGCGCCGAACAGCACCATCGACATGTCGCCGGTGATGGTGGTGAGCCACGCCAGGCCGAGAGTCGTGATCGCCATGCCGGTGATGGGGAACGCCTTGTACTTCCCCGTCTTGGTGATCGCCAGGCCGGAGGCGATCGAGGTCAGCATGACGCCGACCGTCATCGGCAGCATGAGCAGGCCGGACTCGGTCACGCCGGAGCCCGTCGACATCTGCAGGAAGGTCGGCAGGAACGCGAGCGACGCGAACATGCCCATGCCGATGACCAGGCCGATGCCGGTGGCCAGCGTGAACGTGGGGTTCTTGAACAGGCGCAGCGGCAGGATCGGCTCGGCGGCACGCAGCTCGACGAGCACGAACGCCACGGCGGCGGCCAGGGTGCCGACCAGCAGGCCGACGAGGCGCGGGTCGGACCAGTCGTAGCCGCCCTCGCCGGACAGCGAGGTCCACGAGGTGACGAGCACCAGGCCGGAGGTGGCCAGGGTGAGCAGGACGATGCCGGCGACGTCGAGCGGGCGGTTCGAGCGGTGGCTGGGCAGCTTGAGCGTGAACCAGGCGGTGATCAGCGCGGCGATGCCGATCGGGATGTTGATCCAGAAGCACCAGCGCCAGTCGGCGTGGTCGGTGAACAGGCCGCCCAGCAGCGGGCCGGCCACCGCGGAGACGCCGAACAGCGCGCCCATCGGGCCCATGTACTTGCCGCGCTCCTTGGCGGGCACGATGTCGGCGATGATCGCCTGGGACAGGATGATCAGGCCGCCGCCGCCGAGGCCCTGGACGCCGCGCCAGATGACCAGCTCGTGGAAGGTCTGCGCGAAGCCGGCGCCGGCGGACGCGAGCGTGAACAGGCTGATCGCGACGAGGAACGGCCAGCGCCGCCCCCACAGGTCGCCGAACTTGCCGTACAGCGGCATGACGATGGCGATCGCCAGGATGTAGATCGTGACGACCCAGCCCTGGTGCTCGACGCCGTTGAGCTCGCCGACGATGGTGGGCATCGCGGTGCCGACGATGGACTGGTCGAGCGACGACAGCAGCATGCTGGCGAGCAGGGCCCCGAAGATGAGCCACACGGTGCGCTGGTTCAGCTCCACCAGGGGCTTGTCGGGGGCGGGGGCGGCGGTGGCCATGGTTCCGTCCGTTCTCGTGCGTGGGACCGCCGCGGGCCGCCGCGCCGGGTCGCGGCGGGCGGCGCCGTCGTCGGCGGGGTGCGGGTGCGGGTGCGGCGCGCGGGGGCGCGTCGCGGATCAGGTGGTGCGGGAGAAGATCGCGGTGAGGTCCGCGACGACCGACGGCAGGTGGTCCTGGACGTCGCCGGTCGCGCCGGCCGAGTCCCAGCGCACGAACGTCGCGTGCGCGAGGCCGAGCAGCAGGGTGCCGACCAGGGCGACCGCCGACTCGTCGGCCGCGTCGCCCAGCCGGCGCCGGACGAGGGCCCCGATCTCGTCGTGCAGGCCCTGGACGTGCGTGTAGGCGCGGAGCATGAGCTCCGGGTGACCCTTGGCGAGCTCGAACGCCCGCTCCATCCGCTCCTTGCCGAGCGGCGGGTGGTCGAGGGCGCTGGCCGTGAGCGCCTGCATGTCCGCGAGCAGGTCGCCGGTGGGGCCGCCGCCGGCGAAGGCGTCCGCGGCGACGGGGTCGAGGCGCCAGTGCTCCATGCCGAGCACGGCGTCGTCCTTGGACTCGAAGTAGTTGAAGAACGTGCGCACGCTGACGCCGACCTCGGCGCAGATGGCCTCCACCGTGACCCGGTCGAGCCCCTGCTCCGCGGCGAGCCGGTGGGTGGCGTCGACGAACGCCTCCAGGCGGGCGCGCTTCTTGCGCGCCCGCAGCCCCTCGGACTCCGCGACTTCTTGCACGCTCTGCATTATTGCAGAACGTGAAGGGTTGTCCAGGGCAACCGTGGTGCGAGGGCCGTCACACCTCGCCGAAGCCCTCCTCGACCGCGCCGACGAACGCGTCCACCGCGACCCGGGCCTGCGGGCCGGTCGCCGACACCTCGAGCGTCCGGCCCTGCGTCGCGCCGAGCTGCATGAGCTCGAGCACGCTCGCCCCGTTCACGCCGTCCACCTGCACGGCGGCGTCGAAGCCGGCCATCATCCGCGCGAGCACCGCCGCGGGGCGGGCGTGCAGGCCCATCGGGTTGCGCACCACCACGTGCGCGGTGATCGGGGCGGCGGTGCCCCCCGCGTGGTGCGGTTCGGGGACGGCCGCCGCCGGGGCCGCCTCGGCCGCCGGCTCGACCTCCCCCGCCCCGGCCGCGTGCGGGAACCCCGCCCCGGCGGCGACGGCGGCACCGAGCACCTCGCCCACCGGCGCGCCGCCGGCGGCGGTGACGCCCGCGGCCACGGCCGCCTCCACGAACGGCGCGTCCGCCAGGTGCACCCGGGCGGCGACGTCCTCGTCGAGCAGCTCCAGCACGGACTCCGTGGTGAGCACCGCCGAGCCGAGGTCCGTGAGCACCACGGCGGACCGGCCGTCCGCGGTGGCCTCGCCGAGCGCCTGCTCGACCAGGTCGAAGCTCGTGCCGAGCCCGCCGGCGCCGTCGCCGCCCGCGGCGATGATCAGCACGTCCGGCGCCATCTGCGCGGCCAGCTCCCGGACGCCCTCGGCCAGCGTCGCCGAGTGCGAGACCAGGACGAGGGCGACCGGCGCGGTGCTCACGCCGCCGCCTGGGCCGTGGACGCCGCCGCCTCGAGGATCAGCGCCGTCGACGTGGCCCCCGGGTCCTGGTGCCCGGCCGAGCGCTCGCCGAGGTAGGACGCGCGGCCCTTCGTCGCGACCAGCGGGATCGTGGCCTCCGCGCCGCCTCGCGCCGCCTCCGCCGCCGCGGCCAGCACCGCGGCCGGGGAGGCGCCGGCGTCCGCGGCGGCGACCGCGGCCTCGACCGCCGGGCTCCACGCGTCGACCATGGTCTTCTCCCCCGTGGTGGCCTTGCCGCGCACGACGATGCCCTCCAGCCCGGCCTCGAGCATCGCCACGACGGCCGCGCTGTCCAGCTCGGGCAGCCCGGTGACCTTCGCGGCGCGCAGGTAGGCCGTGCCGTAGAGCGGGCCCGCGGCGCCGCCCACGGTGGACATGAGGGTCGTGGCGACGAGCTTGAGCACCGCGCCGACGTCGCCGGGCGGCGCGTCGAGCGCGTCCAGCTTGGCCAGCACGGCGGTGAACCCCCGCGTGAGGTTCTCGCCGTGGTCCCCGTCGCCGATCTGCCGGTCGAGCTCGATGAGCTCGTCCCGGTGCTCGGTCACCACCTGCGCCGTGCGACGCACCCAGGCGACCGCCCAGCCCGCATCCAGAGACCCCGTCATGTCGCGTTCCCACCTCCGCCGTCGAGCCCGCGGCCACGCCGCCGGGAGGGCGGCGGGCCGGCTACCAGTGCAGCGCGGCCGTGCGCACCGGCGCGTCCCAGAGCGCGGTGAGCTCGTCGTCCAACCGGAGGACAGTGACCGAGGCGCCCTGCATCTCCAGTGATGTCACATAGTTGCCCACGAGCGACCGGGTCACCTGGACCCCGCGGCCCTCGAGCAGCCTGCGTGCCTGACGATAGACGACGTAGAGCTCGGACTGCGGCGTGCCGCCCATGCCGTTGACGAACAGGAGCACCTGCTCCCCCGACGCCAGCGCCAGGTCGTCCGCCACGGGTGTCAGCAGCATCTCGGTGATCTCGTCCGCGGGGGCGGCCTTGATCCGGCGCCGGCCGGGCTCGCCGTGGATGCCGATGCCGATCTCGATCTCGTCCTCGGGCAGGTCGAAGGACGGCTTGCCGGCGTGCGGGACGGTGCAGGCGGTGAGCGCGACGCCCATGGACCGCACGTTCGCCACGACCTTCTCGGCGACCGCGACGACGGAGTCCAGGTCGTCGCCCCGGGCGGCGGCCGCGCCGGCGATCTTCTCGACCGCGACGGTGCCCGCGACGCCGCGGCGCCCGGCGGTGTACAGCGAGTCCTCGACGGCCACGTCGTCGTTCACGACCACGGTCCGGACCGTCAGGTCGTCCGCGTCGGCCAGCTCGGCGGCGGTCTCGAAGTTGAGCACGTCGCCGGTGTAGTTCTTCACGATCGCCAGCACGCCCGCACCGCCGTCGGCCGCGGCGAACGCGGGGGCGATCTGGTCCGGGGTGGGCGAGGTGAACATGGCGCCCGGCACGGCCGCGTCGAGCATGCCGTCGCCGACGAACCCGGCGTGCAGCGGCTCGTGCCCGCTGCCGCCGCCGGAGACGAGGCCGACCTTGCCGCTGACGGCACCCCCGGCGCGGACGACGAACAGGGGGTCGGTGTGCACCTCGACGACGTCGGCGTGCGCCAGGCCGAAGCCCTCCACCGACTCGGCGACGACGGACTGGGGGTCGTTGATGAGCTTCTTCACGGCGATGCTTCCTTCCCGGCACCCGGCGCCCCGGCGCCCTCGCCGCGGCTGAGCCCACACTCGCCGCGCTGGTCGCAGGGCGTCAAGGGTGAGACGTGCGGCGGGGGTGCACGTTCGTGCACCCCCGCCGTCGGTCCCGTCTGCCCGCCGCGCGGCGGGTCGTCAGGCGCGGCCCGTGAGGACGCGCGCCTCCGCCACG
This sequence comes from Cellulomonas sp. ACRRI, assembly GCF_022346185.1. Classification (GTDB taxonomy): domain Bacteria; phylum Actinomycetota; class Actinomycetes; order Actinomycetales; family Cellulomonadaceae; genus Cellulomonas. Next base: position 3,939 of record NZ_JAKRMS010000037.1, on the reverse strand, counting down.
AGGAAGATCGAGCCGGTCACCAGGACGGCCGCGCCGCGGTCGACCTCCTGCTCCGCCAGGTCGGCCGCGAGGGTCACGGCGTCGTCCAGCCGCTCCCGCACGTGCACCCGGTCCTCGCCGAACACGTCGATCGCGACCTCGGCCAGGTCGTCGACCTCCATCGCGCGCGGGTTCGACGCCCGGGTGACGACGATCTCGGCCAGCACGGGCTCGAGCACCGCGAGGATGTTCTCCGGGTCCTTGTCCGCCATCACACCGACGACCCCCACGACCCGCTGGAAGTGGAACGCCTCCTCGACGGCCGCGACCAGCGCCTCGGCCCCCGCCGGGTTGTGCGCCCCGTCGACCAGGACGGTCGGGCTGGACCGGACCAGCTCCAGGCGGCCCGGCGAGTCGACGTCGGCGAACGCCACCTCGACCACCGACCCGTCCAGCGCCCCGCCGCCCGCGATCAGCGCCTCGACGGCCGCGAGCGCCGCGAGCGCGTTGTGCGCCTGGTGCTCTCCGTGCAGCGGCAGGAACACGTCGGTGTAGACGCCGCCGGTGCCGCGCAGCGTGAGCAGCTGCCCGCCGACGGCGACCTGCCGGTCCACCACGTCGATGTCGACGCCCTCGCGGACCACCCGCGCCCCGTGCTCCGCGGCGGCGTGCAGGATGACGCCCTCGGCGTCCTCCTCCTGCGTCGACAGCACGAGGGTGGCGCCGTCCTTGACGATCCCGGACTTCTCCCCCGCGATCTCGACGAGAGTGTGCCCGAGCCAGCGCTCGTGGTCGTAGGCGACCGGCGTGATGACCGCGACCTCGCCGTCGGCGACGTTCGTCGCGTCCCAGCGGCCGCCCATCCCGACCTCGACCACCGCGACGTCCACCGGCGCGTCCGCGAACGCCGAATAAGCCATCACGGTGAACACCTCGAAGAAGCTGAGCCGCGGACGGCCGGCCTCCTGCTCCCGCACGTCGACCATGTGCACGTACGGCGCGACGTCCTGCCAGGTGGCGACGAACGCCTCGTCGGAGATCGGCTCCCCGTCGATGGCGATGCGCTCGGTCACCCGGTGCAGGTGCGGGCTGGTGAACCGCCCGGTGCGCAGGCCGTGCTCGCGCACGAGGCGCTCGACCATGCGCGCCGTCGATGTCTTGCCGTTCGTGCCCGTGAGGTGCACGACCCGGTACGCCTTCTGCGGGTCGCCGAGCAGCTCGCACACCGCCGCGACCCGGTCGAGGGTCGGGTCGATGTCGTGCTCGGGCGCCCGCTCGAGGATGCCGGCGTACACCTCGTCGGCGGCGCGCCGGGCCGCCGCGGCGGCCTCGTCGCGCTGGTGGTCCGCTCCCCCGCGGCCCTTCGCCGCGGCCATCAGGCGTCCACCCGCTCGACGCCGACGGTGAGCTCGGCGCCCGAGTCCTCGACGACCACCTCCGTGGCCAGCGTCTCCCGCGCGATGAACTCCCGGTGCGCGTCGACCGCCGCGCGGTGCTCGGCGGGGACGCCCAGCGTGAGCCGGATCCGGTCGGTGACCACCAGGTCGGCCGCCTTGCGGGCGTCCTGCACCGCGCGGACCACGTCGCGGGCATAGCCCTCGGCGAGCAGCGCCTCGTCCAGCGCCAGGTCCAGCACCACGAACCCGCCTGAGGGCAGCACGCCCGCGGCCAGCGTCGGGGCCTCGCCCTCGGCCGTCGTGACGTCGATGGTCGTGGTCAGCTCGTACTCCGCCGGCTGCATCGGGACGTCGCCGTCGTCGGTGCGCACGACCACCGTGCCCTCGGCGTCGGTCGACCAGTCCCCGGCCTTCGCGGCGCGGATCACGGCCTGGACCCCGCGGCCCAGGCGCGGGCCGGCGGCGCGGGCGTTGACCGCGAGGTTGCTGCGGACCGCGACGCCGCCGGCGGCGGCCTCCTCGACCGTCGAGAGCGCGACGTGCTTGACGTTGAGCTCGGCCGCGAGCAGGTCCGCGAACGGGGCCAGCGCCTCGGGCGTCGCCGTGGCGACGCGCAGCTCGTTGAGCGGCTGGCGGACGCGCAGGCCGTTGGCCTTGCGCAGCGCCAGCGCCGCCGACACCGCCTCCCGCACGCCGTCGACCGCCGCGACCAGGTCGTCGTCGGCCGGGAGCGCCCGGTCGTCCGCCGAGCCGTCGCCGAGCGTCGGCCAGTCGGTCAGGTGCACCGAGCGGTCGCCGGTCAGGCCGCGCCACACCTCCTCGGAGAGCAGCGGGGCCAGCGGCGCCATCACGCGGGTCAGCGTCTCGAGCGACGTCCACAGCGTGTCGAACGCCGCGGCGTCCTCCGACCAGAACCGGTCGCGCTGCGTGCGGACGTACCAGTTGGTCAGCAGGTCCAGGTGGACGCGGACGGTCTCGCAGGCGCCCGGCACGTCGTACGCGTCGAGCTGCGCGGTCACCGTCTCGACCAGCTTCCGGGTCCGGGCCAGCACGTACCGGTCCATGGTGGTGACCGGGGTGTCGGGCGTGACCCGGCCGGCGGTGAGGCCGGCCCCGTCGTTCGCCGCGTTCGCGTACAGCGCGAAGAAGTACCAGGTGCTCCACAGCGGGAGCAGCACCTGGCGGACCTCCGAGCGGATGCCCTCCTCCGTGACCACCAGGTTGCCGCCGCGCAGGATCGGCGACGCCATGAGGAACCAGCGCATCGCGTCCGAGCCGTCGCGGTCGAACACCTCGTTGACGTCCGGGTAGTTCCGCAGCGACTTGCTCATCTTGCGGCCGTCCGAGCCCAGCACGATGCCGTGCGAGACGGACGTGCGGAACGCCGGGCGGTCGAACAGCGCCGTCGCCAGCACGTGCAGCAGGTAGAACCAGCCGCGGGTCTGCCCGATGTATTCCGTGATGAAGTCGCCCGGGTAGTGGTGCTCGAACCAGTCGGCGTTCTCGAACGGGTAGTGCACCTGGGCGAACGGCATCGACCCGGAGTCGAACCACACGTCCAGCACGTCCGGGATCCGGCGCATGGTGCTGCGGCCGGTCGGGTCGTCCGGGTTCGGGCGCGTCAGCTCGTCGATGAACGGCCGGTGCAGGTCGGGCTCGCCGGCGTCGTTCAGCGGCAGCCGGCCGAAGTCGGCCTCCAGCTCGGCGAACGAGCCGTAGACGTCGATGCGCGGGTGCGCCGGGTCGTCGCTCACCCACACCGGGATCGGCGTGCCCCAGTACCGGTTGCGCGACACGGACCAGTCGCGGGCGTTAGCCAGCCAGTTGCCGAACTGCCCGTCCTGGATGTGCTCCGGCACCCAGGAGATGTCCTGGTTGAGCTCCACCATCCGGTCGCGGAACGCGGTCACCTTCACGAACCAGGACGACACGGCCTTGTAGATCAGCGGCCTCCGGCAGCGCCAGCAGTGCGGGTAGGAGTGCACGTACGACGCCTGGCGCAGCAGCCGGCCGTCGGCGCGCAGCCGCTGGGTGATCGGCTTGTTCGCCTCGAAGACCTGCTGGCCCTCGAAGTCCGGCACGAGGGAGGTGAACCTCCCGCCCTCGTCGACGCTCAGCACCGTCGGGATGCCGACCGCCTCGCAGGTCTCCTGGTCGACCTCGCCGTAGGCCGGGGCCTGGTGCACCACGCCGGTGCCGTCCTCGGTCGTGACGTAGTCGGCGAGCAGGATCTGGAAGCCGTGCTCGGCCATGCCGGGCTGGTCGGCCAGGTAGTCGAACAGCCGCTCGTAGCGGACGCCGGCCAGGTCGGCGCCGCGGACCTCGCGCGTCACCGCGGCCAGGGCGTCGTCGGCGGAGTCGTAGCCGAGGTCCTTGGCGTAGCCCGCGACCAGGTCGCGGGCGAGGAGGAACGCCCCGGCCGTGGCGCTGGTGCCGTTCGGACCGGCGGGGACCACCGCGTAGGTGACGTCGGGGGCGGCCGCGGGCGGCGGGGTGGGGGGCGGGGGGCGGGGGGGGTGGGGGGGGGGGGGGGGGCGGGGCCGGGGGGGGGGGGGGGGGGGGG
>NZ_JAKRMS010000036.1 GCF_022346185.1 Cellulomonas sp. ACRRI | reverse complement strand
GTGCGGGAGGGGGTCGGGTCAGAGGCGGCCCGCGGCCTTCAGCGCCAGGTACGCGTCCGCCAGGCGCGGGGCGAGGTCGTCCGGCAGCGCGTCGACGACCTCCACCCCGTGGCTGCGCAGCCGCTGCGCGACCGCCGTCCGCTCGAGCTCCGTCCGCTCGGCGGCCGCGGCGTCGAACAGCGCGGCCACGTCCTCCCGGCCGGTGCGCAGCCGCTCGACCTCGGGGTCCCGCACGGACGCGAGCACGACCTGGTGCCGGGACGCGAGCTGGTCGACCACCCGCAGCAGGCCGTTCTCGACGGCCGCCGGCTCGAGCGCGGACAGCAGCACGACGAGCGCCCGCTGGGACAGCCGCTCCTGGACCTGAGCGACGATCCCGGGCCAGTCCGCCTCGACGAGCGAGGGTTCGACGTCGGCCAGCGCGTCCGCGACCGCGGGCATCAGCCGGGGGCCCGAGGCGCCGGCCACGCGCGCCCGCACGGTGCGGTCGTAGGCCAGCAGCTCGACGCGGTCGCCGGCGCGGGACGCGAGGGCGGCGAGCAGCAGCGCCGCCTCGACCGACGGCTCCAGGCGGGGCTCCTCGCCCGTGCGCGCGGCGCTGGTGCGCGACGTGTCGAGGACGATCAGCACCCGGCGGTCCCGCTCGGGGCGCCAGGTGCGGACCACCACGTCGTTGCGCCGCGCGCTGGCCCGCCAGTCGATCGACCGCACGTCGTCGCCGATCACGTACTCGCGCAGCGAGTCGAACTCGGTGCCCTGCCCGCGGACCTGGACGGCCGCGCGGCCGTCCATCTCCCGGAGCCGGGCGAGCCGGCTGGGCAGGTGCCGGCGGGACGCGAACTCGGGCAGCACGCGCTGGGTGCCGGGGACCTCGAGGGAGGCCTGCCGGGCGGCGAGGCCGAGCGGGCCGGCGGCCCGGATGGTCACCCGGTCGGCGCGCAGGTCGCCGCGGCGGCTCGGGCGCAGGGCGGTGTCGACCCGGCGCGACTCCCCGGGCGGCAGGTCGACCCGGTGCCGGTTCTGCCCCGCGCCGGCCGAGGGCTGCCACGCGTCCCGGACCACGGCGCGCAGCCGCCGGGCGCCGGTGTGGGTGAGGGTCAGCCGGGACCGGGCGGGCTCGTGCAGCCGGACCGCCCCGGTGACCTCCCGGCGGATCGCGACGGCGCGCGGCGACGCGGCCAGGGCGACGTCGAGCGCGCACAGCAGCACGACCAGCGCCGCCCAGGCCAGCACCGTGCCGGGCACGGGCCAGAGCAGCACCGGCAGCGCGCCGACCGCGGTCAGCGCGACCGCGCGCCAGGTGATCGCCACGCCGGGCGCCTCAGCGGGGGACCGGGACGGACGCCAGCACGGTGTCGAGCACCGACTCCGCCGTCACGCCCTCGAGCTCCGCCTCGGCGCGCAGCTGCACGCGGTGCCGCAGCGTCGGGTGGGCGAGCGCCTTCACGTCGTCCGGCGTCACGTACGACCGGCCCTGCAGCCAGGCCCAGGCCCGCGCGGTCGCCAGCAGCGCGGTGGCGCCGCGGGGGGACACGCCGAGCGACAGCGACGGCGACTGCCGGGTGCCGCGCACGACGTCGACCACGTAGCCGAGCACCTCGGGCGCGACCTGCACCCGGGCGACCTCCTCGCGGGCCCGCTCCAGCACGTCCTTGCCGGCGACCGCGCGCACGCCAGCGCGGGCGAGGTCGCGCGGGTCGAAGCCGGCGGCGTGCCGGGCGAGCACCTCGATCTCCTCGTGCCGCTCGGGCAGGGGCAGCGTGAGCTTGAGCAGGAACCGGTCGAGCTGCGCCTCGGGCAGCGGGTAGGTGCCCTCGTACTCGACGGGGTTCTGGGTGGCGATGACGACGAACGGCGACGGCAGGGGGCGCGGGGTGCCGTCGACCGACACCTGCCGCTCCTCCATCGCCTCCAGCAGCGACGCCTGGGTCTTCGGCGGCGTGCGGTTGATCTCGTCCGCGAGCATGAGGTTGGTGAACACCGGGCCCTCGCGGAACGAGAACTCGGCGGTGCGGGCGTCGTAGACCAGCGAGCCGGTGACGTCGCCCGGCATCAGGTCCGGCGTGAACTGCACCCGCTTGGTGTCCAGGTCGAGCGCGGCCGACAGCGTGCGCACCAGCAGCGTCTTCGCGACGCCGGGCACGCCCTCGAGCAGCACGTGGCCGCGGCAGAGCAGCGCGATGACCAGGCCGGTCACGGCGGCGTCCTGGCCGACGACGGCGCGGCCGACCTCGGCCCGGACCGCGCCGAGCGCCTCGCGGAGCTCCGGGGACGGCTCCGGCACGGCGGACGCCGCCTGCGCCGGGGCTGCCGGCGCGGGCTGCTGGGCCCACGCGGGCTGCCCGGGCGCCGTCGAGGGGGCCGGCGCGGGCTGCTGCGCCTCCCACGGCTGCTGGGCGGCGTGCGGCGCCGGGCCGGTCGGCTGGGGCGCGGGGTACCCGGCGGGCGTGCCGCCCTGCGGCCACGGGTTCGGGGCGGGGTGGTCGGTCACGTGGGGTGAACCTCGCTCTCGAGCTGGTCGAGCCGGCGGGCCAGGTGCTCCAGGCCCGCGTCTGACGTGGGGGGTGGTCCGTACAGGAGGTCGCGGACGTCGGTCTCGTCCCGGCCGGCCGCCCGGGCGACCGCGACGACGACGTCGGCGGCCCCCGCGGACCGGGGGACGCCGAGCCGGCGGGCGAGCCGCGCCGCCGTGCCGGCACGCAGCGACGCCGCCGCGTGCCCGTACGACCGGGACGTGCGGTAGAGCCGCGCCCGGCCGCGGGTGGTCTCGGCGGGGCGGACCACCACCGGCAGCCGCTCGGCGACGACCCGGCCGAGCCGGCGGCCGCGCCACAGGCCGAGCGCGAGCACCACGACGAGCGCCTGGATCAGCAGCACCCGCGCGACGGGCGGCAGCAGGTCGCCCAGGCCGGGGCCGGTGCTCGTCCCGTCGGCGCCGAGGTCGTCGGCGGACGGCACGTACCAGACCAGGTCGGCGTTCCGTCCGAGGGCGCGCAGCGCGAGCGCCGCGTTGCCCTCGTCGGTGATCCGGGCGTTCGTGATCAGGCCGGCGTCGCCCAGCACGGTGACCCGGCGGCCGTCGACCTCCGAGGCGGAGTACAGGGACGCCTGCGGGGAGGTGCCCGGGACCGGGAAGCAGAGCGTGGTCCCGGCAGGGGCGGCCTCGCCGGTGGGGACGACGCCCGCACCGGTCGCCGAGACCGTCCCCGCGGCGGTGGCGTCGGGGTCGGGGCAGGACGCGGCGACCGGGGCGGGCTGGGTGCCGCCCGACCAGCCGGTGGTCAGACCCGGGACCACCCGGTCGAGGAGGAAGGACGGGTCGAGCAGCACCAGGTCGGCGTCCGTGCCGGCGAGCGCCGAGGTCTGGGCGTCGGACAGCAGCCAGTCGGAGGTCACGAGCAGCGTGCGCCCGGCCTCCGCGGCGTCGGCCGCGGCGCCCACGGAGCGCACGTAGTCGATCCGGACGCCCTGGTCGCGCAGCACCTCGGCGAGCGCCATCGCGCCGTTGTCCCGGGGGTTGTCCGGGGCGAGCGCGGTGGCCGAGCGGGTGGGCGCGGGCAGCAGCGCCGCGAGCACGCCGATGCCGAGCAGGATCGCCACCGCGACCAGCCAGCGCACCCGGCGCCACCGGGCGCCCGCGCGGCTGCGCACGGTGGTGCCGTCCCCGAGGACGACGCCGTCGGGCCCGGCGGGTGCGGCGGCCGGCGGCGGGGTGGTCGTCGGCGCGGTCACGCGCCCACCCCCGCGGCGGCCACCCCGGCGGGCGGCGTGGGGCGGGTCCCCGCCACGCGCGCGTCCAGCTCGCGCAGCGCCGCGTCGTCCTCCGCGCGCGGGGTGCGCTCGCCGTAGACCACGTCGTCGAAGAGGCGCCCGGCGGCGCGCAGGTCGACCGCGTGGGCGGGCAGGCGCACCCCGGCGGCCTCGACGGCCTCGTGCGCCGTGCGGCCCGGCTGCTCCTCCAGCACGGCGCGCTCCTCGAGCGCTCGGACCACGGCCCGGAACCGGTCCGCGACCGCCGCGGCCCAGTCGCCGCGCGCCGCGGCCGCGTCGGCGGCGGCCCGCAGCTCGGCGGCGGTGCGCCGGTCGTCCGCGTCCAGCACGCCGCGGGCCCCGGCGACCCGCCGGCTGCGGCGGACGGGCCCCGTGACGAGGAACGCCACGGTCACGAGGACGGCCAGGCCCGCGAGGATCGCCAGGAGCGTGCCGACGTTGCCGATCGGCAGCCCGTCGGCGCCCTCGAACAGCCGGCCGAGCCAGTCCAGGAACCGCTGCAGCAGGCTCGGCTGCTGGTGGTAGACCGGGTCGGCGAGCTCCTGCTCGAGCCAGCGGCGCGCCTGCTCGGCGTCCGGGACGACGGGCACGGTCACCGGCCGGCGCCCTCCGCGGCCCGGGCCAGCTCGACGTCCAGCCCCTCGCGGCGCATCCGCACGTCGATGTAGGCGAGCGCGACGACGCCGGCCATGAACACCGTCGTGATCGTCGAGGCGATCGCGGTGCCCACGGCGGTCAGCGCGATGGCCGGCCCGCTGGTCATGAGCGGGTCGTTGAGCACCAGCTGGGAGATCAGCGTGACCGGCACGACGACGATCTGCGAGATGATCCCGACGAGGATCGTCACCAGCAGGTACAGGCCGAGCAGCCGCCAGAAGGACCCGCGGGTCAGCCGCCACGCGCGGGCCACGGAAGCCCAGAAGCCGCCGCCCTCGAGCATGATCGCGGCGGGCGCGAGCAGCGTCCGGATCGTCAGCCAGAACCCGCCGACCAGCGCGGCGGCCACCCCGAGCAGGCCGACGAGCACGGTGAGGCCGACGCTGTCCGAGGTGGTGCCGACCAGGACCACCAGGCCGACGATGGCCGCCATCCCCACCGCGGTCACCAGACCGAGCAGCAGGCTGAACCCGATGACCCAGACGATCCGCTTGCCCTGGCCGCGCACGACGTCGCGCGCGGACACGCGCTGGCCGATGACCGAGCGGCTGACCGACAGGATCAGCAGGCCGGTGAGGACCGTGGTGGCCAGGGCCGTCAGCGGGATGGTCGCCACGCTCGCGAGCGAGGTGCCGAAGCTGTCGCCGAGCAGCTGGGTGTCGGCCGTGGTGAGCCCCGCGCTGTCGGTGAACAGGTCGTTGACCGCGCTGGCGAAGAACCCGGCGACGTACCACTGGATCAGGGCGCCGACCGCGGTGGCGACCGCGACGACGACGGCGGTGAGGCCGAACATCGTCCCCGGGTTGTGCCGGATCGCGCGGAACGCGCCGTCGAAGATCTCCCAGATGCTCAGGGGCCGCAGCGGGATGATGCCGGGCTGCGCGGCGGGCGGCTGGTAGGGGCTGGCGCCCCAGCCGTACGGGGCCGGACCGGGCTGCTGGCCGTAGCCCTGCTGGCCGTAGCCCGGCGCGGGCGGCTGGCCGGGGGCGGTCGGGTAGCCCGGCTGCTGGCCGTACCCGGGGGCCGGCGGCTGCCCCGGCGCGCCCGGGTACCCCGGCTGCTGCCCGTACCCCGGCTGCTGCCCGTACCCGGGCTGCTGCCCGTACCCCGGCGGGACCGGCCCGGCCGGGCCGGCCGGGCCGGCGGCCTGCCCCGGCTGCCCCTGCGCGTCACCCGGACGGCCGCCGCCCGGGTGGGTGCCCGGGTCGCCCCAGGGGTTCGGGCGCTGCCCGCCGGCCGCGGGGTCCGTGGGCGGCTGCCAGCCCGAGGGGGCGTACTGCCCGTACCGGGGCGCGGGGCGCGGGTCCTCCCCGTGCCGCGGCGCGTCCTCGGGGCGGCCCTCGTCGTGCGGCGTGCTCATCGGACTCCCTGGGTGGCGTTCGGGGTGCGCCGAGGGTGCCCGTCGAGGGCGCCCTGCGCGGCTGACGGCCATCGTGCCACGTCACGTCCGCGCGCGGGCCGCTGCTCCGTCCGGACGTCGTGCGGCGCGCGGGGCCCGGTCGCGGCCCCCGTGATGCGATCATGGGCAGATGAAGGGACGCGTTCTCGTGGTCGACGACGACACCGCCCTGTCCGAGATGATCGGCATCGTCCTGCGCTCGGAGGGGTTCGAGCCGGTCTTCTGCGCGGACGGGGACGAGGCCCTGGAGACCTTCCGGTCCACGCAGCCGGACCTCGTGCTGCTCGACCTCATGCTCCCGGGCAAGGACGGCACCGAGGTCTGCCGGCTCATCCGGGCGGAGTCGGGCGTGCCGATCGTCATGCTCACCGCCAAGGCCGACACGGTCGACGTGGTGCTCGGGCTCGAGTCCGGCGCCGATGACTACATCGCCAAGCCGTTCAAGCCCAAGGAGCTGATCGCGCGCGTGCGCGCGCGCCTGCGGCGCAGCGACGAGCCGGCGCCGGAGCACCTGCGGATCGGGGACCTGTCGATCGACGTGACCGGCCACCGGGTCACCCGCGACGGCGCGGCCATCTCGCTCACCCCGCTGGAGTTCGACCTGCTGGTGGCGCTGGCGCGCAAGCCGTGGCAGGTGTTCACCCGGGAGGTGCTGCTGGAGCGGGTGTGGGGCTACCGGCACGCCGCCGACACCCGGCTGGTGAACGTCCACGTGCAGCGCCTGCGGTCCAAGATCGAGGCCGACCCCGAGCGTCCCGAGATCGTCGTGACGGTGCGCGGCGTCGGCTACAAGGCGGGCGCGACGCCCCCGTGACCGGGACCTCCCGCGGCGGCGTCACCGCGCGGGCGGCGCGCGCGTGGCGGCTCGCCACGGTGCGCGCCGGCGCCCGCACGCGCCGGCTGGTGCGCGCCTGGCGCGGCTCGCTGCAGGCGCGCGTCCTCACGCTCACCCTCGTGGTGGGGCTGCTCGCGCTGGCGGTGCTGGGCGGGTACCTGTCGGTGACCGTCCGGGACGGCCTGTTCACCCAGCGGGTCGACCAGGTGCTCGCCGAGTCCGCGCGCAGCGCCGCCCAGGCGCAGGAGACGTTCGACGCCTCGACCGCGACGACCGGCCCGGAGGTGCAGCTCCTGGTGAACGACCTGGTGCGCGCCCTGCGCTCCAGCGGTTCGGGGGAGCGCGAGGTGTTCATCCTGCGCACCCGCGGCCAGCAGCAGCCGATCCTCGTCACGAGCGGGGTCACCGACTCCAGCCTGGTGGGCCTGGTCTCGGACCAGCTGCGGACCGCGACCGCCGCCAACGAGGGCCAGCGCTGGGAGTCCGTGGCCTGGCCCGCGTCCGCGACCGACTCGGGCCGGGTCGAGCCCGGCGTCATGGTCGGCCAGGTGGTGACCGTGCCCGCCGCGGGGTCCTACGAGCTGTACTTCCTCTACTCGCTGCAGGCCGAGCAGGACCGGCTGGAGTTCCTGCAGAGCGTGCTCGGCATCGGCGCCGTCGCGCTGGTCGTCCTGCTGGTGTCGATGTCCTGGCTGGTGACGCGGCAGGTGGTCCGCCCGGTCCGGCAGGCCGCGCACGTCGCGGAGCGCATCGCGGACGGGAGCCTCACCGAGCGGATGCCGGTCCGCGGCGAGGACGAGATGGCGCGCCTGGGCCGGTCGTTCAACGAGATGGCCGAGAGCCTGCAGGACCAGATCGACCGCATGGAGCACCTGTCGACCATGCAGCGCCGGTTCGTGTCCGACGTCTCGCACGAGCTGCGCACGCCGCTCACCACGGTGCGGATGGCCGGCGAGATGATCTACGAGTCCCGCGACGAGTTCGACCCGGTGGTGCGCCGCTCCGCCGAGCTCCTGCAGCAGCAGCTCGACCGGTTCGAGGACCTGCTGGGCGACCTGCTGGAGATCAGCCGGTTCGACGCCGGGGCCGCCGTGCTGGACGCCGAGGCGCGGGACCTGCGCGACGTCGTCGGCGCGGCGGTCGACCAGGCCGTGCCCCTGGCGGCCGCGAAGGGCTCCTGGCTGTCGGTGACGCAGCCCGAGGGGCAGTGCGTCGCCGACGTCGACCCCCGCCGCGTGGAGCGGGTGCTGCGGAACCTGCTGGTGAACGCGATCGAGCACGCCGACGGCAGCGACGTCGAGGTCACCGTGGGCGCGGACGACCGCGCGGTCGCCGTGACCGTCCGGGACCGGGGTGTCGGCATGTCCCGGGACGAGGCGGCGCACGTGTTCGACCGGTTCTGGCGCGCGGACCCCGCGCGGGCCCGCACCACCGGCGGCACCGGCCTCGGGCTGGCGATCTCGCTCGAGGACGCGCACCTGCACGGCGGCTGGCTCGAGGCGTGGGGGCGGCCGCGGCAGGGCGCCTGCTTCCGGCTGACGCTGCCGCGGCGGGCCGGCATCACCCTGGAGTCCTCGCCGCTGCCGCTGGAGCCCCCGGCCGAGCCCGAGCGGCCCGCGCCGCGCGACCGGGACGCCGACCGCCCCGACCCGGCGGCGCTGCCGGACCTGCCGCCCACCACGGGGTCGTTCGACGTCGTGGAGCGGGCGCGGGAGGCCCAGCAGGTGGTCGAGCGCCGGCGCGGGCAGGAGCGCGGCGCCGGCCACCCGGCCCCGGTGCCCGACGCGCCCGCCGGCCACGACCCCGAACCCGCCCGCCGCGGCGGGACCGACGGACCGGGGGAGACCCGATGACCGCCCCGCCCCGCACCACCGCCCGCCGCGCCGGCGTCGCCGTCGCGCTCGCCGTCGTGCTCGCGGCGCTGTCGGCCTGCGTCGGCATCCCGACCTCCGGCCCGGTCGGCGTGGGCGTCGAGGGCGTCACCGACCAGGGCGTGGTCGAGCCGCTCGGCGACCCGCCCCCGCAGGACGGCACGCCCGAGGACATCGTCCGCGGGTTCCTCGGCGCCAGCGCCGCGGGCTTCAGCCGGGGGTCCGCCTCGGTCGACGCCGCGGACGACTTCCGCAACGCCCGCGAGTACCTGTCGGGCGAGACCCGCCGGTCCTGGAACCCGCGCGAACGGGTCGTCGTGTACGCGACCGCCTCCAGCCCCGACATCGAGCTGGTCGGCGAGTCCCAGGTGCGGGTCGACGTGCGGGTGGCGGCGCGGATCGACGACGAGGGCCGGTACGCGCAGGCCGGCCCGGACGCCAAGGAGTCCCTGACGTTCGACCTCGTGCAGGACAGCGAGGGCCAGTGGCGGATCTCCGGGCTGGAGGACGGCGTCGTGCTGTCCCAGCCGAACTTCGACGCGATCTACCGGTCGGCGACCCTGTACTTCCTGTCGCAGGACGAGCAGTTCCTGGTCCCGGAGACGCGGTGGTTCCCGCTGCGGAACCTCGCGACCTCGATCGTGCGCGCGATCATCGCGGGCCCGTCCGGGTGGCTGCGGGACGCCGTGCGCAGCGCGGTGCCCGAGAGCGCGGTGCTGCAGCCGGACGCCGTCTCCGTCGACGAGGACGGGGTGGCGACGGTCAGCCTCGCGGCCGGCGGGCTGCCGACCGAGCCGGAGGAGCGCGCCCGGATGCAGGCGCAGCTCGAGGCGTCGCTGCGGATCGCGCGGGTCCGCACGGTGGAGGTCAGCGCCGGCGGGGTCGCGATGGACGCGGAGGCCGCGGAGCTGGAGCGCGGGCAGGACTGGGGCGGTGCGCTGGAGGCGCTCCAGGACGGGACGCTCGTGCAGATGTCCGCGGGGGAGCTGGAGCCGGTCGAGGGCGTCTCCTCGCTCGCCGGTCTCGACGCCCGGGACCCCGCCCGCGACGGGTCCGGCGACGTCCGCGTGATGCTGTCCGGGCCGGACCGGCTGGTCACCGTCCCGACGGCGACCGCCGCCTCGGTCGAGCTGCTCGCCGCGCCCGCGCTGGTCGCGCCGTCCGTCGACCGCCTCGGCTGGGTGTGGACCGCGTCGGCGCCGTCCGGCGGGGAGCTGCTGGCCGTCGACGACCGCGGCACCGTCGTCGAGGTGGCGGCCGAGTGGCTGCAGGACCGCACCGTGCGCTCGGTGCGGATCGCCCGCGACGCCACCCGGGTCGCCGTCGTCTCGTCCGGGTCGGACGGCGTGCGGGTCGACGTGGCCTCGGTCGTGCGCGACGACTCCGGGACGCCCCAGGTGCTCGGCGAGGCCTGGCGGACCGGGGTGACGCTCACCGACGCCACCCGGGTGGTCTGGGTCGACGAGTCGACGCTCGGGGTGCTCGGCCGGTCGGGCAGCACCACCACGGCGGTCTACCACCTGGTCCCGCTGTCCGGGGAGGTGCAGACCCGACCCGCGCTCGCCGACGCGGTCGACATCGCCGGCGGCAAGGGGGACAGCGCGCTGTACCTGGCGACCGCCGAGGGCGAGCTGTTCGCCCGCGCCGGGTCGAGCTGGGCGTCGGTGGGGACGGACGTGCGGGACCCGGGCTTCGCGGGCTGAGTCGGCGGGACCTGGGGACGCGCGCCGGCGGGCCGCGTCGCGCGGGCATCCTGGGGCGATGACCGCGCCCGCCCCGCGGGGCCGCGCCCTCGGCGACGTCGCCCGCGAGCTCCTGGACCTCGTGCTGCCGGTGACCTGCGCCGGCTGCGGCGGGCCGGGAGCGGCGCTGTGCGGGGGCTGCCTGCACCGGTTCGCCGGCCCGCCCCGGCGCTGCGAGCGCGCCGCGGGGCGGCTGGACCGGATGGACGGCACGACGGTCCCGGTGTGGGCGCTCGCGGAGAACGACGGGTCGGTGCGGCGGGCCGTCGTCGCGTGGAAGGACCGCGGGCGGGCGGACGTGACGCCGTGGTTCGCGGCGGTGCTGGGCCGGGCGGCGCCGGCGCTGCGGGACGAGGTGCGGGGCGCCGGCCCGCGCGGGCAGCAGGGGCCGCTGGTCGTGGTGCCCGCGCCGGCGTCGCCCCGTGGGCGGGCCCGCCGGGGCGAGGACCTGGTCGCCGCGCTGGCCCGGTCCGTCGCCGCGGGGCTCGGCGCCCGCCCGCTGCCCGCGCTGCGCCTCGCCGGGGCCGGCCGGGACCAGGTCGGGCTCGGGGTCCGGGGGCGCGCCGCGAACCTGGCGGGGCGGGTGCGGGTCCGCCGGCGAGCACGCGACCCGCTCGCCGGCGCGCGCGTCCTGCTCGTCGACGACGTGCTCACGACCGGCGCCACGCTGGCCGCCTGCCGGACCGCCCTGGAGGCGGTAGGTGCGCAGGTCGCGGGCGCGTTGGTGCTCGCCGTCACCCGTCCGCCGGGGTCGCCGACCGGCTGGTTGGTAGCGGCGCCGGACCCGGGCTAGCGTGGACCCCACAGCACCGGGTGGCAGGGACGTCGCCCGGTACCGGGACTCGACGGGCACGCCCCGCACGAGGAGGTGGTGCCGCAGACCAGCGCCCCGCGAGGGCGCGTTCGAGCACGCTGCCGGGCGGGGTCGGACCCCGCCCCCGGACCTCCAGGAGGTACCCCATGGAGATCGTCGTCGCCGGCCGTCACACCGACGTCCCCGAGCGTTTCCGTCAGCACGTGACGGACAAGCTCGCCAAGCTCGAGCAGCTCGCCCCCCGGGCGCAGCGCATCGACGTCGAGGTGACCCACGAGTCGAACCCCCGGCAGGCCGCCGCCGCCGAGCGGGTCGAGCTGACCGTGGTGGGCAAGGGACCGGTGATCCGCGCCGAGGCCTGCGCGGACGACCGGTACGGGGCCTTCGACCTGGCGATCGACAAGCTCACCGAGCGCCTCCGCCGCGCGCGCGACCGGCGCAAGAGCCACCGCGGCAAGGTCCCGACCCCGGTCAACGACCCGCTGCCGCCCCTGGAGGAGCTGGAGCCCGAGGCGGGCGCGCCCGAGCCCCGCGAGGACGGGGTCGTGGAGACGACGCTCGGCGACTCGCCCGTCGTCATCCGCGAGAAGGTGCACGCCGCGCAGCCGATGACGATCGACGACGCGCTCTACGAGATGGAGCTCGTGGGGCACGACTTCTTCCTGTTCGTCGACGCCGAGACCGCCCAGCCGTCCGTCGCGTACCGCCGGCGGGGCTGGAGCTACGGGGTGATCAAGCTCGACGCCGCCGTGACCAGCATGGGTTCCGGCGACGGCGTCGCCGCCGCGCAGCAGGCCGGGGGCGTCGCCGCCCCGGCGGGGGCTGTCGCCCAGCGCTGACCGCGCGGCACGCCCGCCGCACCGCACCGCGCCCGCCGACGACCCTCCGGTCGGCGGGCGCGGTCGTGCGCCGCTGCCGGCACCGCCGCCCGCCGAGTCTCCGCCGCCGGACTGCGACGGAGCGCCTCCGCAGAGGCACGGGGCGCAGACTCGACGCGGCGGGTGTCGGTGGTGGGCGGCACGATGGGGCGATGGCCACCAGCACCGACGCCGCGCCCGCGCCCGCTGCCCCGGGGCGCCGCCTCGCCGCCGTCCGGCGCGCCGCGCCCGGGAGCGCGCACCGGCCCTCGGGCTCGCTGTCGCTGTCCCAGGCCCGGCGGGTCGCCCTGCGGGCCCAGGGGCTCGACCGGCCGCGCGCCGAGCGCACCGGCCCCGCCACGATGCGCCAGCTGCAGCAGGTGGTCGACCGGCTCGGCCTGCTGCAGATCGACTCGGTCAACGTCGTCGCGCGCGCCCACCTGATGCCGACGTTCTCCCGCGTCGGCCCCTACGACCCGGCGCTGCTGGACCGCGCCGCCGGCCGTGCGCCCCGGCGCCTGGTCGAGACCTGGGCCCACGAGGCGTCCTACGTGCCGCCGGAGACCTACGCGCTGCTCGGCTGGCGACGGCGCGCCTACCGCGAGCACGCGTGGGGCGCGATCCGCGAGGTCCCGCTCACCCACTCGCCGCTCGTCGACGACGTGCTGGCGATGATCGCCGCGGACGGCCCGCTCACCGCGAGCGAGGTGCACGCCCGCGTCGAGGGCCCCGTGCCGCGGGACCGGACGGAGTGGGGCTGGAACTGGACGGCGGCCAAGCGGGTCCTCGAGTACCTGTTCTTCACCGGCCAGGTGGCCTCGGCGCGCCGGAACCCGCAGTTCGAGCGCTGCTACGACCTCACCGAGCGCGTGCTCCCGCCCGCGGTGCTGGCGGCGCCGGAGCCGGACGAGGACGACGCCGTGCGCGAGCTCCTGCGGATCGCCGCGCGCGCCCACGGCGTCGCCTCGGAGCGCTGCCTGCTCGACTACTTCCGGATCAGGGGCCCGCGCGCTCGGGCCGCGGTCGCCGACCTGGTGGACGAGGGCACGCTGGTGCCGGTGCGGGTCGACGGCTGGGCCCGGCCCACCTACCTGCACGCCGACGCCGACCTGCCGCGCCGCGCGACCGGCCGGGCGCTGCTCAGCCCGTTCGACCCGCTCGTGTTCGAGCGCCGCCGGCTCGAGGAGCTGTTCGGGCTGCGCTACCGCATCGAGATCTACGTGCCGGAGGCGCAGCGGGTGCACGGCTACTACGTGCTCCCGTTCCTGCGCGGGGAGCACCTGGCCGCGCTGGTGGACCTCAAGGCGGACCGCCGCGCCGGGCTGCTCCGGGTGCACGCCGCCCACCCCGCCGAGCCGGCCCGCGCGGCGCCGGTCGCGGTCCCGGACTCCTCGCCGGGCGCGGTCGCGGCGGACCTGGCGGCCGAGCTGCGGCTGCTCGCCACCTGGCTCGGTCTGGAGGACGTCGTGGTCGGGGACAGGGACGGGACGCCGCGCGGGACGCTGGCCCCGGTGCTGGCGAGCGCGCTCTCGGCCGGCTGACGCGCCGACCGGCGCCCCCGGGGGTGGCGCGGGGTTGCTGGTCGTCACGCCGCCTCACCTACGATGGTCGGGGCCCGGCTGTGCGGTCGGGACGCCGGGACGCCGCACGTGGCCACGTGCGGCGCAGCGAGTCGGGAGTGCACGTGCCTGCGATCCTCGAGAAGGTCCTCCGCCTGGGCGAGGGACGGATCCTCAAGAAGCTGTCGGGCGTCGCCCAGCAGGTGAACGCGCTGGAGGACAGCTTCACGTCCCTGTCGGACGCCGAGCTGCGCGAGGAGACCGACCGGTTCAAGGCCCGGCTCGCGGACGGCGAGTCGCTCGACGACCTGATGGCCGAGGCGTTCGCGGCGGTGCGCGAGGCCGCGCGCCGCACCCTGGGGCAGCGGCACTTCGACGTCCAGCTGCAGGGCGGTGCCGCGCTGCACTGGGGCAACATCGCCGAGATGAAGACCGGTGAGGGCAAGACCCTCGTCGCCACCGCACCGGCGTACCTCAACGCGCTGACCGGCAAGGGCGTGCACGTCGTCACCGTCAACGACTACCTGGCGAGCTACCAGGCCGACCTCATGGGCCGCGTGTACCGGTTCCTCGGGCTGACCACCGGCGTCATCCTGTCCGGGCAGACGCCCGCCGAGCGCCGGGTGCAGTACGCCGCGGACATCACGTACGGCACGAACAACGAGTTCGGCTTCGACTTCCTCCGCGACAACATGGCGTGGAGCACCGAGGAGCTCGTGCAGCGCGGCCACCACTTCGCCATCGTCGACGAGGTGGACTCCATCCTCATCGACGAGGCCCGCACCCCGCTCATCATCTCCGGCCCGGCCTCCGGCGACGCGAACCGCTGGTACGCCGAGTTCGCGAAGGTCGTGCGCCGCCTGCAGCCCGAGCGCGACTACGAGGTCGACGAGAAGAAGCGCACCGTCGGCGTCCTGGAGCCCGGCATCGAGCGCGTCGAGGACTACCTCGGCATCGAGAACCTGTACGAGTCGCTGAACACCCCGCTGGTCGGCTTCCTCAACAACGCCATCAAGGCCAAGGAGCTGTTCAAGCGGGACAAGGACTACATCGTCGACAAGGGCGAGGTGCTCATCGTCGACGAGCACACCGGCCGCGTCCTGCCGGGCCGCCGCTACAACGAGGGCATGCACCAGGCGATCGAGGCGAAGGAGGGGGTGGTCATCAAGGCCGAGAACCAGACCCTCGCCACGATCACCCTGCAGAACTACTTCCGCCTGTACGACAAGCTCGCCGGGATGACCGGTACCGCCGAGACCGAGGCGGCCGAGTTCCAGGGCACCTACAAGCTGGGCGTCGTCCCGATCCCGACCAACCGCGGGATGCAGCGCATCGACCAGCCCGACCTCGTCTACAAGGCCGAGGAGGGCAAGTACGACGCCGTCGTCGCCGACATCGTCGAGCGGCACGCCAAGGGCCAGCCCGTCCTCGTCGGCACGACGAGCGTCGAGAAGTCCGAGCTGCTGTCGCGCAAGCTGCGCAAGGCCGGGGTCCCGCACGAGGTGCTCAACGCCAAGCAGCACGCCCGCGAGGCGTCGATCGTCGCGCAGGCCGGCCGCAAGGGCGCCGTCACCGTCGCCACCAACATGGCCGGCCGCGGCACCGACATCATGCTCGGCGGCAACGCCGAGTTCATGGCCGTCGCCGAGCTGGCGGCCCGCGGGCTCGACCCCAACGAGAGCCCGGAGGAGTACGAGGCCGCCTGGCCCGAGGCCCTGGAGAAGTCCAAGGCCGCGGTCGCCGCGGAGCACGACGAGGTCGTGGAGCTCGGCGGCCTGTACGTCCTCGGCACCGAGCGGCACGAGTCCCGCCGCATCGACAACCAGCTCCGCGGACGCTCCGGCCGGCAGGGCGACCCGGGCGAGTCCCGGTTCTACCTGTCGCTGCAGGACGACCTGATGCGGCTGTTCAACTCCGGCATGGCCGAGTCGATGATGACCCGCGCCGGGTTCCCGGACGACCTGCCGCTGGAGTCCAAGATCGTCACCCGCGGCATCCGGTCCGCGCAGTCGCAGGTCGAGGCGCGGAACTTCGAGATCCGCAAGAACGTCCTCAAGTACGACGACGTGCTGTCCCGGCAGCGCGAGGTCATCTACGAGCAGCGCCGCCGCGTGCTCGAGGGCGAGAACATGCAGGAGCAGGTCCAGCACTTCCTCGAGGACGTGCTCGACGACTACGTGACCGCCGCGACCGCCGAGGGCCACCCCGAGGACTGGGACCTAGACCAGCTCTGGACCACGCTCAAGACCGTGTACCCCGTGTCCATCGCGGTCGAGGAGGTCGTGGAGCAGGCCGGCGGCCTCGGCCGGGTCACGCCCGAGATGCTGAAGGCCGAGCTGCTGTCCGACGCGCGGATCGCGTACGAGGAGCGGGAGGCGTCGCTCGGCGAGCCGAACATGCGCCAGCTCGAGCGGCGCGTCGTCCTCTCGGTGCTCGACCGGAAGTGGCGCGAGCACCTCTACGAGATGGACTACCTCAAGGAGGGCATCGGGCTGCGCGCCATGGCCCAGCGCGACCCGCTGATCGAGTACCAGCGCGAGGGCTACCAGCTGTTCCAGGCGATGACGGACGCCATCAAGGAGGAGGCGGTCGGCTACCTCTTCAACCTCGAGGTCAAGGTCACCGAGCCCGCCCAGGCCGCCCCGGCCGGCGCGGCGCAGCCGACCGTCGAGGGCGACGGCGAGGCCGCACCGGCCGGCGGCGCGGCGCCCGTGCTCGTCGCCAAGGGCATCGACGGGCCGGAGCGCCAGGTGCCGCTGCAGTACTCGGCGCCCAGCGTGGACGGCGACAGCGGCACGACCGTCAGCCGGGGCCGGCGGGCGGCCGGACCCGCGACGTCCGCGCCGGCGGGCGCCGGTGCGCCCGACGGGGCCGCCGGCGCCGGGGGCGCGACCGCCGCCGAGGACGCGGGGAACCGCGAGGCACGCCGCAAGGCCGCGAAGCAGCAGCGCCGCCGGGGCTGACCGCCGGGCCGGGTGACGGGCCGGGTGACGGGCCGGCCGCCGGGCCGGGTGACGGGCCGGCCGCCGGGCCGGGTGACGGGCCGGCCGCCGGGCCGGGTGACGGGCCGGCCGCCGCGCCGGGTACTCGCACGCGGACGCCGCCCGCCCACCCCGCTCGGGGAGGGCGGGCGGCGTCGTCGTGTCCCGGCCGCGGCGGCCGGGGCACGCGCCGCCCGTGCGGGTCAGCCCACCACGAGAGCCGACGCCCGCCAGCGCCCGGTCGACCGGGTGAGCCGCACGGCGACCGCGCGGACCCGGTCGGCGTGCGCGACCACCACCGAGGACTCCACGGTGTGCTCGTCGACCCGGTGCACGCGCACCCGCCGGACCGACGGACGCCGTGCCGCCCCTGCGGGCACGGGGTCCGTCGACCCGGCGGCGAGGTCGCGCACGCCCGCGGCCGCGTCGAGCACCCGCGTGCCGGGCGCGGTGAGGACGGCGCGGCGCGCGAGGCCGTCGTAGACCTCCGGCGTGAGCCAGCGCGCGAGCTGGGCCAGGGGCCGGTTGCCCGCCAGGACCTCGACCGCCGCCAGCGCGACCATGCAGCACGCCTGCCGGGGGTCGAGCTCCGGCGCGCCGCCGGCGAGGTCGCCGACCGGCCCGCCCGGCGCCCGCCGCCTCGTCCCGGGCGGTGCCGCCCGCGGTGCCGGACGCGGTGCCGCCCGCGGCGCCGGACGCGGTGCCGCCCGGGTCGCCGCGGCGGGCGGTCCGTCCGCTCCCGTGTCGACCACTCCCCGCACCGCCCCGCCCGGCGGGCCGGCGTCGGCCACGGCGCGGGGCGGAGGCGGGGCCGGCCCGTCCTGCACCTCCGCCGGGAGCGGTGGGGGAGCGGGCACGAGGCGCACCCGGATCGCGGTGCTCACGGGACGCCGGTCGTGGTCGTGCTGGTGACGTGCCTTCTCATGGGTGACCTCCTTCGTCGCTCGGCCCCCCGCCGCGCCCAGATGTACCGCTCACCGGCGCCCCCGCGCCAGCGAGGTTCGTGCCACCTGGGGACAACCACCGGCGGGTCGCGCCCGACGCGCCGGACTCGCCCGGATTCGTCGGCGGTGTGCGCGGCGAGCCGTCCCGGGCGGCACACTGGTCCCGTGCGCCTCTACCTGCCTGCCACCCTGGACGAGCTCGACGACCTGCTGGGCGGCCGCGGCCCGCTCGCGGCACCGCGCCGCGCCCACGCCGTCACGCCGGCGCTGACCGCGCTGCTGCCCGACGAGGACGAGGAGGGGGTCGAGTTCGCCGCGCAGCTCATGGCCGCCGACGACGCGCTCGTGCTCCTGGCGTCCCGGCCGGACGCGCCGGGCCTGCGGCTCGTGGTGACCGTCGAGGTGCCGGACGACGCGGTGCGCGACGGGGCGCCGGACGAGGGCGCGGGCGTGGACGACGAGGCCGCGAGCCTGGTGACGCTGACGGCCCCGGCGACGCTGGACGCCGTGGTGTGCGCGCACGTGGACGAGCCCGCCGCGAAGGACGAGGTCGCCCGCGCGCTCGACGGCGACGACGCCGCGCTCGACGCCCTCGCCGAGCGCGACCTGCTCTGGTACGACGCGACGGAGCTCGCGGGCATCCCGCGCTGACGCCGTGCCCCGGGGACGCCGACCCCGTCACCGGCGGGCCGGCGCCCCGGGCGGGTCAGTGCTCGATCAGCGGGTCGAGCACCTGCAGCGCCGCCCCGTGCAGGCGCCCGTTGCTCACCAGCGCGCTGCCCCCGAACGGCCCGTCGACGCCCTGGACGGACGTGAACCGCCCGCCGGCCTCCGTGACGATCGGCACCAGCGCAGCCATGTCGTGCAGCGCGAGCTCGGGCTCGGCGGACAGGTCGACCGCGCCCTCGGCGACCAGCACGTGCGACCAGAAGTCGCCGTACCCGCGCGTCCGCCACACGCGCCGGGTCAGGTCGAGGAAGTGCTCCAGGCGCCCCTGCTCCTCCCAGCCGCTCAGGCTCGAGTAGGACAGCGACGCGTCCTGGAGCCGGCCGACCTCGGACACCTGGAGCCGCGTGGCGGCCGCGAGCGAGCGTCCGGTCCACGCGCCGGACCCGACGGCGGCCCACCACCGGCGGCCCAGCGCGGGCGCGCTCACCAGGCCGACCACGACCTCGTCGCCGTCGAGCAGCGCGATCAGGGTCGCCCAGACGGGCACGCCGCGGACGAAGTTCTTCGTGCCGTCGATCGGGTCGACCACCCAGCGCCGCGGGCCGTGGCCGGTGTCGGCCATCTCCTCGCCGTGGACGGCGTCGCGCGGGCGGGCCCGGGACAGCTGCGCGCGGATCAGCTCCTCGGCGGTGCGGTCGGCGTCGGAGACGGGGGTGAGGTCGGGCTTCGTCTCGACCCGGAGGTCCTGCGCCTTGAACCGCGACATGGTGAGCCCGTCCACCTGGTCGGCGATCACGTGGGCGAGGCGCAGGTCGTCGTCGTACCGGGTCATGCGCCCAACCTATCGGGCCGAGACGTCCGCCGAGGTCGCCGCACCTGCGCCGCTCCCGGCGCGCGAACCGCGCTGCTGGTGCAGCCTCGGCGCCGGGTGGCGCCTCAGCCCGCGTCGGGGGCGGACGAGCGGCTCGCCAGCAGCCGCCGGAACGAGTCCACCCGCGCGGTCCGCGCCTCGCGGGTCTCGTCGTCGGGCGCGGCCTCGACCCACTCGTCGAGGGCGCAGTCCGGCGCGTCCGCGGCGTGCGTGCAGCCCCGCGGGCAGTCCTCGGCGACCTCGGCCAGGTCGGCGAACGCGCCGAGCAGGTGGTCCGGCTCGACGTGCGCCAGCCCGAACGACCGCACGCCCGGGGTGTCGATGACCCAGGTGCCCGGCTCCCCGGGCACGCGCAGGGCGACCGCCGACGTGGACGTGTGCCGCCCGCGCCCGGTCACGTCGTTGACCACGCCCACCGCCCGCAGCGCGTCCGGCACCAGCGCGTTCACCAGCGTCGACTTCCCGACGCCCGAGTGCCCGACCAGCACGGACATCCGCCCGGCGAGCGCGTCGCGCACCTCGGCCAGCCCCTCGATCGCGGCCTCGTCGGTCCGCGAGCTGACGACCACCCGGACGCCGATCGGCTCGTACAGCGCGCGCAGCGGCGCGGGGTCCGCGAGGTCGGCCTTCGTCAGCGCGAGGAGCACGTCCATCCCGGCGTCGTACGCGGCGACCACGCACCGGTCGATCATCCGGGTCCGCGGCTCGGGGTCGGCGAGGGCGGTGACGACGACGAGCTGGTCGGCGTTGGCCACGATGACCCGCTCGACCGGGTCGGTGTCGTCGGCGGTGCGGCGCAGCACGGTGCTGCGCTCGACGATCCGCACGATGCGCGCGAGGGATCCCCCCGCCCCGGAGGTGTCGCCCACCAGGTCGACGCGGTCGCCCGGCACGACCCGCTCGCGGCCCAGCTCGCGCGCCTTCATCGCGACGGCGACGCGCTCGTCCGGCCCGTCGGGGTCGACCAGGACGGTGTACCGCCCCCGGTCGACGCCGGTGACCAGCGCACGGTCGGCGTCGGCGTGCTCCGGGCGGGTCTTGGTCCGGGGGCGGGTGCCCCGGCGGTTCGGCCGGACCCGGACGTCCGACTCGTCGAGCGCGCGGCGGGCCACGGTCAGCGACCCCCGCTCGTCGCGGCCCCGGTCACGCGAGCATCCCGTCCCACAGCCCGACGAAGTCCGGGATGGTCTTGGCGGTCGTGGCGACGTCCTCGACCAGCACGCCGGGGACCGCCAGGCCGAGCAGCGCGCCGAAGGTCGCCATCCGGTGGTCCGCGTAGGTCCGGACCGTGCCGGCGTGCAGCGGGCGCGGCGTGATCACCAGGCCGTCGGCGGTCTGCTCGGCCTGCCCGCCGAGCCGGGTGATCTCGGCGGACAGCGCGGCGAGCCGGTCGGTCTCGTGCCCGCGGAGGTGCGCGATGCCGCGCAGCCGGGTGGGGGAGTCGCCGAGGGCGGCGATCGCCGCGATCGTCGGCGCGATCTCGCCCGCCGCGTGCAGGTCGAGGTCGACCCCGCGGACGGTCCCGGTGCCGGTCACCGACAGCACGTCGCCCTCGAGCCGGGTGGTCGCGCCCATCTGCTCGAGGATGCCGGGCAGCAGGCCGCCGGGCTGGGTCGTGGCGGCGGGCCAGCCGGGCACCCGCACGGTGCCGCCGGCGACCAGCGCGGCGCACAGGAACGGCGCCGCGTTGGACAGGTCGGGCTCGACGCGCACGTCGCGCGCGGCGACCGGACCCGGCTCGACCTGCCAGACCGTGGGCACGGAGTCGTCGACGACCACGCCCGCCGCCCGCATCGCGGCGACGGTCATCTCGATGTGCGGCAGACTCGGCAGCGTCGGCCCCGTGTGCCGGATGGTCAGGCCGCGCGCGAACCGGGGCGCGGTGAGCAGCAGGCCGGACACGAACTGCGAGGAGCCCGACGCGTCGACGTCCACGGCGCCGCCCTCCACGGAGCCGGTGCCGGTCACGGTGAACGGGAGGTGGCCCGGCTCGCCGTGCTCGGTGACGCCGACGCCGAGCGCCCGCAGCGCCGCGAGCACCGGCCCCATCGGCCGCACGCGCGCGCCGGCGTCGCCGTCGAACCGCACGTCCCCGTCCGCGAGGGCCGCCACGGCGGGCAGGAACCGCATGACGGTGCCGGCGAGGCCGCAGTCGACCGCGCGCGGCCCGCGGAACGCGCCCGGGGTGACCAGCCAGTCGCCGGGCGCGTCGGGGTCGTCCTCGATGGTCGTGCCCAGGTCGCGCAGCGCCTGCGCCATCAGCAGCGTGTCCCGGGACCGCAGCGCGCCGCGCAGCCGCCCGGGGCCGTCGGCGAGGGCGGCGAGCACCAGGTAGCGGTTGGTCAGCGACTTGGACCCGGGGACCTCGACGGTCGCGTCCAGGGGGCCGGTCGCCGTCGGGGCGGCCCAGTCGGGCGCGGTGGCGGGGAGGACCTCGGAGCTCATGGCCGTCAGGCTATCGGGGGCGCGCGGCACCCCGGCCCGGGCGTCCGGCCCACGAGGCGCCGCGCCGGTGCCGCGCGTCAGTGCACCGCGTCCGCGATCTTCTTCGACGCGGCCTTCTTCGCCGCCGCGGCCGTCGCCGCGGCGGCGGCGGCCTTGGCGGTCGCGGCGCGGGTGGCCCGGGCGTGCTCGACGCGCCAGCGCACGGACGGCCGGCCCGCGGTGTCGGCGGCGGCGATCAGCGCACCCCCGCTCAGCGCGAGGCCCCGCAGGAACCGGGCCTTGCGGTCCTTCTTCTCCTGCTCGGACAGCTGGCCGCGCTCCTTGCGGGAGGCCGGCGCGTCGGCGGCGGCGAGCGGCAGGGTCAGCGCCGCGAGGGCGAGGGCGGACGCCCGGGGCGCGCGCCCGGTCGCGAGCAGCAGGGCGGCGAGCGCCGTCGCGCCGCCGTGCGCCCGCACCACCGTCGTGAGCTGCGCGTCCGACGGGTGCCGGTACGCGTCCAGCGCGCCGCCCAGGGCGCCGCGGGGCACGGTGGCGGTCAGCCGGTCGACCGCACCCCGGGCGACCGCGACGTGCGCGGCCGGCCGGCGCAGCGCGTCGACCCCCTCGCTCAGGAACCACGACGCGAACAGCGGTCGGGCGATGCGGCGCAGCAGCATGACGTCCTCCTCGGGGCCGTCCGCGACGCACGGACGCCTGCCGCCCAACCTAGCGGCGCGACGGGCCCCACGCCCCCGGGAATGCCCCGGGGGGCCGCTCACGTTGTGCCGTCCATGAGCTGTTCCACCCTCGACCGGCCGACCGCCGTGACCGGCGGCGTCGCCGTGCTGCCCCGCCCGGGCGGCCCGGCGCCCGCGCGCGCACTAGGCTCGGTGGTGATGAGCGAGGACACCACACGCGCCCCCGAGTCCGAGGACGACGCGGCGCGCAGCGAGCGGTTCGAGGCCGAGGCGCTGGTCTACCTGGACCAGCTGTACGGCGCCGCCCTGCGCATGACCCGGAACCCGTCGGACGCCGAGGACCTGGTCCAGGAGACGTTCGCCAAGGCGTTCGCCGCCTTCCACCAGTACCGGCCGGGCACGAACCTCAAGGCGTGGCTGTACCGGATCCTCACCAACACGTTCATCAACACGTACCGCAAGAAGCAGCGCGAGCCGCAGCAGTCCCAGGCGGACGAGATCGAGGACTGGCAGATCGCGCGCGCCGAGTCGCACTCCTCGACGGGCCTGCGCTCCGCCGAGGCGGAGGCGCTCGACCACCTGCCGGACTCGGACGTGAAGGACGCGCTCGCGCGGCTGCCGGAGGACTTCCGGATCGCCGTGTACCTGGCGGACGTCGAGGGGTTCGCCTACAAGGAGATCGCCGAGATCATGGGCACCCCGATCGGGACGGTGATGTCCCGGCTGCACCGCGGGCGGGGTCAGCTGCGCGACATGCTGACCGACTACGCGCGCGACCGGGGGCTCGTGCCGGCAGGGGGCGCCGCGACCGCCGAGGGCGGGGACGGCACGGGATCGTCGAGGAGGGCACGATGACGGGCTGGGACGCCGCGGGGACGTCGACGCCGGCGGCAGGGGACGCGGGGGGCTGCGGCCCGGACTGCGAGCAGGCGCTGGGGCGGCTGTTCGCCTACGTGGACCGCGAGCTGGAGCCGGGGGACGCCGAGCAGGTGCGGCAGCACATCGAGGACTGCCGGCCGTGCCTGGACGAGATCGCCGTCGAGACGATGCTCAAGGAGCTCGTGAAGCGGTGCTGCCAGGACAAGGCCCCGGCGGACCTGCGCGTGAAGATCCACGCGCAGCTGACCACGCTGCGGGTGACGCGGACCCTCTGATCCGCCCCGAGCACGACGAAGGGCCCGGTGCGTCGCACCGGGCCCTCGTGCTGTGCGGCTGCGCCGCCCGACGCTCAGGCGTTGGGGCGCTTGCCGTGGTTGGCGCCGTTCCCGGCGCGGGAACGGCGCTTGCGGCCACGCTTGCTCATGGAACTTCTCCCTGGTGAGACTGACCGGCACGGCGGTACAGCCGCCCGGGGACCCTCCATGGTCCCACATCCGTGCTGCTCGTCCGCACCGATGGTTCAAGGACCGGGGCGTACCGGCCGATCAGACCCGTGTGAGCGAGCAGCCGCAGTCCGTCGTCCCCCTCCTGCACGCCCTGGCCCAGG
Organism: Cellulomonas sp. ACRRI; assembly: GCF_022346185.1. Classification (GTDB taxonomy): domain Bacteria; phylum Actinomycetota; class Actinomycetes; order Actinomycetales; family Cellulomonadaceae; genus Cellulomonas. The sequence goes on along the minus strand of NZ_JAKRMS010000036.1, from coordinate 8,673 downwards.
CCGGCGGCTCCGACCTGCACGTCAAGGTCGGGTCCGAGCCCCGGGTCCGGGTCGACGGCCGGCTGCGCCGGCTGCAGGTCCCCGTGCTGAAGCCGCGGGACACCGAGCACATGCTCGGCGAGGTGCTCCCGGAGGACCTCACCGAGACGTTCGTCCGCACGCACGAGGCGGACTTCGCGTTCTCCCTGTCGGGCGTCGGCCGGTTCCGGGTGAACGCGTACCAGGCGCGCGGCACGTACGGCCTGGTGTTCCGCCTGGTCGCGATGGGCGCACAGTCGCTGTCCGAGCTGGGTCTGCCGGACGTGCTGGGGGAGCTCGCCCTCGAGCCGCGCGGGCTCGTGCTCGTCACCGGCCCGACCGGCTCGGGCAAGACGACCACGCTGGCGTCGATGATCGACCTGATCAACACGGTGCGCGAGGCGAACATCGTGACCATCGAGGACCCCATCGAGGTGCTGCACCCGGACAAGCGCGGGATCGTCTCCCAGCGCGAGATCCGGCAGGACACGGCCGACTTCACCGTGGCCCTGCGCGCCGCCATGCGGCAGGACCCGGACGTGATCTTCGTCGGCGAGATGCGCGACGTGGAGACGGTCCGCGCCGCGCTCTCCGCCGCGGAGACCGGGCACCTGGTGCTGTCGACGCTGCACACCATCGACGCCGCCGAGTCCGTCAACCGCATCGTCGACTTCTTCCCGCCGCACGAGCAGCAGCAGATCCGCGTCGCGCTGGCGCAGGCGCTGCGCGGCATCGTCTCCCAGCGGCTGGTCCGCAAGGCGGACGGCGGGGGCCGGACGGCGGTCGTCGAGGTGCTGGTCAACACCGGCCGCACCGCCGAGGCGATCGTCGACCCCGCCGGCAGCGAGCCCCTGCTCGACCTCATCAAGCAGGGCGACTACTACAAGATGCAGACCTTCGACCAGCACCTCGTGCGCCTCGTCGCGGACGGCACCGTGACGTACGACGAGGCCCTCGGCGTGGCGACGAACCCCCAGGACCTCACCGTGGAGCTGCGCTCGGTCGGCCTGATCGCCTGACCGCGGGGGTCCGGCGCCCGGCCCGCCCGGCCCGCGGTCGCCCTTGCCGCCACCGCGGACGCGATATAGCGTGTCTGAACGCGATATATCTCGATGTGGAGGAGCAGCGTCATGGCCACGGAGTCCTGGGTCGTCATCGGCCCGCAGATCATCGAGGTGGAGGACGTGCGCTCGCTGCGCGTCCAGGTCAGCGGCGGCCGGGTGGACGTCGTCGCGCACGACGACCCCACGCTGACCGGCGCGCGCCTCGAGGTGCACCGGGTCGACGGCTCGCCGCTCGAGGTGACCTACGCCGACGGCGCGCTGTGGGCCGGCGTGCGGTCCGTGACCGGGATCGACGGCTTCCTCGAGCGGCTCCGCGGGCCCGGCCAGCGGGACCGGGTGGAGGTGCACCTCGCGGTGCCGCAGGCGGTCGTCGCGTCGCTGGGCTCCGTCAACGCGGACCTGCTGCTCGCCGGGGTCCAGCAGGACGCCACGGTGTCGACGGTCGGCGGCGGGGTGGTCGTCGACGGCACCCGCGGCGCGCTGTCGGCCAAGAGCGTCTCCTCCGACGTGGTGGTCCGCGACCACCTGGGCGACCTGTCGATCGGCACGGTCTCCGGCGCGGCGACCGCCTCCGGCGCGCTGCACCGGGTCTCCGTCACGACCGTCTCGGGCGAGGTCACGCTCGACTGCCTGGCGCCGACCTCGGTGTGCCACGTCCGGACCGTCTCCGGCGACGTCGCGGTGCGGCTGCCCGCCGGTCACGGCGTCGGCGTCGAGGCGCGCAGCGTCTCCGGCCGGGTCGTGGTGGACGGTGTCGACCGCGGCGACCGCCGGCCCGGGCGCACCACGGTCGACCTGCGCGACGACCGCGCCACCTGCTACGTCTACTCCCAGACCGTGTCCGGCCACCTGACGGTGCTGCACGGCGCCCCGCTCGCCGAGCCGGTGGTCGACGCGGGCGACGCCTGATGGCCGTGTTCGGGCACGGGCAGCTCCGGCTGTACCTGCTGTCCCTCCTCGAGGCCGGCCCGCGGCACGGGTACGAGCTCATCCGGGCGCTGTCCGACCGGTTCGGGGGCACCTACCGGCCGAGCGCCGGGACGGTGTACCCCCGGCTCGCCCGGCTCGAGGAGGAGGGGCTCGTGGCGCGGACGGAGTCGGGCCGCAAGACGCTGTACGCGCTGACCGACCGCGGCCGCCAGGAGGTCGACGAGCACCGGGCCGAGCTCGCCGCGCTCGAGCACGAGCTGGCCGACGTGGTCCGGGAGCTCGCCGCGCAGGTGCGGGCCGAGGTCGCGGGGTCGATGGCGGGGATGCGCGCGGAGATGGCCGCCGCGGCGCAGCAGGCGCGGGCCGCGGCGCTGCGGACCCGGGACCCGCGGGCCGGGTCCCCCGGGGGACCGGGGGCCGGTCCGTTCCCCGGCGGCTGGGTCCCGCAGCCGGGCGCGCCCGGCGACGGGCCGGCGCGCGCGGCGGGCGCTGACCACGAGCGCCGCGCGGCCGACCGGGAGCGGCGCACGGCGGCCGAGGAGCGCCGGGCCGCGCGGGCGCGGCGGTCGCAGATCGAGGCCGACCTCGCGGCGTTCCGCGCGGAGGTGCGGGACGCCGTCCGGCGGGCGGAGGCGGACGGCGGGCCGTCGGCCCTCACGGCCGACACGGTGCGGACGGTGCTGGCCAGCGCGAGGTCGGCGATCGCCGCGACGCTGCCGCGGGGCTGAGGGCCCGGCGGTCAGACCACGTCCTCCGGCAGGCCGAGCCAGGCGTTCCAGTGCGAGTGCAGCACCAGCCAGGCCATCAGCCCGTAGCCGGCCTGGCCCGGCAGCGCGCCGTCGCCCGCCGCGAGGTCCGCGAGCCACTGCTCGTGCCCGGCGAGCGGCGTGAACGTGTCGACGTACGGCACCCGGCGGCGCGTGGTGACGTCGGCGAACGCGGCGGACAGGTCGGCGAGCGTCGTCGGGTCGACGCCCGCGCCCGGCGGCGGGCCGACCACGAACGCCGGCATCCGGCGCTGCTCCGCGGCGTCCAGGATGTTCGCGAGGTTGAGCCGGCTGCGCGCGAGCGAGAGCCCGGCCAGCGCGTCGGCGCGCCCGAGCGAGACGACCAGCCGGGTGTCGGCCTCGGCGGAGGCGCGGCGGCCGACCTCCTCCTCCCAGCGGGCGGACAGGCCGGAGGTGGTCTCGCCGGGGACCGCCAGGGTCAGCACCGTCGGCGGCACGGGCGTCGTGGTCCGCGCGGCCACCCGGCCGACCCAGCCCAGCGCCCGCGGGTCGCCGGCACCCGCGGCCAGCTCGTCCCCGATCACCACCAGGCGCAGCGGCAGCTCGCCCACGTCCCGTCCTCCCGCTCGCCGTGCCCGCCCGCGGTCGCGGGGGCGGGCCCAGTCTCGCAGCCCGACGGCCCGGGATGCCCGCCGACGCGCGGCCCCCGCCGAGATGGCAACCCTCGGCTGCGAGGGGCCGCGCCGCCGCAGCCGAGAGGTGCCATCTCGGCGGGCGGACGCGGGAGTGCGGGGCGCGGGCGGGCGGGGGAGGGCGCGGGTCAGTGCAGGTAGCGGTCGGCGTCCTCGGTCCAGTCGTGGTGGGAGGCCGGGGGCTCGCGGCGACCGAGCCCGTCGGTGCGCAGCCAGTCGTACAGCCGGGCGCCGAGCCAGGCGGTCAGCGTGATCAGGGCGAGGGCGAGGATCAGCGTCGTCATGGCAGAAAGCCTGCCGGGCGCGAGATCCCGCCACGAGTGGCAGGACTGCCGTACCCCATCGACTTACCGCCAGTTCCGTGGCAGGCTCGGCGGCATGCTGCAGCGAGTCGCCGCGATCGCGGTGCCCGGGGTGTCCGCGTTCGAGCTCGGGCTGGTGCTCGAGGTGTTCGGCATCGACCGCTCGGACACCGGCGGGCCGACGTTCGACTTCACGCTGTGCACCCCGGAGCCGGGCCGGGTGCCGATGGAGCCGGGGCTGGCCGTCGAGGTGACCGCCGGTCTGGACGTGGCCGCGGACGCCGACCTCGTCGTGGCCCTGCCGTACAAGGCGCCGTACGGCCTGCCGGCGCCCGCCCGCGACGCGCTGCGCGCGGCCCACGACCGCGGCGCGTGGGTGATGAGCATCTGCTCCGGGACGTTCGCGCTGGGGGAGGCCGGGCTGCTCGACGGCCGCCGGTGCACCACGCACTGGATGTACGCCGACGACCTGCAGCGCCGGTACCCCACCGCGCAGGTCGACCCCGCGGTGCTCTACGTCGAGGACCGGCGCGTGATCAGCAGCGCCGGCACGGCCGCGGGCATCGACGCGTGCCTGCACCTGCTCCGCCGCGAGCTGGGCGCGCAGCAGGCCGCGCTCGTCGCCCGCCGGATGGTCGTGCCGCCGCACCGGGACGGCGGGCAGGCGCAGTACGTCGACACCCCGCTGCCCTGCGACGCGGACACGCTGGCGCCGCTGCTCGCGTGGATGGGCGAGCACCTCGACGCCGAGCTCACCGTCCCGGAGCTCGCGGCGCGCGCGCTGATGTCGGAGCGCACGTTCGCCCGCCGGTTCCGCGCGGAGACCGGCACGACGCCCGCCGCGTGGGTCACCCGGCAGCGGCTGGTGCGGGCGCAGGAGATGCTCGAGCGCACGTCGGCGGGGGTCGACGAGGTCGCCCGCACGAGCGGGTTCGGCAGCGCGGCGATCCTGCGGCACCACTTCGCGCGGGTCCTGGGCACGAGCCCGCAGGCGTACCGGCGCCAGTTCGCGTGCACGGACGAGGCGGAGTCGGCCGCCGACCGCATGTCCGTCGCCTGACCCGGCCGGCGCCCCGCCCGGCCCGCCCCACGCGCCGAGATAGGGCCTGCGCGCCGAGGTAGGACCCTGGACGGTCCTACGTCGGCCCGCGGGTCCTATCTCGGCGATCGATGGGCGCCACCGCGCGCACCTCCCGGATGCGGCGGAGGCCGGCCGCCCCCGAGGGACGGCCGGCCTCCGTGTCGTGCCCGCGGGTCAGCGGTCGAACGCCGCCCGCAGGATCTCCGCCTGCTCCGCCTGGTGCGCCTTCGCCGAGCCGGCCGCCGTGGACGCCGACGCCGGGCGGGACACGGCACGGACCGGCGCGCCCACGACCGGCGGCAGCGCGAGCGACACGTACGACCACGGGCCCTGGTTCTGGGGCTCGTCCTGGACCCAGACGAGCTCGGCCCCGTCGAACGGCGCGAGCGCCGCGCGGATGCCGTCGTGGTCGAGCGGGTACAGCTGCTCGAACCGGACGATCGCCGTGCGCTCGTCGCCGCGCTTCTCCCGCTGGGCCACGAGGTCCCAGTAGAGCTTGCCGGAGCACAGCAGCACGCGGTCGACCCGCGCGGCGGACGCCGCGGCCGACTCGTCGCCGATGACCGGGCGGAACGTGCCGGACGTGAAGTCCGAGACCGGCGACGCGCCCGCCTTGAGCCGCAGCATCGACTTCGGGGTGAAGACGATGAGCGGGCGGCGCGGCCGGGCGTAGGCCTGGCGGCGCAGCAGGTGGAAGTACGACGCGGGGGTCGTCGGCTGCGCGACGGTCATGTTGCCCTCGGCGCACAGCTGCAGGAACCGCTCGATGCGGGCCGACGAGTGGTCCGGCCCCTGGCCCTCGTAGCCGTGGGGGAGCAGCAGCACGACGGACGAGTGCTGGCCCCACTTCTGCTCGGCGGAGGAGATGAACTCGTCGATGACGGTCTGCGCGCCGTTGACGAAGTCGCCGAACTGCGCCTCCCAGAGCACCAGGGCGTCCGGGCGCTCGACGGAGTAGCCGTACTCGAACCCGAGCGCCGCGTACTCCGACAGCGACGAGTCGTAGACCCAGAACTTCGCCTGGTCCGCCGACAGGTACAGCAGCGGGGTCCACTCGGCGCCGGTCTCCCGGTCGTGCAGGACGGCGTGCCGCTGGACGAACGTGCCGCGGCGGGAGTCCTGCCCGGCGAGCCGCACCGGGGTGCCCTCGATGAGCAGGGAGCCGAACGCCAGGATCTCGCCGAAGCCCCAGTCGATGCCGCCCTCCCGGGACATCTGCTCCCGCTTGGCGAGCAGCTGGGCGAGCTTCGGGTGGACCGTGAAGCCCTCCGGCGCACGGACGTGCGCGGCGCCGATCCGCTCCAGGACCTTGGCGGGCGCGGCGGTCTGCCAGCCGATGATGACGCCGGCGTCCTCGCGCTGGGACTCCGGGCGCTCCAGGCCGGCGACCGGCTCGGCGTCGGGCGACGGCGGGGTCCAGCCCTCCTCGCGGGTCTCCGCGAACACCCGCTCGAGCTGCGCCTGGTAGTCGCGCAGCACGTGCTCGGCCTCCTCGAGCGTGATGTCCCCGCGGGACACCAGGGCCTCGGTGTAGAGCTTGCGCACCGAGCGCTTGGCCTCGATGAGGTTGTACATGAGCGGCTGGGTCATCGACGGGTCGTCGCCCTCGTTGTGGCCCCGGCGGCGGTAGCAGACCATGTCGATGATGACGTCGCGGTCGAACTGCTCGCGGTACTCGAACGCGAGCTCGGCGACCCGGACGCACGCCTCGGGGTCGTCGCCGTTGACGTGGAAGATCGGGACCTGCAGGCCCTTGGCCACGTCGGTGGCGTACTGCGAGGAGCGCGAGGACGACGGGCCGGTGGTGAAGCCGACCTGGTTGTTGATGACGACGTGGATGGTGCCGCCGGTGCGGTAGCCGCGCAGCTGGGCCAGGTTGAGGGTCTCGAAGACCACGCCCTGCCCCGCGAACGCCGCGTCGCCGTGGATGAGGATCGGCAGCACGGAGAACCCGTCGCCGCCGAGGTCGATCCGGTCCTGCTTGGCGCGCACGATGCCCTCGAGCACCGGGTCGACCGCCTCGAGGTGGGACGGGTTCGCGGCCAGGTAGACGCGGGTGGACGCGCCGGACTCGGCGCGGAACACGCCCTCGGTGCCCAGGTGGTACTTCACGTCGCCGGAGCCCTGCACGGACTTGGGGTCCTGGTTGCCCTCGAACTCGCTGAAGATCTGCCCGTAGGACTTGCCGGCGATGTTCGCGAGGACGTTGAGCCGGCCGCGGTGCGCCATGCCGATGGCGACCTCGTCCAGCCCGGACTCCGCGGCGCGGGACAGCACGGCGTCGAGCAGCGGGATGACGGACTCGCCGCCCTCCAGGGAGAACCGCTTCTGCCCGACGTACTTGGTCTGCAGGAACGTCTCGAACGCCTCGGCCGCGTTCAGGCGGCGCAGGATGCGCAGCTGGTCCTCGCGGGGCGTCGGGGCGTAGCCCGCCTCCAGCCGCTCCTGGAGCCAGCGGCGCTGCCGCGGGTCCTGCAGGTGCATGTACTCGAAGCCGGTGGTGCGGCAGTACGAGTCGCGCAGCAGGCCGAGCACCTGGCGCAGCGTGGCCCGCGGCCGGCCGGTGAACCCGCCGGTCGGGAACGTCCGGTCCAGGTCCCACAGCGACAGCCCGTGCGTCTGCACGTCCAGGTCCGGGTGCTTGCGCAGCCGGTAGGCCAGCGGGTCGGTGTCGGCCATGAGGTGGCCGCGCGACCGGTAGGCGTGGATGAGCTCGGCGATCCGCGCGGGCTTGATGGCCTCGGCGTCGGGGTCGGCGGCCTCCTTGACCCAGCGGATCGGCTCGTAGGGCACGCGCAGCGACGCGAACACCCGGTCGTAGAAGCCGTCCTCGCCGAGCAGCTTGCGGTGCAGGATGCGCAGGAAGTCGCCGGACTGGGCGCCCTGGATGATCCGGTGGTCGTAGGTGGACGTCACCGTCAGCACCTTCGACACGCCCATCTTGTTGAGCTGCTCGTCGGACGTGCCCTGGAACTCCGCGGGGTAGTCCATCGCGCCGACGCCGATGATCGTGCCCTGGCCCTGCATGAGCCGCGGCACGGAGTGCACGGTGCCGATGGTGCCGGGGTTGGTCAGCGACAGCGTGGTGCCCGCGAAGTCGTCGACCCCGAGCTTGCCGCCGCGGGCGCGCCGCACGACGTCCTCGTACGCGTTCCAGAACTGCGCGAAGTCGAGCGTCTCGGCCTGCTTGATGCTCGGCACCAGCAGCTGGCGGGTGCCGTCCGGCTTGGCCAGGTCGATCGCGAGGCCGAGGTTGACGTGCGCGGGCGTCAGCACGCCCGGCTTGCCGTCGACCAGCGTGTAGGCGCTGTTCATCGCCGGCATCTCGCCGACGGCCTCGACCAGCGCGAAGCCGATGAGGTGCGTGAACGAGACCTTGCCGCCCCGGCCGCGGGCCAGGTGGTTGTTGATGACGATGCGGTTGTCGACCAGGAGCTTGGCCGGGATGGCGCGCACCGACGTCGCGGTGGGCACCTCCAGGCTGGCCTCCATGTTGGTGACCACCCGGGCGGCGGGGCCGCGCAGGCGCTGCGTCTCGTCCGAGGCCTCGGGGACCTCCTGCTCGGCCTCCCGGGCCGCCTTCGCCGCGGGGGCGTAGGGGGCGGTCGCCGGCTGGGCCGTCGCCACCGGGGAGGTGGCCGGAGCGGGCTCGGGGTCGCGCGGCGCGGGCTGCTCCGGCGGGCGCGTCGCGGCGGGCGCCGGAGCGGGCGGGACCGCGGCGCCGTCGCCGGTGTGCGCGGGGCGCTCGGCGACGGGCGCGGCCACCGTGCCCGGGCGCTCGCCCGCCGGCGCGCCGGGGGCGGGCTGGTCCGCGGCCTCCCGCGGCGTGGGGGCGGGCTCCGGGGCCGCGGACCAGCC
>NZ_JAKRMS010000035.1 GCF_022346185.1 Cellulomonas sp. ACRRI | reverse complement strand
CGCCCCGCACCACCCCGAGGAGCCCCGTTGACCGTCGTCGTCGCCGTGGTCGGTCCGACCGCGACCGGCAAGTCCGACCTGGGCGTCGCCCTCGCGGAGCACCTGGACGGCGAGGTGGTCAACGCCGACGCCCTGCAGCTCTACCGCGGCCTGGACATCGGCACCGCCAAGCTCACCCTCGCGGAGCGCCGGGGCGTGCCGCACCACCTGCTCGACGTGCTCGACCCCGACGAGGACGCCACCGTCGCCGCCTACCAGCGGGACGCGCGCGCGGCTCTGGCGGACATCGCCGCGCGCGGTCGCCGGCCCGTCGTCGTCGGGGGGTCGGGGCTGTACGTGCGGTCGCTGCTGGACCGGATCGAGTTCCCCGGCACCGACCCCGACGTCCGGGCGGCGCTGGAGGCGCGGGTGGAGGCCGAGGGCGCCCGTGCCCTGCACGCGGAGCTCGCCGCGGCCGACCCGGTCGCCGCCGAGAACATCGGTCCCCGCAACGCCCGCCGGATCGTGCGGGCGCTCGAGGTCATCGCCCTCACCGGGAAGCCGTACTCCGCCAACCTGCCCGGGCACGACTACGAGGTCCCCGCCGTCCAGATCGGCCTGGACTGCGACCGTGCGGTGCTGGACGAGCGCGTGCAGGCGCGGGTCGACCGGATGTGGGCCGCCGGGCTGGTCGACGAGGTGCGCAGCCTGGTCGGGCGCGGCATCGGCCGCACGGCCTCCCGCGCCGTCGGCTACGCCGAGGTGCTGGCCGCCCTGCGCGGCGAGATCACCGAGGACGAGGCGCGCGCCCAGGTGGTCGCCGGGACCCGCCGGCTCGCCCGCAAGCAGATGGGCTGGTTCGGCCGGGACCCGCGCGTGCACTGGCTCGACGCCCGCGACCCGGACCTGGTCGACCGGGCCCTGGCGCTGGTCCGGGCGGCGGACGCCGGGACCCTCGGGCCGGCCACGGACGACCCGGCCCCGCGCCGTAGTCTGGGCTCATGACCGCCCCCGCCGCCTCCCCGGCCGCCCGCGCCCTGCCCGGCTCCGTCGCGGCCCTGCGCGTGACCAAGGGGCACGGCACCCAGAACGACTTCGTGCTGCTCGACGGCCGGACGGGCGTCGCGCTCGACGCGGACCTGGTGCGCGCGCTCGCCGACCGGCGCGCGGGCATCGGCGGGGACGGCGTCATCCGGCTGGTCGCCAGCGCCGAGCTGCCCGAGGGCGCCGCGGTGCTCGCGGAGGACCCGGCCGCGACCTGGTTCATGGACTACCGCAACGCGGACGGCTCGATCGCGGAGATGTGCGGCAACGGCGTGCGCGTCGTGGCCGAGTACGCCCGCGCCCTGGGCCTGTGGGACCCCGCCGCGGGCGAGCTCGTGCTCGGCACCCGCGCCGGTGTCCGCCGCGTCCGGGAGGCCGCCGGCCCCGCGGGCGAGACCTGGTACGCGGTCGACATGGGGGAGTGGCGCCTGCCCGGCGGGCCGGAGGCCGCGGCGGCCGGGTCGGACGCGCAGGTCGAGGTCGCGGGGCTCGCGGTGCCGCGCCCGGCGCTGAGCGTCGACCTGGGCAACCCGCACACGGTGCTGGCGCTCGCCGACGACGCCGAGCTGGCCGCGGCCGACCTGACCCGCGCGCCGGTCGTCGACCCGGTCCCGCCGCACGGCACGAACGTCGAGCTCGTCGTCCCGCTCGGCGAGCAGCGGCTCGACGACGGCACGGTCGTGGGCCGGGTGCGGATGCGGGTGCACGAGCGCGGTGTCGGGGAGACCCGGTCCTGCGGCACCGGCGCGTGCGCGGCGGCGCTCGCGGTCCGGGCGTGGGCGGGACCGCAGGCGCCGGACGTGTGGCTGGTGGACGTCCCCGGGGGCACCGTGCGCGTGGCGACGCTGCCGGACGGGCACGTCGAGCTCGCCGGGCCGGCCGTGCTGGTCGCCGACCTGGACGTCGACCCCGCGGCCCTGCGCCGCTGACCCCGCGGCCCCGCGCCGCCTCGCCCCTGCGCCCCGCGCGGGAGCACCGCGCCCGGCACGTCGCGGGCGGCGCCCGGAACACCCCGCCCCGCGTCGGGGTTGCACCCGGCGTGAGCGACCCGACCACCCCGCCCGCCCTGACGGCCGAGGACCTGCGCCGCCCGCTGGGCCGCGACGCGACGTTCCTCCAGCTGTCGTCGGGCTTCTGCGCACCGTGCCGGGCCACCCGCCGGGTGCTGGAGCGGGTCGTCGCGACCCAGGACGGCGTCGCGCACGTCGAGGTCGACGTGGCGCACCGGGCCGACCTCGCCGAGCGGTTCGGCGTCACCGAGACCCCGACGGTCGTGCTCCTCGACGCCGCCGGGGTCCCCGCCCTGCGGGTCACGGGCGTGCCGTCCCTCGCCCGGGCACGCGCCGCCGTGGCGGCCGTCCGCGCCGAGGGCTGACCGCACGGCGCCGCGACGGTGCCCGGGCCGTGCGGCCCGCGTGCCGCCGTCAGCCCGCGGCGACCACGCGCAGCACCCGGAACCCCCGCGCCGTCGCGACCCGGTCGACCGCGGCGACCCCGTCGAGCTCCGTCGCCAGCCAGCGCAGCAGCGAGTCCGAGCCGAGGTTCTTCGCCACGACCAGGTAGGCCTCGCCGCCCGGCACCAGCCGGCGCAGCCACTGCCGCAGCATCGCGTGCAGCGTCTCCTTGCCGACGCGGATCGGCGGGTTCGACCAGATCGCCGCGAACCGCACGTCGTCCGGCACGTCCTCGGGCCGCGCGGCCCGCAGCCCGTCCACCCCGAGCCGCGACGCGTTCCGCCGGGTCAGGTCGAGCGCCCGCTCGTTGACGTCGACCGCCCACACCCGCGCGTGCGGGGCGAGCAGCCCGAGGCTCAGCGCGACCGGTCCCCAGCCGCAGCCGAGGTCCAGCAGGTCGCCGTCGCGGGGCGGGTCGGGCACGTGCTGGAGCAGCACCTCGGTGCCGCCGTCCAGGTGGTCGGGGGAGAACACGCCGCCGGCGGTCTCGACCTCGACGTCCTGGCCGGCGAGGTGCACGGTGCGGGTCCGGCGCTCGTCGGGGGAGGCGGGCTCGGCGGTGAAGTAGTGCTCGGTGCCGGTCACGCCGTGACCCTACCGGTCGCGCCGCGGCCCGCCCCGCCCGTCCGGCGCGCCCGTCCGCCGGTGGCGAATAGCCTCGCGCCCGCCCTCGCGGCGCGCGACACTGGTACCCGGGCCGCCGACGACGGCCGCCCGCCGCCGACAGCGAAGGAACCGCGTGAACGACCCCCAGAACCCCACGACTCGCGAGCAGGACGTCCCGGAGACCGGGGTCGACGCGCAGCAGGCCGCGCGCGACGCCCAGCGGGTCGCTGACGACGTCGTGGCACGCGTGCTCGCGCGGGCGGGCACGGCGGTCCACGACGGCGCGACCGTCCACACCACCCACGACGGCGAGCAGCTGGACCTGGAGGAGCGCACGTCGCTGCGCCGGGTCGCCGGGCTGTCCACCGAGCTCCAGGACGTCACCGAGGTCGAGTACCGGCAGCTGCGCCTCGAGCGCGTCGTGCTGGTCGGCATCTGGGGCGCCGCGGGCACCACCCAGGAGCAGGCCGAGATCTCCCTGCGCGAGCTCGCCGCGCTGGCCGAGACCGCGGGCTCCACGGTGCTCGACGGGCTGCTGCAGCGCCGGCAGAACCCGGACCCCGGCACGTACCTCGGCTCCGGCAAGGCCGCGGAGCTCGCGGGCGTGGTGCTCGCGGCGGGCGCGGACACCGTGGTCGTCGACGGCGAGCTCGCCCCGTCCCAGCGCCGCGCGCTGGAGGACGTGGTGAAGGTCAAGGTCGTCGACCGGACGGCGCTGATCCTCGACATCTTCGCCCAGCACGCCAAGTCCCGGGAGGGCAAGGCGCAGGTCGAGCTCGCGCAGCTCGAGTACCTGCTCCCGCGCCTGCGCGGCTGGGGCGAGTCGATGTCCCGGCAGGCCGGTGGCCAGGTCGGCGGCGCCGGCGCGGGCATGGGCTCCCGCGGCCCCGGTGAGACGAAGATCGAGCTCGACCGCCGCCGCATCCGCAACCGGATGGCCAAGCTGCGCCGGGAGATCGCCGCGATGGAGCCGGCCCGGCAGACCAAGCGGGCGTCCCGGAAGAAGAACGCGATCCCGTCGGTCGCGATCGCCGGGTACACGAACGCGGGCAAGTCGTCGCTGCTGAACCGGCTCACCGACGCCGGCGTCCTGGTGGAGAACGCCCTGTTCGCCACGCTGGACCCGACGGTCCGGCGCGCGCAGGCCGCCGACGGCCGGGTGTACACGCTGGCGGACACCGTCGGCTTCGTGCGGAACCTGCCGCACCAGCTGGTCGAGGCGTTCCGGTCCACGCTCGAGGAGGTCGCCGACGCCGACCTGGTGCTGCACGTCGTCGACGCCTCGCACCCGGACCCGGAGGGCCAGATCGCGGCGGTGCGGCACGTGTTCGCGGACATCCCGGGCGCGATGGACGTCCCCGAGATCATCGTGCTGAACAAGGCCGACCTGGCCGAGCCCGAGGCGCTGGCGCGGCTGCGGTCGCGCGAGCACGGCGCCGTGGTCGTGTCCGCCCACACGGGCGAGGGCATCGACGCGCTCCAGGCGGTCGTCGCCGACCAGCTGCCGCGACCCGGCGTGACGGTCGACCTGGTGATCCCGTACGACCGGGGCGACCTCGTGCACCGCGTGCACGAGACCGGCGAGATCGACGCCGAGGAGCACACGCCGCAGGGCACCGCGCTCCGCGGCCGGGTCGACCAGGCGCTGGCGACCGAGCTCGCCGCGGCGGCGGTCGAGCGCGGCTGACGCGCACGGGCCGGGGCACCTCCGGTTGCCGGAGGTGTCCCCGCGCCCGACTACCCTGTCCGGGTGCCTGATCCCGTAGACGTCGACCACCTGCTCGACGTGGCGGTCGCGGCGCTCGGCGGCTCGCCCCGCGAGGGGCAGCGCCGGATGGCCCGCGAGGTGGCGGACGCGGTCGAGAAGGGCGAGCACCTGCTCGTCCAGGCCGGCACCGGCACCGGCAAGTCGCTCGGCTACCTCGTGCCCTCCGTCCGGCACGCGGTGCTCGCCGACGAGCGCGTCGTGGTGTCGACCGCGACGCTCGCGCTGCAGCGCCAGGTGATGACCCGCGACCTGCCGCTGGTCGCCGACGCGCTCGCGCCCGAGCTGCCCCGCCCGCCCCGCATCGCACTGCTCAAGGGCTGGCACAACTACGTGTGCGTGCACAAGACCGCAGGCGGCTACCCGCCCGACGACCAGGGCATGCTGTTCGACCTCGGGGACCGCGGCGCGGCGGAGCACCCCTCCACCACGGACCCGGCCGACGGCGAGGACGGCGGCAAGGAGTCGCTCGGTGCCCAGGTGGTCCGGCTGCGCGCGTGGGCCGAGGAGACGGAGTCCGGCGACCGCGACGACCTGGTGCCCGGTGTGACCGACCGCGCGTGGCGCCAGGTGTCCGTCACGTCGCTGGAGTGCCTGGGCCAGCGCTGCCCGCTGCTGGAGGAGTGCTTCCCCGAGCGCGCCCGCGCGGCCGCGCGGGCGGCGGACGTGGTCGTGACGAACCACGCGATGCTCGGTGTCGCCGCGTCCGGCTCGCCGCACGTGCTGCCCGAGCACCAGGTGCTGGTGGTCGACGAGGCGCACGAGCTCGCCGACCGGGTCACCGCCCAGTCGACGGCCGAGCTGTCGGTCGGCAGCGTCGAGCACGCCGGCCGGATGGCCCGCCGGCACGGCGGTGTCGCGACCACCGAGCTCGACTCGGCCGCCACGGCGCTCGGGGCCGCGCTCATCCACCTGCCCGAGGGCCGGTTCACCCAGGGGCTGCCCGAGGGCACCCGGCAGGCGGTGGCGATGGTCCGGGACGCCGCCCGCGGCCTGCTCAGCGCCCTGCGCCCGGAGAAGCCCGCCGCGGGCGAGGCGGCGGCCCCCGCGGACAGCGGCCTGAAGATCGCGTCGTCCGCGGTGCTCGCGCTGTTCGAGGTCGCCGAGCGCATGGCCGCCGACGCGGACGACCAGCGGTACACCGTGCTGTGGTGCTCCCGGGCGGAGCGGGACGGCGCGACCCGGCTGTACGCCGCGCCGCTCGCCGTCAACGGGCTCATCCGCACGCACCTGCTCGCGGGCCGGGCGTCGGTGCTCACCTCGGCGACGCTCAGCCTCGGCGGCGAGTTCCGGTCCATGGCCCGCAGCATCGGGCTGGAGGGCGCGGGGGAGGCCGCGGCGGCCACCGCGACGGCCGCGACCGTGGCGGTGTCCGCGCCGGGCGGGAGCGAGGGCACCACCCTGGACGTGCCGGCGACGCGCGCCGGCGCCGCGGGCCAGGCGCCGGCCTCGCTCCCGTGGCACGGGGTCGACGTCGGCAGCCCGTTCGACTACCCGAAGCAGGGCATCCTCTACATCGCGCGCCGCCTGCCGCCGCCGGGGCGGGAGCCGGCGACGGACGCGCAGCTGGACGAGATCGAGGCGCTCATCACCGCGGCGGGCGGCCGCACGCTCGGCCTGTTCTCGTCGCGTCGGGCCGCGGTCGCGGTCGGCGAGGCGATGCGGGAGCGGCTCGACCTGCCGGTGCTGGTCCAGGGGGAGGACCAGCTCCCGACGCTGGTGCAGCAGTTCGCGGCCGACGAGCCCACCTGCCTGTTCGGCACCCTGTCGCTGTGGCAGGGCGTCGACGTGCCGGGCCGGTCGAGCCAGCTGGTCATCATCGACCGGATCCCGTTCCCGCGCCCCGACGACCCGGTGCGGTCTGCCCGGTCGGAGGCGGTCGCGGCGTCGGGCGGCAACGGCTTCATGTCGGTGTCCGCGACCCACGCGGCGCTGCTCCTGGCTCAGGGCGCCGGCCGGCTCATCCGGTCCACCGCCGACCGCGGGGTGGTGGCCGTCCTCGACCCCCGGCTGTCGACGGCCCGGTACGGGGAGTTCCTCACCCGGTCGCTGCCGGCCTTCTGGCGGACCACGGACCGCGAGGTGGCGCTGGGCGCCCTGCGCCGGCTCGCCGCGGCACCGGTCCCGCCGGAGGCCTGACCAGCGGGCGCGTCGCCCGCGACGCGCCCGGGGGGCCGGTCCGTCGCGCGCCCGCACGGGTCCGCCCGCTAGCCTCGTGACCAGCGCGCCGGCCGGCGCGCGTGCACGGAGCAGCAGGTACGGGAGGATCGCCGTGAGCGAGCAGATCGACGACGTCGAGGGCGACGAGCTGGGTCTGGCGAACGCCCCGCTGCCGCCCCGGCGCACCACCAAGCTGGCGGTCGTCGGCGCGGGCGCGGTCGGGTCGACCATGGCGTACGCGGCGCTGATGCGCGGCGCCGCCCGCAGCGTCGTGCTCTACGACATCAACAAGGCGAAGGTCGAGGCCGAGGCGCTGGACCTGGGCCACGGCATCCAGTTCATGCCGATGGCCGAGGTGATCGGCTCCGACGACATCGCCGCCTGCGCGGACGCCGACGTGGTCATGGTCACGGCCGGCGCGAAGCAGAAGCCGGGGCAGACCCGCATCGACCTGGCCGAGGCGACGATCTCGCTGGTGAAGAAGATCCTGCCCTCGCTGGTCGAGGTCGCCCCGAACGCCGTGTACGTCATGGTGACCAACCCCGTCGACATCGTCACCTACGCGGCGCTGAAGTTCTCCGGCCTGCCGCCGACCCAGCTGTTCGGCTCGGGCACCGTGCTCGACTCCTCGCGGCTGCGGTACCTCATCGCCCAGTACACCGGCGTGGCCGTGCAGAACGTGCACGCCTACATCGCGGGCGAGCACGGCGACACCGAGCTGCCCCTGTGGTCCTCGGCCACCATCGGCGGCGTGCCGATCCTCGACTGGAACGCCATCGAGGGGCACGTGCCGCTGACCCACGAGGTGCGCGAGTCGATCGCCCGGGAGGTCGTCGACTCGGCGTACCGGATCATCGCCGGCAAGGGCGCGACCAACTACGCGGTGGCGCTCGCGGGCTCGCGGATCATCGAGGCGATCGTCAAGGACGAGCACCGGATCCTCCCGGTGTCGTCGCTGCTCGACGGGTACCACGGGATCAGCGATGTCTGCCTGTCGGTCCCGTCGATCGTCGGGCGCTCCGGCGTGGGCGAGCGCCTGCAGGTGCCGATGTCGACCGACGAGCTCGCGGGCCTGCGTCGCTCGGGCGAGCAGCTGCGGGCGGTGGCCCGCCGGTTCGGGCTCTAGGCGGCGCGCGGCACCCGCACGTGCGGGTGCCGCACCGCCGCGGCGGCCCCGCGCAGCGCCGCCACCGCCGCGACCACGGCGGGGACCCGTGCCGTGCCGGCCTCGCCGACCGCCTCGACGAGCCGCGCGGCCCCCGGCCGGGCGGGGTGCACGGTCACGCCCGGGTGCGGCAGCGCGGCCAGCGCCAGGCCCGGCAGGGTCGTGACGCCGAGGCCGGCCCGCACCAGGCCGAGCACCGCGAGGTAGTCGTCCGTCGCGAAGTCGACCCGCGGCGCGAACCCGGCGCGGGCGCAGGTGCCGACGAGCTGCGCGCGGCACTGCGGGCAGCCGGCGATCCAGGGCCGGTCGGCGAGCCGCGCGAGGTCGACCGGCTCGCCGGCGGTGCACCCGTCGGACTCCGGGAGCACGACCACCACGTCGTCCCGCAGCAGGGGGACGCGCCGCAACCGGTCGTCGCCCGGCGGGGCGGGGTCCGGACCCGCGTCGCGGAACGTCACGGCGACGTCCACCCGGCCGGCGGCGAGCTCGGCCAGCGCCTCGGGCGGCTCCGCCTCCACGAGCGTGACGCCGACGCCCGGGTGCGCGGCGCGCAGCGCGGCGAGCGCGCTCGGGAGCAGCGTGGCCGCGGCCGACGGGAACGCGGCGACCCGGACGCGGCCCGCGCGCAGGCTGGCGACCGCGGCGACCTCCTCCAGGGTCGCGTCGAGGGCGGACTGCACGGCCGAGGCGTTGCGGGCGAGCACCTGACCGGCCTCGGTCAGCCGCACCCCGCGGCCGGCGCGCACCACGACCGGCGTCCCGACCAGCCGCTCGACGGCGCGCAGCTGCTGGCTCGCCGCCGGCTGGGTCAGCCCGAGCTCGCGGGCGGCGGCCGTGACGCTGCCGGTGTCGTGGACGGCGCGCACGAGGCGCAGCGCGGCGGCGTCGAGGCTCCGGGAGACCATGGGCGAAGCATAAGCGGACTGCATGGATGGGTGAGGAACTGGCGGTTGTCGGCATGGGTGGCGGTCCGCGAGCCTGGAGCCATGCGCACGCTCGCCGATCTCCGGTCCGACTTCGACCCCGTGCCGGGGCACCTCGACGCGGCCACGGCGGGCGTCGCCCCCCGCCGCACCGCCCGCGCGCTGCGCGAGGACGTGGACCGGTGGTCGTCCGGAGGCTTGGACGTGGCGCGGTACGAGCGGGCGGTGGCGACCGCCCGCGAGCGGTTCGCGGCGCTGGTCGACGTGCCCGCCGACCGCGTGGCGATCGGGTCGCAGGTCTCCGCCATGGCCGCGGTGGTGGCCGCGTCGCTGCCCGACGGGGCGCGCGTGGTGTGCGTCGACGGCGACTTCAGCTCGGTGGTCTTCCCGTTCCTCGCGCAGGGGCCGCGGCTCCGCGTGGAGCACGTGCCGGCCGGGCGGCTGCCCGAGGCCGTGGTGCCGGGCGTCGACCTGGTCGCCTACTCGCTGGTGCAGTCGGCGACCGGCGCGGTGCTCGACGACGACGCGGTGCTCGCGGCGGCGCGGGCGGCGGGCAGCCGGACGCTGTGCGACCTCACCCAGGCCGCCGGATGGCGCCGGGTCGACGCGTCCCGCTACGACGTCAGCGTCACCGCGGCGTACAAGTGGCTCTGCGCGCCGCGCGGGACCGGCTTCCTCACGGTGCGAGCGCCGACGCAGGACGCCCTGCGCCCGCTGCAGGCCGGCTGGTACGCGGGCGAGGACCCGTGGGCGTCCTGCTACGGCCCGCGGATGCGCCTGGCCGCGGACGCGCGGCGCTTCGACGTGTCCCCGGCCTGGCAGGCGTGGCTCGGCGCCGCCGAGTCGCTCGACGCCTTCGCCGGCGCCGACCGCGACGCGGTCCAGGCGCACGCCGTCGGGCTCGCGGACGCGTTCCGCTCGGGCCTGGGGCTGGGCCCCGGCGGCAGCGCGATCGTGACGCTGCCCGACCCGGAGGGGCGGCGCCGGGGCGCCCTGACGGCGGCGGGGTGCCGGGTCGCCGGCCGCGCCGGGCGGGTGCGCCTGGCGTTCCACGTCTGGAACGACGAGGCGGACGTGGAACGCGCGCTCGTCGCCCTGCGCGCGGCGGCCTGAGCGCCGGCCCCGCCGGCCGTCCGGCCCCGCCGGCCGGCCGGCCGCGCCGGTGCGGCCGCCCGGCGGGGGTCAGAGCGAGCGCAGCACCGAGACGACGCGGCCCAGCACCTGCGCGTGGTCGCCGTCGATCGGGGAGTACGCCGGGTTCTGCGGCAGCAGCCACACGTGCCCGTCCGCGCGCTTGAGCGTCTTCACCGTCGCCTCGCCGTCGAGCATCGCGGCGACGATCTCGCCGTTCTCGGCCACCGGCTGCCGGCGGACCACGACCCAGTCGCCGTCGCAGATCGCGGCGTCGATCATCGAGTCGCCCACGACCTTGAGCAGGAACAGCTCGCCGGCACCCACCAGCTGGCGGGGGAGCGGGAACACGTCCTCGACGAGCTGCTCGGCGAGGATCGGACCGCCGGCGGCGATCCGGCCGACCACGGGCACGTAGGCCGCCTCCGGGGCGCCCTCGCGGGGGGCGGAGTCCGCGTCGCCGATGCCGGTGATCCCCGCGACGCCCGCGAGCGGCGCCACGCCGCGCGAGTCGTCGGGCTGCACCACCTCGATCGCGCGCGGGCGGTTCGGGTCGCGGCGCAGGTAGCCCTTGCGCTCGAGCGCCGTGAGCTGGTGCTTGACGCTCGACGGGCTGGTGAGGCCCACGGCGTCGCCGATCTCGCGCATGCTCGGCGGGTAGCCGCGGGACTCGACCGACGCGCGCACCGTCTCGAGGACCAGCCGCTGCCGCGGCGTGAGGCCGTCGCCGTCCCCGAGCTCGGCCACGGCCGCCTCGCCGAGGCCCGCCGCGGTGCCCGTCCCGTCGCTCGCCATGTCCGCTCCCGTCCCGTCCGCCCTGGTCAGGCCGCCCGCCGGTGGGTCCGGGGCGGTCCGTCGGGCGGGCGTGTCAGTGCCTCGTGGTGCGCTGTACCCGACGTCACCGAGCGTAGGGGGACGGACGGGCGGGATCAAACACCTGTTCGATCGTGTCTCGACATCGCCGGTGGGGTGTGGTTCCATCGTACAAGCGTTCGAACGAACAGGTGTTCGACTCGGGTCGCCCGGCGGCCCAGGAGGGAAGTGGTGGGGATGAGCGTGATCGCAGCACACCCGGGGATCGCTCGTCCGGCGCGCCGCGAGGTGCCCGCCCGGCGCGACGGGGATGCGCGCCGGCCGGGCGCCGCGGGCGGCGAGGGCCGGCTCCACCTGACCCGGCGCGGTCGCGTCGTCGTCGCCCTCCTGGGCCTGGCGGTCGTGCTGGGCGGTCTCGTCGGCGGACGCGCGGTCGCCGACGGCCCGCAGCAGGCCACCGAGGTCACCACGCACGCGGTGCAGTCGGGGGAGACGCTCTGGCAGATCGCCGCCAGCGTGGCCGGCCCGGGTGAGGACGTGCGCGACGTGGTCCTGAGCCTGCAGCAGCTCAACGGCCTCGCGGACGCGTCGCTCCAGGCCGGTCAGGTCCTGCTGCTCCCGGCCGGCTCCTGAGGCGGCGCTGCCGAGGGCGGGGACTCGCTGGTCAGGCGCCCGCCGCCGCTCCACCGGATTAGGGCACTCGGTGCTTGCGTAATTAGCCGGCCCGCCTCTAGGGTGGTGCCACCTCGAACGGCTGGCTGGGGGGCTCGCCGCGAGGGACGCGTCGTCGTCACGGCCCTCGGGCCTGACGCAGGGGCGTGCAGCAACCGTCCGGACGAGGCGAGTCGTCCGGACGAGACGGGACGGGGGCGTCCCCAACGAGGGTGGCCGCACGAGCGGCCACCCTCGTCGTCTGCCCGGGCCGCCCTCCTCGCCTGCCCGCTCCGTCGGCCGGCGACGTGACCAGCGGGTTCACCCCGCCGCGGAAGCGCCTTGCACCGCCCGCACCCGCGGCCCTACCGTGTCCCGGTCGTCCGGGCGGGCGCGCGTCGTCGCGGTGGCCTGCCCCGGCGCGTGCAGCACATCCCGGAGGAGGCGTCCATGCACTGCCCGTTCTGCCGTCACGCCGACTCCCGGGTCGTCGACTCCCGCACGTCGGACGACGGCCTCTCGATCCGGCGTCGCCGGCAGTGCCCCCAGTGCAACCGGCGGTTCACCACGATCGAGACGGCCAGCCTGTCGGTCGTGAAGCGGTCGGGCGCCACCGAGCCGTTCAGCCGGGAGAAGATCGTCAACGGTGTCCGCAAGGCGTGCCAGGGCCGCCCCGTCAGCGACGACGACCTCGCCGTGCTCGCCCAGCGCGTCGAGGAGAACCTGCGCGCGAGCGGTTCCGCGGAGCTGGACGCCTACGAGATCGGGCTCGCGATCCTCGGTCCGCTCCGGGACCTGGACGAGGTCGCGTACCTGCGGTTCGCGAGCGTGTACCAGGCGTTCAGCAGCCTCGAGGACTTCGAGGCCGCGATCACGGTGCTGCGCGCGGAGAACGAGGCGGCGGACGCCGCCCGCGCCGCGGCGCCCGGCACCTCCGGGCAGGACGCGCCCACCGTCTGAGGCGCACGGCGGTGGTCGCGGCCCGGGCGCCGCGTCGGGCGTCGTGCTGCCCGTGCGTGGCCGGCGCGTACTACGGTCGGAGTCGTGATCCCTGCTGACCTCGCGCTCCTGCACGCCCTCGGAACCCCCGCGGTCGCGCCCGACGGCTCGTTCGTCGTGGTCGCCCGCACCGCCCCCGACCTCGAGTCGGACGAGTACACCGGCCAGCTCTGGCGGGTCGCCACGGACGGCGCCACGCCGCCGCAGCGCCTCACCCGCGGCCACCGCGACACCGACCCGCAGGTGTCCCCGGACGGACGCTGGGTGGCGTTCCTCCGCGCCGAGCCGAAGGGGCGCCCGCAGCTGCACCTGGTCGAGGCTGCCGGCGGCGAGCCCGTCCGGCTGACCGACGCCCCCCTCGGCGTGCAGACCGCCCGGTTCTCGCCGGACGGCGCCACGCTCGCGTTCGTCGCCCGGGTGCCCGAGGAGGGGCGGTACGGCGACGGCGACCCCGGCGCCGAGCGGCCCCGGCACATCACGGAGCTGCCCTACCGCAACGACGGCGTCGGGTTCACCCGCGACAAGCGGCGGCAGCTGTTCGTCGTGGACGTGCCCGCCGACCCGGCCGCGCGCGCCGCCGCCCCGGCGGGCGAGGACGACGCGACGGCCGCGCGGCAGGTCACCAGCGGCGACAGCGACGTCGAGCAGATCGCCTGGTTCCCCAGCGGCCGGTACGTCGCGGCGGTGGCCGCCCGGCACGCCGGCAAGGACCAGGACCTGCGCTCGGACGCGGTCGTCGTCGACACGGCCGCGGACGCCGACGGCGCGCTCGTGCCGCTCACGGACGCCGACGCCGGCAGCACGCTGGCCGTCGCGGCGGTGCTGCCCGCGGCCGACGGCGCCGCGCTGTGGCTGCTCGCGCAGGACATGGGCCCGTCGGGCCGGGGCTTCGTCGCCGCCCAGACCGGCCTCCACCGTCTCCCGCTGACCCCGGCCGGGGGCGGCAGCGCCCCGACCGCGTCCGGCGCCCCGGAGCGGCTGACGGACGCCGAGGCGGTCGACCTCGACCCCGGCACGTTCGCCGTGACCGCGGACGGCGTGCTCGCGGGCGTGCTGCACCGCGGCACCGTGGTGCTGCGCGAGCACCGTGCCGACGGGTCGACCCGCGACCTGCTCAGCGGCCTGGTCGCGCACGGCGTCGCCGCGGCGAGCGCGGCCCCGGTGGCCGTCGTCACCGCGGCCGGGCCGGTGACGTCGGGCGACCTGCACGCCGTCGACCTGGCGTCGAGGGAGACCCGGGCGCTCACCGACTGGTCGGCGCCGCTGCGCGCGACCGGCCGCGTCCGCGAGCCGCGCGAGGTCACCGCGACCGCGCCCGACGGCTACCCCGTGCACGGCTGGCTCGTCACCCCGGACCCGGAGCGGTTCGCCGGCCCGCACCCGACGATCCTCATGATCCACGGCGGCCCGTACGCGCAGTACACGGTGGGCCTGTTCGACGAGGTGCAGACGCTGGCCGAGGCCGGCTACGCGGTCGTGTACGGCAACCCGCGCGGCGCGGCCGGCTACGGCTCGGCGCACGGCAGGGCGATCCAGCACGGCTTCGGCACGGTCGACACCGACGACGTGCTCGCGCTGCTCGACGCGGCGCTGGAGGACCCGGCCCTCGACGGCGAGCGGGTCGGCGTCATGGGCGGCTCGTACGGCGGCTACCTCACCGCGTGGCTGACCACCCGCACCGACCGGTTCGTCGGCGCGATCGTCGAGCGCGGGTTCCTCGACCCGGTGAGCTTCGTCGGGTCGAGCGACATCGGCTGGTTCTTCGGCCTGGAGTACCTGGGCGACGGCGACGACGAGGAGTCCCGCGCGAAGGTGGCCGCCCAGTCCCCGATGGCGCACGTGGCGGAGGTGACCACCCCGACGCTGGTGATCCACTCCGAGCAGGACTGGCGGTGCCCGGTCGAGCAGGGCCAGCGCTGGTTCGTCGAGCTCAAGCGCCGGGGCGTGCCGGCCGAGCTGCTGCTGTTCCCCGGTGAGGGCCACGAGCTCACCAGGTCCGGCCGCCCGCAGCACCGGCTGGTCCGGTTCGAGCACGTCCTGGACTGGTGGCGGCGCACGCTGCCGGTCGCCCAGGGCTGATCCGCCCGGGCACGCACGCGAGGGGCCCCGCACCGATCCGGTGCGGGGCCCCTCGCGCGTCGTGCGGAGCGGCTCAGGCCGTCGAGGCGGCCAGCAGGTCGTCGCGGACCACCCGGCGCAGCACCTTCCCGATCTGCGACCGCGGCAGCTCGGGGAGGATCACCAGGTCGCGCGGCACCGCGTACCGGGCCAGGCGCTCGCCGCACCACTCCCGCACGGCGGCGAGGTCGACGTGCGCCCCGAGCTCGGTGACGATCGCGGCGACCACCTTCTCCCCGAGGTCGCCGCCGGGCAGGCCGACCACGGCGACGTCGCGCACGCCCGGCATGCCGCGGAGCTTGTCCTCCACCTGGGACGGGTACACCTTGAACCCGCCGGTGACGATCATCTCCTTGATCCGGTCGACCAGGACCACGAAGCCGTCGTCGTCCAGCCGGACGACGTCGCCGGTGCGCAGCCACCCGCCGGGGAGCAGCTGACCTGCCGTCTCCTCCGGCCGGTTCCAGTAGCCGGAGAACACCTGCGGGCCGCGGATGAGCAGCTCGCCGCGGGTGCCGGGCTCGACGTCGCGGGTCGGGTCCTCCTGGTCCACCACCCGGATGTCGGTGCTGGGGAACGGCAGGCCGAGCGCGCCGGGCCGGCGGGCGGGGGACAGGGGGCTGCCGAGGGCGACGGGCGAGGTCTCGGTCATGCCGTAGCCCTCGACCACCAGGCCGCCGGTCACCCGCTCCCAGCGCGCGGCCGTCTCGGCCGACAGCGACATCGCGCCCGAGATGGCGTACCGGAACGAGGTCAGGTCCGCCTTCGTCGCCTCGGCGGTGGCCGCCAGGCGGTCGAGCATCGGCGGCACGGCCGGCAGGAACGTCCCGGGGCGGCGGCGCTGGGCGGCGAGCACGGCCGCCGGGTCGAACTTCGGGAACGCGACGAGCGTGGCGCCGACCCGGGTCGCGTAGGTGAGGCAGAGCGTGAGGCCGAACGCGTGGAAGAACGGCAGCACGCCGTAGATGGTCTCGGTGCCCGGCTGCGCCTGGGTCCACGCCTGGCCCTGCACCGCGTTCGCCACCAGGTTCCGGTGCGTGAGCACGGCGGCCTTCGGCGTGCCGGTGGTCCCGCCGGTGTACTGCAGCAGGGCGACGTCGTCCGCCGTCGGACGCGGCGTCCCGGCCGGCAGGGCCGTGGCCCCGGCGACCAGGCGGTGCCAGACCGGGGTGCCCGCGGGGAGCCCGGCGCGCAGGGCGGCGCGGGTCCGGCGGGCGGCGGGGAGCGGCAGGCGCAGCGCGAGCCGCTTGGCCGCGGGCAGGTCCGCCGAGACGTCCACGGCGACGACGGTGCGGACCGCGGTGCGGCTCTGCGCGGCGAGCGCCGGTGCCACGGCCTTCTCCCACACGAGGGCGACGGTGGCGCCGGAGTCGCCGAGCTGGTGCGCGAGCTCGTCGGCGGTGTAGGTCGGGTTGGTCTCGACGACGACGGCGCCGAGCCGCAGCGCGGCGTAGAACGCGACGACGTGCGAGGTGCAGTTGGGCAGCACGATCGCGACGCGGTCGCCCGCGCGCACGCCCAGGCCGCGGAGCACCGACGCGCCGCGGGCCACCGCGCCCGCGAGCTCGGCGTAGGTGGTGGCCGCGCCCAGGAAGTCGACGGCCACCCGATCGGGCCAGGCCGCGGCGGCACGGTCGAGAGCGGCGGTCAGCGGCTCCTCCGGCACGTCGACGACGGGCGGGACGCCCGGCGCGTAGGAGGAGTGCCACGGTCGCGTGAAGTCGGTCACGGGCCCACCGTAACCTACGGATGCGTAGGTTACGTGTGCGTAGGCCGACGCGACGGCACCGGGTTGGCTGTGCGTGTCACAGGTCGGAGGACCGCGAGCCCCACAGGTTGATCCCCGCGTCGACGGCGTGCCGGTCGATCTCGGCCAGCTCGTCGTCGGTCAGCGGAGGGCCGTCGACCGCGGCGAGGTTCTCCCGGAGCTGCTCCGGGGTGCGGGCACCGAGCGCGACCGACGTCACCCGCGGGTCGCGCAGCACCCAGGCGATCGCGAGCTGCGCGAGGGACTGGCCCCGGGCCTCCGCCACCGCGTTCAGCGCGCGCACCCGGTCCAGGTTCTCGTCGCTCAGGTACTCGGCGCGCAGCGGCCCGCCCCGCGCGGCCCGGGAGTCCTCGGGGACGCCGCCCAGGTACTTGCGGGTGAGCATGCCCTGGGCGAGGGGGGAGAACGCGACGACCCCGAGCCCGGCCTCCCCGGCGACGTCGAGCAGGCTGCGGTCGCCGGCCTCGCCGTCGGGCTGCTCGACCCAGCGGTTCAGCATCGAGTACGACGGCTGGTGCAGGGTCAGCCGCAGGCCCAGGTCGTCGGCGACCGCCAGCGCCTCGGCCGTGCGGCGGGCGGAGTAGGACGAGATCCCGGCGTACAGCGCGCGGCCGGAGTCGACGGCGGTCTTGAGCGCGCCGATGGTCTCCTCCAGCGGCGTGCTCGGGTCGTACCGGTGGCTGTAGAACACGTCGACCCGGTCGGTGCCGAGCCGGCGCAGCGACTGGTCGAGGGACGCGAGCAGGTACTTCCGCGAGCCGAACTCGCCGTACGGTCCCGGCCACTGCCGGTAGCCGGCCTTCGTCGCGACGAGGAGCTCGTCCCGGTACGGCGCGAGGTCGGTCGCGAGCAGCCGGCCGACGCTCTCCTCCGCCGCGCCCGGCGGCGGGCCGTAGTTGTTCGCCAGGTCGAGGTGCACGACGCCGGCGTCGAACGCCGCGAGCACGAGGGCGCGCTGGTCGGCGAACGGCGTGGCGTCCCCGAAGTTCTGCCAGAGACCCAGGGTCACCGCGGGCAGGTCCAGGCCGGAACGGCCGGCGCGGCGCAGGGGGAGTCGGTCGTGGCGGGCGTCGTCGGCGAGGTGCACGTGCCCGACGCTAGCGCGTGGGCCGGGCGCCCCGCCGGACGGCGCGGGTCGTCAGTCGACGACGCGCAGGCGGATCGTCTCCGGGCGTGCGCGCAGGGCCGCGACGACCTCGGGCTCCACCGCCACGGCGTCGGTCACCACGTAGCCGACCTCGCCGCGGGTCGCGAGGAGCTGGCCCTCGATGTTCGCGCCGTGCTCGGCCAACGTGTTGTTGACCGCCGCCAGGACGCCGGGGACGTTGCGGTGCAGGTACGTGAGCCGGTGCACGCCGGGGCGGGCCTCGAGCGTGAGGTTCGGCAGGTTGACGCTGAGCATCGTGGTGCCGGTGTTCATGAAGTCGCGCAGCTTGTTCGACACGAACTGCCCGATCGCCTCCTGCGCCTCCTCCGTCGACCCGCCGGTGTGCGGGGTGAGGATGACGTTCGGCAGGCCGCGCAGCTCGGAGGTGAACGGGTCGCCCTTGCGCTTCGGCTCGACCGGGAACACGTCCACGGCCGCGCCGGCCACGTGCCCGGCGAGCACCGCGTCGCGCAGCGCCGCGTAGTCGACGACGAAGCCGCGGGACAGGTTGAGGAAGATCGCGCCCTCTCGCATCCGGGCGAACTGCTTGGCGCCGAACAGGCCGGCGTTGCCGCTGCGGCCGTCGACGTGCAGGGTCACGATGTCGGCGACGTCGAGCAGCTCGTCCAGCGTCTCGGCCCGACGGGCGTTGCCCAGCGCGAGCTTCTCGGCGGTGTCGTAGAACACGACCGACATGCCGAGGTTCTCGGCGAGCACGGACAGCTGGGTGCCGATGTTGCCGTAGCCGACGATGCCGAGCGTGCGGCCGCGCACCTCGTGCGCGCCGTCCGCCGACTTGTTCCAGACGCCGTCGTGCATCGACCGGTCGAGCACCGTGAGCCGCCGGGTCAGCGCGATGATGTCGGCCAGCGCGATCTCGACGACCGAGCGGGTGT
Source organism: Cellulomonas sp. ACRRI (assembly GCF_022346185.1). GTDB lineage: Bacteria > Actinomycetota > Actinomycetes > Actinomycetales > Cellulomonadaceae > Cellulomonas. The sequence continues at coordinate 14,030 of NZ_JAKRMS010000035.1, read as the reverse complement.
TCGAGAACGGGGCGTTGAACACCGCCACGCCGCGGGACGCGGCCGCGTGCAGGTCGATCTGGTTCGTGCCGATGCAGTAGGCGCCGATCGCGACCAGGTCCGGCGCGGCGTCGAGCACCGCCTCGGTCACCTGGGTCTTGGACCGGATGCCGAGCAGGTGCACGCCCTGCAGGGCCTCGATCAGCTCGGACTCGTCGAGCGCGCCGGAGCGCGTGACGACCTCGTAGCCGGCCGCCTCCATGATGGTGCGGGCCTGAGGATGCAGGTTCTCGAGGAGCAGGGCGCGTAGCACGCGCCTATGGTGCGCCTCCGGGCGCACGGTTCCAAGCCGGTCCCGGTCCTCGGACACCGGTGCCCCGCGTCAGCCCGCCTCCCAGCCCGCGGGGAGCGGCCGGCTGTGCACCACCCGGAGCGACTGCGTCGGCCGGGTCATCGCCACGTAGAGGTCGCCCGCCCCGCTCTTGAGCACGTCCGCGGGCTCGACCAGGACCACGGCGTCGAACTCCAGGCCCTTGCTCTGGGTCGGCGACATCAGCGTCAGGGGCGCGTCCAGGTCGGGCGCGCCGGCGCGGGTGGCGCCGGCCTGCGGCAGCGCCCGGGCGAGCGCGGGCAGCGCCTCCGGCGCCGCGATGACGGCCACCCGCCCCGCGCCGCTCGCGTCGCGGACCGCGGCGAGCGCGGCCTCCGCGTGCCGGGCGACCGCCGCGGGCACCGCCGCCGCGTCGACCTGCTCGGTGCGCAGCGCGTCCTCGACGTCCCGCGCCGAGGTCGTCGGCGTCAGCGGCAGCCCGGCCGCGCGGCCCACGCGCTCGGCCGCGCGGGCCACCGAGGCGGGCGTCCGGTAGTTCACGGTCAGCTCCGCCAGCCGCCAGCCGCCCGCCAGGATCCGGTCGAACGTCGCGGCCCAGTCCCGGGTACCGGCGGCGGTCGAGGTCTGCGCCACGTCGCCGACGACGGTCAGCGACCGGGTCGGCACCCGGCGCAGCACCATCCGCCACGCCATCGGGGACAGCTCCTGCGCCTCGTCGACCACCACGTGGCCGTAGGTCCAGGTGCGGTCGGCGGCGGCGCGCTCGGCGGTGGTGAGCGCCGGGCCGGTCGCGGCGAACCGGTCGGCCAGCAGCTCGGCCGACACCAGCCCGGTGCCGGACTGCTCCAGCACCTGCCGGGCGTAGTCGAGCTCCTGGGCGCGCTGCGCGGCGTCGTGCTTCGCCTGGGCGCGGGCGGCCTGGTCGTCCTCGCCGAGCAGCTCCGCGGCCTCGTCGAGCAGCGGGACGTCGGCCTCGGTCCACGGGGCGTCGGCGTCGCGGAGCAGGGCGGCGCGCTCGTGCGCGGACAGCTCCGGCGCGGCGGCGTCGAGGCGGGCCGGCTTCGACAGCAGGGCGGACACCAGGCCCTGCGGGGTCAGGGGCATCCACGCGAGGTTGAGCGCGATCCGGATCTCCCGGGTGGTGCGCAGCTCCTCGAGGATCTCGCCGCGCTCGTCCGGCGCGACCGACCAGCCGAGCTGGCTGACGTACTGCTCCGCGAGCCGGCCCAGCATGTCGCGCACGAAGGTCACGCGCGCCTGGTTGTGCGGCCGGTGGCCGCGGCGGGCGTGGTTGATCGCGCCGCGCACGTCGGACGGCTTCACGACGATGCGGTGGCCGTCGACGGTCACGACCGTCGGCTGCTGCGGCGCGCGCTGCCGCTGCCGCACGGCGCGCTCGATGATCTTCCGCCAGACCGGGCGGCCCTTGATCTCGGCGACGGCGTCGTCCTCGGACCCGGTCGCGACGACGCCGGGGAACAGCTCGCCGACCGTGGTCGACACGACACCGGTCTCGCCCAGGGACGGGAGCACCTGGTCGATGTACCGCAGGAAGGTGCGGCTGGGGCCGAGCAGCAGCACGCCGGAGCGCTCCAGGACGCGACGGTGCGCGTACAGCAGGTAGGCGGCGCGGTGCAGGGCCACGGCGGTCTTGCCGGTGCCGGGGCCGCCCTGGACGACGAGGGCGCCGGCGAGGTCCGCGCGGATGATCGCGTCCTGCTCCGCCTGGATGGTCGCGACGATGTCGCCCATCCGGCCGGTGCGCCGGGCGGCCAGCGCCGCCAGGAGCGCGCCCTCGCCGGACAGGGCGCCGAGCCGGGCGGCGGCCTCCTCGTCGGCGAGCACGTCGAGGTCGATGACCTCGTCCTCGAGTCCGGTCACGCGGCGCCCGCGGGTGACGAGGTGCCGGCGCTGCACGACGCCGTCCGGGTTCGCGGAGGTCGCGCGGTAGAACGACTGCGCCGCCGGCGCGCGCCAGTCCGTCAGGATCGAGGCGTGCTCGTCGTCGTTCAGCCCGATCCTGCCGATGTACCGGCGCCCGCCGTCGGCCAGGTCCAGCCGGCCGAACGCCAGGCGGTCCTCCACGGCCTCCAGGCGAGCGAGGCGGTCCTCGTAGAGCGTGGCGAACGCGTCCCGCTCCGAGCGGTTCTGGGGCGAGCCCGACGGGCCCACCCGGCGGACCTCCGCCAGCCGGTCGCGGGTGCCCGCCCGCAGCTCGTCCAGCCGCGCGTACAGGCCGTCGACGACCTCCTGCTCGGCCGCCAGCTGCGCCTCGATCCCGGTCACGCGTGCTCCCGTCGGTCGTCCCCGTGGCGCCCGGACCCCCGGGTGGCACCACCGTCCTGCGCCGCGCCCGCGCGGGTCGACGGGGTCGACGGGCGCCGGAGCGGCCGTCCATTCTCCACCATGCCGGGCGGGGTGTGCGACGACCGACCGGGTGGCGGTCGGCCCGCCCCGGCACGGGCGGGCGGCCTGCTGGAAGATCCGCCACGGCGTCGGGAAGAGCCGGGGCGCCCGCGGTGTTGTCACCCTCAGGACGCCGCCCCCCGGGCGGCGCGCGGACTGACCCCCAGGGAGGACCCCATGCTGGACCCGAGCGAGATCTACGCCGTCGACCCGGCGGTCGCCGCCGAGGTCGAGGCGCGGACCGCGGGCGGCAGCGGGCCGGTGCTCGTGCACGCCGTGCGCGGCTTCGTGGACGCCGGCGGCGCCGGGCGGCTGTCGGCCGAGCACCTGACCGAGCAGCTCCCGACCGAGCGGCTGGCGACGTTCGACGTCGACCAGCTGCTCGACTACCGCTCCCGCCGCCCCACCGCCACCTTCGAGGGCGACCACTGGGGCGAGTACGACGAGCCCGAGCTCGCCGTCGACCTGGTGCGCGACACCTCCGGGGTGCCGTTCCTGCTGCTGCACGGCGTCGAGCCGGACGTCCAGTGGGAGCGGTTCGCCGCCGCCGTGCGGCAGATCGTCGAGCGGTTCGACGTCCCGCTCACGGTCGGGCTGCACGGCATCCCGATGGGGATCCCGCACACCCGCCCGCTGTCGGTCACCGCCCACGCCAACCGGCCGGAGCTGGTCGCGGACTACACGTCCTGGTTCGGCACCGTGCAGGTACCCGCCTCCGCGGGCACCCTGCTGGAGATCCGGCTCGGCCAGTCCGGTCACGACGCCATGGGCTTCGCGGTGCACGTCCCGCACTACCTCGCGCAGTCGCCGTTCCCGCAGGCGTCCATCACCGGCCTGGAGCACGTCCAGCGCGCCGCCGGGCTGGAGCTCGACCTCGGGGCGCTGACCGAGGCCGCGTCCGAGACGATGCTGGAGGTCGAGCGCCAGGTCGAGGAGCAGCCCGAGGTGCAGACGGTGGTGCACGCGCTCGAGCAGCAGTACGACGCGTTCGCCCGGAACATCGGGCGGCCGAGCCTGCTCGCCGAGACCGCGGAGCTGCCGACCGCCGACGAGCTCGGCGCGGAGTTCGAGCGGTTCCTCGCCCAGCAGGGCGACGAGAAGGGGCCGGGCACGGGGTTCTGACCGCGGTGTGACCGCCGACTCGTCCGGGCCCCGCGCCCGGGCGGGCAGAATGGCTGCACGTGACCACCGACCGCCGCGCCCTGCTCGTCTGGTCCGTCGCGGTCGGCGCGTACGTCGTCGCGATCATGAACCGGTCGTCCCTCGGCGTCGCCACGCTCGAGGTCACCGAGCTGTTCGGGGTCTCCTCGGCGCTGCTGGCGACGATGGCGGTCGCGCAGCTGGTCGTCTACGCGCTGCTCCAGGTGCCCGTCGGCGTGCTGCTCGACCGGTACGGCCCCCGGGTCCTCGTCGCGTCCGGCGCGGCCGTGATGGCGCTCGGGCAGACGGTGCTGGCGCTCGCCCCGTCCGCGGGCTGGGTGCTCGCCGGCCGGGTGCTGGTCGGCGCGGGCGACGCGCTGACGTTCGTCTCGGTGGTGCGGCTCGTGCCGGCGTGGTTCGCGGCGCGGCGGGTCCCGGTCATGACCCAGCTCACCGGCAGCCTCGGGCAGCTCGGGCAGGTGCTGTCGGCCGTCCCCGTCGTCGCCCTGCTGCACGCCGAGGGCTGGCGGACCACGTTCCTGTCGGTCGCCGCCGTGGGGGTCGTCGCGACCGTCGCCGTGGTCGCGGTGGTGCGGGACGCGCCGGTCGAGCCGGACGTCCCCGGCGGGCCCGGGTCGCCCGGGGAGCCGGGCGCGTCGGCGGGGGAGCAGGCCGAGGCGGGGGTCGCGGCGGGCCTGGCCGCCGGCGCCGCACCAGCACCGTGGTGGCGCGCGGGTCTCCTGCGCCGGCGGTGGCGCCCGGCGCGCGCGCGAGCGCCCCGCGAGCCCGGGGCGCTGCGCGCGGTCCTCGGCGACCCCGGGGCGCGCCTGGCGTTCTGGATGCACTTCTCCGGTCAGTTCAGCAACCACGTCGTCGTGCTGCTGTGGGGGTACGCGTTCTTCGTCGAGGGCCAGGGGCGGACCGCGGGCGAGGCGAGCGCGCTGCTCACGCTCAACGTCGTGGCCGCGGTCGTCGCCGGCCCCGTCATCGGGGTCGTCGTGGGCCGGCACCCGCGCGCGCGGATGCCGCTGGCCCTGGGGACGTCGGCGGCGATCGGGCTGGCCTGGCTGTCGGTCACCCTGCCGTCGGAGCCCGTGCCGTACGCGGTGCTGTGCGGGTTCGTGGTGGTCGTGGCGGTCGGTGGCCCGACGTCGCTGGTGGCGTTCGACGTCGCGCGGTCCTGCACGCCGCCGCGGCGGCTCGGCACGGCGACCGGCTTCGTCAACACCGGCGGGTTCGTCGGTGCGCTGGCGACGATGCTCGTCGTCGGGATCGTGCTGGACGCGGCCTCCGGCGGCGGTGCCGGGAGCGGCGCGCGGGACCTCGCGGCCTTCCGGGCCGCGTTCGCGTGGGTCGCGGTGCCCTGGGCGCTCGGCGTCGGGGCGATGCTGCTCGGCCGCCGGGGGGCCCGCCGGGCGCATCCGGGGCTCGCGGTCTGAACCCCTGCCGACCGGTCGGTCGGTGTGGTCGTGCTGTGATCGCACCGTGACCGGATCGTTGTGATCGACGCGACATCGGGCCCGGGAGAACCGTGGCGTCGCGATGACCTGCGTGAGAGGATCGCCGTGTTGCAGTGACGTACTGACGCTTGACCGGCGCCGGTCGGGCCCCCTTCCGGGGACACCCGCGCGGCACCTTCCAGCCATCCGGCTGGTCCACCCGGTGCAGGACGCGGGATAGGCATTGCGGCACGGTCCGGGGAGTTCCCGGCACCGTCACCGGATGGACAGAAGGACAAGAACATGGCACAGGGTGCTGTCAAGTGGTTCAACGCTGAGAAGGGCTACGGCTTCATCGCCCAGGACGGCGGCGGCGCCGACGTCTTCGTGCACTACTCGGCCATCGACTCCCAGGGCTACCGCTCGCTCGACGAGGGCCAGCGCGTCGAGTTCGAGATCACCCAGGGCCCCAAGGGCCCGCAGGCGGAGAAGGTCCGCCCGCTCTGATCTGACGGTCGCCCCCGCGGGCCGATCGCACGACGAGGCCGCACCCCCTCCCGGGGTGCGGCCTCGTCCGCGTCCGGGGCCGGGTGCGGGTCAGGCCGGCGGGAGGGGCTCCGGCTCGCGGTCGGCACCGGCCTCCGGCACCAGCTCCGGCGCGGCGTCGCGCAACGGCGCGGCGCGGCCGACGAACGCCGTGAGGTCCTCGTCGACGAGGAGCCGCGCCGGCACGGGCAGGGACCGCAGGTCGCGCGCCAGCCCGGCGTCCGCCAGCAGCGCCGGGTCGTCCGTGCCGGCGAGCACGAGGTTCCCGTACCGCCGCCCGCGCAGCACGGCGGGCTCGGCGACGACGCCCACGTGCCGGAACACGGCACCGAGCGTCGCGGCCTCGGCGCGCGCGAGGGCGAGCGGCGGGCGGTCGGCGCAGTTCGCGAGGTACACGCCGCCGGGCCGCAGCACGCGGGCGACGTCCCGGACGAACTCCTCGGTGGTCACGTGCGGGGGCGTGCGGTCGCCGGCGAACACGTCGCGCACGACCGCGTCCGCGCTGGCGTCCGGGAGCGTGCCGAGCTCCGCGCGCGCCTCGCCCGCCCGCAGGCGCAGCGCCGGGGACCGGGGGAGGTCGAACCAGTCGCGCACGAGGGCCACCAGCACCGGGTCGAGGTCGACGGCGATCTGCCGGGCGCCCGGGAACCGCGCGTGCCCCCACCGCGCCAGCGCGCAGCCCGCGGCGCCCAGGTGGACCGCGCGGAACGGGCCGTCCGCGGTCGGCAGGTGGTCCAGCACCGCCGCGATCTGCTGCATGTACTCGAAGTCGAGGCGCTCGGGGTCGCCGAGGTCGAGGTGCGAGCTCGGCACCCCGTTCACCAGCAGGGTCACGGCGTCCGGGTCGTCGGGGGAGCGCAGGACCTCGGCGGTCCCGGTGGCGATCGGGACGGGTCCGTCCGGCCAGGCCTGCGGGCCGCCCGACCCCGTCCCGCGGCCGCGTGTCGGTGGCCGGTGGGACTCTGGAGCAGGTCGCCGGCCCCCGACGGTCCTGTCCGACCTGCTGGTTCGGCCGGACCGGCCACGGGACGCCATCCGGCCACCGTACGGGTTGACGCGTTCGAACAGGTGTTCGATACTGGAGCAGTCGAGAGAGGGAGGTGCGCGATGCCGGTCAAGACCCTTCGTGCCCTGCGGAGTGCGGCGCCCGGGCTGTCGGGCCGCACGGCCGAGCTGCTGCAGCGTGCCGACGCCGAGCTGGTCGCGGCCCAGTTCTCCTCCGAGCCCTGGGAGCAGTTCACCCACGCGCACCTCGCCGCGCTCCGGGCCGGCGCGGCCGTGCTCGCCGAGCGGCAGCCGCTGTCCGCGCGCCGCGGCCCGCGCACGGTGTGGGAGCTGCTCGACCGGGTCGCCCCGGAGATGAGCCGGTGGTCCGGGTACTTCGCCGCCGGCGCCGGGCTGCGCGCGGCCGTCGACGCGGGGCGGTTCGACGCGGTCTCCGCCGAGCGCGCCGAGCAGGTGCTGTGCCACGCCGAGGACTTCCTGGACCTGGTCCGCGCCGAGCTGGAGAGCGCGGCGGCCGAGGTCGAGGCGGCGCGGGCCGGATGAGCCGCGGCCCGCGGTCGCAGGACGCGAAGCGCGACTGGGGCGCCGAGGAGGACGGCTGCTCGATCCTGCACGTCGACATGGACGCGTTCTTCGCCTCCGTGGAGCTGGCACGGCGGCCGCACCTGCGCGGGAAGCCCGTGATCGTCGGCGGCTCCGAGCGCTCCGTGGTGCTCGCCGCGACGTACGAGGCGCGCGCGTTCGGCGTGCACTCGGCGATGCCGATGGCCGTGGCGCTGCGGATGTGCCCGCAGGCGATCGTCGTCCCGCCGGACCACGCCGCCTACACGGAGGTGTCGCGCAGCGTCATGGAGGTGCTGCACGACGTCACCTCCCTCGTCGAGCAGGTGAGCGTGGACGAGGCCTTCCTCGACGTCAGCGGCGCCCGGCGCCGGCTCGGCAGCCCCACCCGGATCGCGGCGCTCATCCGCGAGCGGGTCCAGGCCCGGCACGGCATCACCTGCTCCGTCGGCATCGGTGCCACGAAGTTCGTCGCCAAGCTCGCCTCCGGGCACGCCAAGCCCGACGGGGTGCTGCTGGTGCCGCGGGCCGCCACCCTCGACTTCCTCCGGGTGCTGCCGGTCGGCGCGCTGTGGGGGGTCGGGGAGCGGACCGCCGCCGCGCTCGAGCGCTGGGGCATCCGCACCGTCGCCGAGCTCGCCGACAGCGACGTGTCCGTCGTGCAGCGCGCCGTCGGCAAGGTCGCGGGCGCGCACCTGCACGACCTCGCCTGGGGGCGGGACCCGCGGCCGGTCACGCCGGGCCGCGAGGAGAAGAGCGTCGGCGCGGAGGAGACGTTCGCCGTCGACGTCCGGGACATGCGGGTGGTCGAGAGCAAGGCGCTCGAGCTGGCGGACCGGTGCGCCGGCCGGCTCCGCGCGCAGCGGCTGGTCGCCCGCACCGTCGCGGTGAAGGTGCGCACCTCGGACTTCCGGACGCTCACCCGGTCCCGGACGCTGCCGCAGCCGACCGACGTGGGCCGCGAGCTGTACCTGGTGGCCCGCGACCTGCTCGCCGCGGCGGACCTGGGCGGACTCCCGGTGCGGCTCGTCGGGGTCCGGGCGGAGGGTCTGGTGCCGGCCGCGGAGGTCGTCCGCCAGCCGACCCTCGACGAGGCCGCCGCGTCGAACCCCGACGCGCGGCGGGACGCCGAGCGCGCCATGGACCTGGTGCGCGCGCGGTTCGGGCGTGCGGCGATCGGCGCCGGGACCCCCGCGGTGGGGCGGTCCGCGCGCGAGGTGTCGGCAGGGTCACCCGCTGCGGGGGAGCGCTCGACTACCGAGTTGGCCGACGGCCATCTATCCTGAGGTGAAGTAGTCCCGACGGCGGAGCACGGGGGTTGGAATGCCTCTCTCCGAGTACGAACAACGTGTACTGGAGCAGATGGAGCGTCAGCTCACGTCTGATGATCCCCGGCTCGCGAACACGCTGACATCGCGTGGACGCAAGCCGGTCCTGCGGTACGTCCTGGGCGGCATCGGTGCCGTCCTGGGGCTGCTGCTGCTGGTGGTGGGTGCCGCGCAGTCGCAGGTGTGGCTGGGTGTGCTGGGCTTCGTCGTCATGTTCGCCTCCGTCGCGATCGCGTTCACGCGCCCGCGCCACGGTGGCGGGCCGGTCGGCGTCGTGCGGCCCGACGGCAGCACCGCACCGCGCCCTGCGGCTCCCAAGGCCAAGAAGGGTTTCATGTCACGCATGGAGGACCGCTGGGACAAGCGGCGCGACCAGGGTCGTTGACGACCCCGCTCACGCCCGCCTGACCCCGGCGGCACCACCGCACCCGGGCCCGCCTCACCGAGGCGGGCCCGCGCGCGCCTGCGGGGCGCCGTCGCCCGGGGCCGGCCCGCCAGGGACCCGCGCGGGCGCGGCGCGCCCGGCACACCGTCGCGCGCCGCGACGCGGTCCGGCGGCTCGCCCCGCGCCGCGGCGAGGGTGCTCGGCTCCCGCGGCGGCCGCGACATCGGTGGTTCCTGTCGAGATCGGTGCTTGCGACCACCGATCTCGGGTCGATGCACTGATCCCGGGCCGATGCACCGATCTCGGGCCGAAGCGCCGAGCCCGAAGGGTCCGCGGGGCTCGGCGTCGCGGCGCTCAGGCCTCGGCGGGCAGCGGGCTGGCCGCCGGGCCGTCGCCGGGGGCGCGGGTGCTGACGTCGGTCAGCACCGCGGCCACCCAGCTCTGCAGCTCGGTGGGGTCGTACGCCTCGGGGTCCGGCGCGTACCGCTCCCGCTCCAGCGCGCCCGCCAGCGCCAGCAGCGCGCGGTCGGCCTCCGGGCCGAGCGGACGCCCGCGCCGCGCCTCGACCTGCGCGCGCACCGCCGCGACGGCCTGCCGCGGCGTCCGGGAGTCGGCCCAGGTGATGCCGGCACGCCGGAGCCGGTCGCGCAGCCGGCGCCACGCGACCTCGGGCGCGAGTCCGGGAGCGGGCCGCCTGCGCCGGTGCACCGCCAGCGCGGCGGCGACGCCCGCGGCGACGACGAGCAGCGCGACGACCGCGATCAGCGGGCCGCGGGTGCGCGGGTTCGCGACGACGCCGGGCAGGCCGCCCTGGTCCTGCGGCGCCGCGGTGGTGGCGGCGGCGCTCGGGCTGGTCGTGACGCGCGGGGTGGCGGCGGACGGCGCGGTGGTCGGGGCGGACGCGCTGAACGGGTTGCTCCACGACGGCGGCGGTCCGGTCTGCACGGCCGGGGTCGGCTCGAACCGGACCCAGCCGGTGCCGGGGAAGTACAGCTCGGGCCAGGCGTGCGCGTCGGCGCCGGTGACCCGGTACGAGCGGTCGGTGCCGAGCTCGCCGGGCAGGAAGCCGACGCCGAGCCGGGCGGGGATGCCGAGCGTGCGGGCGAGCACGGTCATCGAGGTGGCGAACTGGACGCAGTACCCGCGGCGGCTCTGCAGGAAGTCCCAGACGGCGTCGTCGCTCTCCCCGGGGTCGATCGAGGTGTCGTAGCGGAACTGGGTGCCGTCGCGGAAGTAGGTCTGCAGGGCGAGCGCCTGGTCGTAGGGCGTCGTGGCGTCGGCGGTGAGCTCGGCGGCGAGGGCGCGCAGGTCGTCGGCGTGCTCGGTGTCGGGCACGTCGAGGTAGCCCTGCACCTCCTCCGGCACGTCGCCGGAGGAGGTGCGCAGCACGTCGGGGCTGAGGTCCGGGACCTCCACGACCATGTGGTAGCGCCCGCCCGCCTCGGTGCGGTCGCGGCTGACCACCTCGTCCCGGGCGGCGTCGTACGTCCACGGGCCGTCGATCTGCACGGTCCGCGGGAAGGTGGTGACGGGCAGCCGCTGCTCGCGGAGGGCGCCGATGCTGACGTCGACGTCGGTGAGGGTGCCGCGGGAGGCCTCGGGGGCGGCCCCGATCAGGGACCGGTCCGACGCGAGCAGGCCCTCGGGGTCCCACTCGGTCAGGTCGGCGCCGGGCTCGCGCTGCCAGGACCGGCCGTCGAAGTCGCGGAGCGTGAACGAGCGCAGCGGGCCGACGAGCGACGCGGTGGCGGCGGGGCCGTCGGCGTCGTCGTCCACGCGCTCGACGGTGTACGTGAGCACGACCTGGGAGGACTGGTCGCGCAGGCTCTCCCGGAGGTCCAGGTCGTCCGCGAGCCGGACCGGCCCCACCGCGCCGGTGCCCACGTCGGGCAGGTCGACCCACGACCACACCGGCACTGCCGAGACGGCCGGGCCCGCCGCGAGGGTCACCGCGACCAGACCCGCGGCCCCGGCCAGCACGACGCCGGCGCGCCGCCCGGCGCCGTCGCGGGACACCGGGGGCTGGGCGAGCGCGAGCAGGAGCAGGTAGCAGAAGCCCGTCGCGGCGAGCGCCCAGGTGCTGCCCGGGAAGCCGAGCACCACGGCGGGCGTCCACACGGCGACGTACGCGATGCCGGTCAGCGCCGGCATGCCGCAGCCCACCGCGAGCAGATCGGCGGCCAGGAAGACCAGGACCGCCGCGGCCACGAGGATGAGCTCGACCGGCGGCCAGACGGCCATCGGCACGACCGACGTCTCGATGAGCTGCGCCGCCTGCTGCACGAGCTGGTCCGCGTGCCGGACCGTGCCGGGCCCGACCAGCAGGGGGTTGCCCCCTGGCGGCGTGGCGTAGAAGGCGAGCAGCGCGTACGCGCCGACCAGCAGACCGACGAGCGACGGCAGCCAGGTGGACCGGGTCAGGCTGCGGGTGCCGCCCACCACCAGCGCCGCGCCGGCGACGGCGAGGACCGCGCGGAGCACCCAGGTGCCGCCGGCGAGCAGGCCCGACATCGCGCCGAGGGCCGTGCAGGTGGCGACGGCGGTCAGCGCGGTGGCCGCGGGGGAGCGCCAGCCGCGGCGCAGGGTCGCCCCGCCGCTCACGCCGCGCCGCCCGTCAGCCGCCACCAGGTCGCCGCGAGGTCGGCGCCCGGCTCGGCCTGGGCGACGCGCCATCCGGCGCGGCGCAGCTGCCGCGCCGTGGCGGTGGCCCGCTCGTCGTCGTCCGCGCCGCGCACGAGCGCCCACCCCGGGCGGGTCTGGCTGACCCCGGCGAGCGCGGCACGCCCCGCGGGGCCCTGCGGGCCGAGCACGGCGATGACCAGCCCGGACCCGCCGTCGGCCTCGTCCAGACCGCGGATCTCCGCGAGCAGGGCGGCCTCGGCCGTCGCCGCGTCGGGCTGCCCGGACAGGTCGACGGTCGCCTCGAGCAGCTGCTGGCGGCCGGGCGCCTCGAGCCGGACGGCGCGCGGGTCGTCGGCGGCGGTCCCGGTCAGCAGGTGGGTCGGGTGGCCGGCGCCGTGGGTCGCGAGGGCGATCGACGCGGCCAGCGAAATGCACCACTCGAGCGCGTCCCCGGGGGCCGGCTGGTCGAGCAGCACGGTGACCGGGCGCATCCCGGCGCGCTCGTCGGACCGGACGACGAGCTCGCCGCGGCGGGCGCTGCTGGGCCAGTGCACGCGGCGCAGGTCGTCGCCGACGCGGTAGTCGCGCAGCGCGGCGTCGTCGGGGGCGGCGGACCGGGCGCCGACGACGGACCGCTCGGGCTCGGCGACCAGCAGCTCGCGCGGCACCGGCAGGTCCACGACGGCCGGCCACACGGTGACCGTCTCCCGGGCGCCGAGGGTGGCACGGACCCGGGCGACGCCGAACGGGTCGGTGCGGGTGACCACCAGGGGCCCGAGCGCCCAGCGGCCGCGCCGGGTCGCGTGCACGGGGTAGCGCAGGCGGACGGCGCGCGGCTCGCGGGCGACGGTGGCGCGCAGCGGCCGGCCGCCGGACAGCTCGACGGCGGCCTGCTCGCGGAGCTGGAGGTCGGTCAGCCGGGCCCGCGACGCGCCGCGGGCGAGCCCGACCTCGACCTGCACGTCGGCGGTCCGGCCGACGTGCACCGGGTCGGGCTGCACCGTGCGGCGGGTGCGCAGGCCCTGGCCGCGTCCGGGGTCGACGACGCCGACGGCCAGCATGCCGAGCACGACCAGCAGGACGGGGAGCGTCCCGATGGTCAGCAGGTCGGTGGACCCGAACGCGGTGCCGGTCGCGCCCACGGCCAGGCCGAGGACCACGAGGCCCACGCCGCGGCGGGTCGGGCGCAGGCGCATCAGCCCGCCGCGGTCCGGTCGCGCACCGCCGCGCGGGCCGGCGCGGGGACGGCCACGCGGGCGACGAGGTCGCCGATCACGTCCTGCCCGCTGCGGCCGGACAGGCGCGACTCGGCGCTGAGGATGACGCGGTGCGCCAGCACCGGCTCGGCGAGCTGCTGCACGTCGTCGGGGAGCACGTGGTCCCGGCCCTCGACGGCGGCGAGGCCCTTGGCGGCGCGCAGCAGCTGGATCGCGGCGCGGGGCGAGGCGCCCAGCCGCAGCGCCGGGTCGTCCCGGGTGCCGGAGACCAGGTCGACCACGTACTGCTTCACCGCGGTCGACGCGTACAGGTGGCGCGTCGACTCGATCAGCCGGGTGACCTGCGCGGCGTCGGTGACCGGCACGACGGTCGCCAGCGGGTCGGACGTCTCCTGGGTGTCGAGCATCGCGAGCTCGGCCTCGGCGGTCGGGTAGCCGACGGTGAGCCGCGCCATGAACCGGTCGCGCTGCGCCTCGGGCAGCGGGTAGGTGCCCTCCATCTCGACCGGGTTCTGCGTGGCGACCACGAGGAACGGCCGGGGGAGCGGGTAGGAGGTGCCGTCGACCGTGACCTGGGCCTCCTGCATGGACTCCAGGAGGGCGGACTGCGTCTTGGGCGAGGCGCGGTTGATCTCGTCGCCGATCACGATGTGCGAGAACACCGGACCCGGCCGGAACTCGAACTCCTGGGTCGCGGCGCGGTAGATCGTGACGCCGGTCAGGTCGCTCGGCAGCAGGTCCGGGGTGAACTGCACGCGGCCGACGGTGCAGTCGATCGTGCGGGCGAGGGCCTTGGCCAGCGTCGTCTTGCCGACGCCCGGGACGTCCTCGAGGAGCAGGTGCCCCTCGGCGAGCAGCACGGCCACGGCGGTGCGGACCAGCTCGGGGCGGCCGGTGATGACGCGGGCGATGCTCGCGCGCATCCGGTCCGTCACGGTGATGAGCTCGTCCATCTCGGACGCGCCGGGCACGGCTACGGGCATGGGGACCCCCTCGGTCGACTGGGGGAAGCCTAAGCGGCGCCGACCCCGGCGCGGGAGGTGAACGCGCACCCGCTCTCCCCACTTCCCC
>NZ_JAKRMS010000034.1 GCF_022346185.1 Cellulomonas sp. ACRRI | reverse complement strand
GGTGCCGACGACGACTGGGACGGGCCCGCCCCCGTCGCCCCCGAGCGCCCCGTGTACGAGGTGCCGGTCGGCCGGCTGCTGGCGTCCACGCTGCTGTCCTCGGCGACGATCTGGCTCGTCGTGATGCTCGGCGCGGTCGGCGCCCTGATCGCCGGCACCGGCCAGGTCGGCTCGGCGTTCGCCCTGCTGCCCGCGCTGCTCGGCGTCGTGTCGTACACCTGGACGCGGTTCAACCGCGGCGCGAACTTCCGCGCGGCGATCTCCCCGGACGGCATCCGGCTGCGGCACGGCCTGACCGAGTCCCGGGCGCAGACCGTGCCGCCCGGCCGGGTGCAGGCCGTCCGGGTCACCCAGGGCCTGCTGTGGCGGCGCCCCGACTGGTGGCGGGTCGAGGTGAACGTCGCGGGCTACGGCAGCAGCGGCGACCAGGCCCAGACGGAGAACGTGCTGCTGCCGGTCGGCACCCGCGAGGACGCGATGCTCGCGCTGTGGCTGGTGCTGCCGGACCTGGGCACCGCGGACCCGCGCGCGCTGGTCGACGCGGGGCTGACGGGCAGACAGGCGGACGGCGGCTGGGCCGTCGCCCCGCGCCGGTCGCGGTGGCTGGACCCGGTCGGCTGGCGCCGGCACGGCGTGACGGTCACCGACCGGGCGCTGGTGCTGCGCTCGGGGGTGCTGGTGCGCCAGCTCGTCGTCGTGCCGCACGAGCGGACGCAGTCGCTCGGCCTGGAGCAGGGGCCGCTGCAGCGCCGGCTCGGCCTGGCGTCGTTCCAGCTGCACTCCACGCCGGGACCGGTGTCCCCGCGGGTCGACCACCTGGACCAGCGGGTCGCCGCCGGCCTCCTGGACGAGCAGGCGGCGCGGGCCAGGTCCGCGCGCGCCGGGGCGGGGCCCGAGCAGTGGATGCGCCGGGCATGACGCGGCTGGGGATCGGCGTCGTCGGCGCGGGCCGGGTCGGCGCGGTGCTGGGCAGCGCCCTGCGCGCGGCCGGGCACCCGGTCGTCGGCGTGAGCGCGGTGTCCGAGGCGTCCCGCGAGCGGGCCGACACGCTGCTGCCGGGCGTGCCGGTGCTGGACGTGCCCGAGGTGGTGCGCCGCTCGGAGCTGGTGCTGCTCGCGGTGCCGGACGACGCCCTGGCCGAGCTGGTGTCCGGGCTGGCGGCCACCGGTGCGTGGCAGGCGGGGCAGATCGTGGTGCACACCGCCGGCCGGTACGGGGCGGCGGTGCTCGACCCGGCGCGGGCCCAGGGGGTCATCCCGATCGCCCTGCACCCGGCGATGACGTTCACGGGCACGTCGCTCGACCTGTCCCGGCTGGTCGGCTGCACGTTCGCCGTCACCGCGCCGGCCCCGGTGCTGCCGATCGGGCAGGCGCTGGTGGTCGAGATGGGCGGCGAGCCCGTCGTGCTGGACGAGGCGGCCCGCCCCCTCTACCACGCCGCCCTGGCGCACGGCGCGAACCACCTGGTCGTGCTGGTCGCGCAGGCCGGGCAGGCGCTCGCGGCGGCCGGGGTGGCCGACCCCGGCGCCGTGCTGCGGCCGCTGCTGACGGCGGCGCTCGACGGCGCGCTGCGGGCCGAGTCGGCGGGCGGCGGCCGGGACGCCGCGGGCGAGGTCACCAACGGCGCCGTCACGACGCTCACGGGGCCGGTGCGGCGCGGCGACGCGGGCACGGTCGCCGACCACCTCGACGTGCTGACCGACCTCGGCGTGCGGACGGGGGCCACCGACGTGGCGGCGTCCTACCGGGCGCTGTCCCGCGCGGCGACCGGGCGGGCGCTCGCGGCCGGGCTGCTGCGCGCCGAGCAGGGGCGGGCGCTACTGGACGCGCTGGCGACGGGGGACCCGGCGGCGGACGCCGGCCCCCCGCCGGCGCCCGGTGCCACCCCGGGTGGTGCCGGCCCGGCTCACGCCGGGGGACCGGACGGGAGTACGGTGCACGGCGCGCACGACGACGAGGGCGAGGGCGGGACGGACGCGCCCGGCGCCGACCAGGAGGACCAGGCATGACCGAGGCACGCACGGGTGCCCCCACGCTGGCGCGCACGCGCCAGGAGCTCGCGGACGCGCTGGCGGCCCGACCCGGCGGCGGCCGCGCCGTCGTGATGACCATGGGCGCGCTGCACGCCGGGCACCTGTCGCTGGTGCGCGAGGCGCGCGGGCGGGGCGAGCAGGTGGTGGTGACGATCTTCGTCAACCCGCTGCAGTTCGGCCCCGCCGAGGACCTGGACCGCTACCCGCGCGACCTGGCGGGCGACCTGGCCTCGCTCACCGGCCCGGACCTGCTGGGCGCGGGCGACGTCGTGTTCGCCCCGACCGCCGACGTCGTGTACCCGGACGGCGACCCGGGCGTCCGGGTGTCCGCGGGCGCGGTCGGCACCGTGCACGAGGGCGCGACCCGCCCCGGGCACCTGGACGGCGTGCTCACCGTGGTGCTCAAGCTGATGCACCTGGTCGCGCCGGACGTCGCGCTGTTCGGGCGCAAGGACGTGCAGCAGCTCGCCGCGGTCCGCCGCATGGTGCGGGACCTGGACGTGCCGGTCGAGGTCGTGGGCGCGCCGACCGTCCGGGACGCCGACGGGCTCGCCCTGTCGTCGCGGAACGCGTACCTGTCGCCCGCGGAGCGGGAGCAGGCCCTCGCGCTGAGCCGCGCGCTGGCGGCGGGCCGGGACGCCGCGGTGGCGGGCGGCGGGTCCGACGCGGTGCTCGCCGCCGCGCGGGCCGTGCTGGACGGCGCCGCCGTCGGCACCGACTACGTGGCGCTCGTGGACCCCGCGACGTTCGAGGACGTCACCGGCGGCCCCGCGGACCTGGCCGGGCGCACGGCCGTCCTGGCGCTCGCGGCCACCGTGGGCGCGACCCGGCTGATCGACAACTCCGACGTGAGGTGGGCGTGACCATGACCTCGCTGCTGCGGCCGATGATGATCGGCAAGATCCACCGGGCCACCGTGACCCAGGCCGACCTGCACTACGTCGGCTCCATCACGGTCGACGCGCACCTGCTCGCGGCCGCCGACCTGCTGCCCGGCCAGCAGGTGGACGTCGTGGACGTGACCAACGGCGCCCGGCTCACCACCTACGTCATCGCGGGGGAGGCCGGGTCCGGGCAGATCTGCATCAACGGCGCCGCCGCGCACCTGGTGCACCCGGGCGACGTGGTCATCCTCATCGCGTACGGGATGCTCTCGGACGCCGAGGCGCGCACCTACGAGCCGCACGTCGTCCTGGTGGACGCCGAGAACCGGATCATGGACACCGGGCACGACCCCGGCACCGTGCCGGAGTCGTGGACCGCGGCGTCGGGGCTGCACCCGAGCGGCGTGCCGTTCGACCAGGGGCGGTCGCTCGTGGAGCGCGACGCGGCGGGCGCCGGCGGCGGGGCGCACGACGGCGCGGCGCACGACGGCGCGGAGCACCCGGTGCGCAGCGACCTGGGGGCGGGGGCGAACGACGCCGGGCGGGACGCGGGCGCCGGACGGTGACGGCGGTCGCCCGCCGGCTGGCCGCCCCGGCGCCGGGCTGGACCGCCCGGGCCGACGCGGTGGTCGTCGGCTCCGGGATCGCCGGGCTGACCGCCGCGCTCGAGCTGCGCACCCGGGTGCCGCGGGTGCTGCTCGTGACCAAGGACCGGCTGGTGTCGGGGTCGACGGTCTGGGCGCAGGGCGGCATCGCCGCGGCGCTCGACCCGGCGGACTCCCCGGAGGCGCACCTGCGGGACACGCTCGTCGCGGGCGTCGGCCTCTGCGACCCCCGGGCCGTCGAGGTGCTGGTCACCGAGGGGCCGGCGCGGGTGCGCGAGCTCGTCGCGCGCGGCGCGGTGTTCGACACCGAGCCCGACGGCTCCCTCAGCCTGACCCGCGAGGGCGGCCACCACGCGGACCGCGTCGCGCACGCGGGCGGGGACGCCACCGGCGCCGAGATCTCCCGGGCGCTGGTGGCGCAGCTCGCGGCGGTGCAGGCCGACCCGGGCATCGAGGTCGTCGAGCACGCGCTGGTGCTGGACGTGCTGACCGGCGCCCCCGGGCGCGACGGCCGGCCCGGCCCGGTGTGCGGCGTGACGCTGCACGTGATCGGCGAGGGCAGCCGGGACGGCGTCGGCGCGGTGCTCGCGCCCGCCGTCGTGCTGGCGACCGGCGGCATCGGGCAGGTGTTCCGGTCGTCGACCAACCCCGTGCAGGCGACGGGGGACGGGCTGGCGGCGGCCCTGCGCGCCGGCGCCGCGGTCGGCGACGTCGAGTTCGTGCAGTTCCACCCGACGGTGCTGTGGCTCGGCGCCGGCGTGAAGGGCCAGCTCGCGCTGATCTCCGAGGCGGTCCGCGGCGAGGGCGCGCACCTGGTGGACGTCGACGGGCACCGGTTCATGTCCGGCGTGCACCCGCTGGCCGAGCTCGCCCCGCGGGACGTCGTGTCGAAGGCGATCGTGCGGCAGCTGGCGCGCACCGGCGCGGACCACGTGCTGCTCGACGCCCGGCACCTCGGCGCGGAGCGGATCGCGCGCCGGTTCCCGACGATCGGCGCCCGGCTGGCCGAGCACGGCCTCGACCTGGCGACCGACCTGGTCCCGGTGGCCCCGGCGCAGCACTACCACTCGGGCGGGGTCGTCACCGACCTCGCCGGCCGGTCGACGCTGCCCGGGCTGTACGCGGTCGGCGAGGTCGCGTGCACCGGTGTGCACGGCGCGAACCGGCTGGCGTCGAACTCGCTGCTGGAGGGCCTGGTGTTCGCGCACCGCGCCGCGCACGACATCGCCCGCCGCGTCGAGTCCGGCGCGCTGCGCCCGGCCGAGCCCGTGGAGCGCCCCGGTCCCGAGGCCCTGGTCGCCGGCGCGGCCCGGTCCCGGATCCAGCGCATCGCCACCGACGGGGCCGGCGTGCTCCGGTCGGCGGCCGGGCTGGCGGCGGCCGCGCAGGCGCTCGCGGCGGTCCGCACCGACGCGCACCGGGCGGTCGAGGGCGGGGAGCGGCCGGTCGCGGACCCGCAGGTCGCCGAGTGGGAGACCACCAACGTGCACCAGGTCGCGACCGTGCTGGCCGCCACGGCGGCGACCCGGCGGGAGACCCGCGGCGGGCACCTGCGGAGCGACCACCCGGACCGGGACGACGCGGCCTGGCTGGTCCGCGTGGAGGCGACCGTGGACCCGGACGGCGAGCTGACCCAGCGCCTCGCCCACCAGGACTGACGGCACCGGGCTCGAGTGGAAGGTCTGGCCCGACACACCGTGGGCGTGTCGGGCCAGATCTTCCACTCACGCAGTGTCGCGGCGGCCCTAGGCTTCCGGGGTGACCGCGCCCGACGCCCCCGACGCCCTCGACCCCGCCTGGCTCGCCCGCACCGTCGCCGTCGCCCTCGACGAGGACCTCGGCCCCGCCCCGGGCCGCGATGTCACCACCCAGGCGACCGTCGCCCCGGACGTGGCCGGCGTCGCGCACCTCGTGGCCCGCGAGGCCGGCGTCGTCGCCGGGCTGCCGGTCGTCGCCGAGGTGCTGCGCCAGGTCACCGACCGCCTGGGCCTCGCGCCGGCCACCGTCGACCAGCGCGTCGAGGACGGCACCGCCGTGGCCCCGGGCGACGTGCTCGCCGTGCTGGCCGGCCCCGTGCAGGCCCTGCTCGTCGCGGAGCGCACCGCCCTCAACCTCGCGTCCCGCGCCTCCGGCGTCGCCACGCACACCCGCCGCTGGGCCGACGCCCTGGCCGGGACCGGCGCCCAGGTGCTGGACACCCGCAAGACCACCCCCGGCCTGCGCGAGCTGGAGAAGTACGCCGTGCGGCGCGGCGGGGGCACCAACAAGCGCATGGGCCTGCACGACGTCGCGATGGTGAAGGACAACCACGTGGTGGCGGCCGGCGGGGTCGCGGCGGCGGTCGAGGCCGTGCGCGCCCGGTTCCCGGACGTGGCGATCCAGGTCGAGGCGGACACGGTGGAGCAGGCCCTGGAGGCCGTGGGGGTCGGCGCGCGGTTCCTGCTGCTCGACAACATGCCGACGCCGGTGCTCGCCGCCACGGTCGAGGCGGTCCGGGCGGGGGAGGCCGCGACCGGTCGCGTCGAGCTGGAGGCCACCGGCAACCTCACCCTCGACCGGGCCGCCGAGGTGGCCGCCACCGGCGTCGACTACCTGTCCGTGGGGGCGCTCACGCACTCGTCGCCGATCCTCGACCTCGCGCTGGACCTGGTCGAGGGGGTCCGGGCGCCCGTCCCGGGCCGGTGACGACCGGGGCCCCGGCCGCTCGGTAGGATTCCGGGCGTGACCGAGCCCCAGCAGACGCCCGCCGTCCCCGCCGCCGACGACCTCCCCGAGCAGCTCCGGGTCCGGCGCGAGAAGCGGGACCGGATGCTGGCCGAGGGGGTCGAGCCGTACCCGGTCGGCGTCCCGCGCACGCACACCATCGCCGAGGTCCGTGCCGCGCACCCCGACCTCGAGCCGGGCCAGGAGACCGAGGACGTCGTCGGCGTCGCCGGCCGCGTCGTCTTCCTGCGGAACACCGGCAAGCTCTGCTTCGCCACGCTGCAGGACGGCGAGGGCAACCGGCTGCAGGCGATGCTCAGCCTGGCCAACGTGGGCCAGGACCGGCTGGCCGCGTTCAAGGCCGACGTCGACCTCGGCGACCACCTGTTCGTGCACGGCACCGTGGTGGCGTCCCGCCGCGGCGAGCTGTCCGTGATGGCCGACGCCTGGACGCTCGCCGCCAAGTCGCTGCGCCCGCTGCCGAACCTGTACGCGAAGGGCGACGAGGAGGCCCCCGAGCTCTCGGAGGAGGTGCGCGTCCGCCAGCGGTACGTCGACCTCATCGTGCGCCCGGCCGCCCGGGACACCGTCCGGCTGCGCGCCGGCGTGGTGCGCTCGCTGCGGGAGAACTTCCACCGCCGCGGCTACCTCGAGGTCGAGACCCCGATGCTGCAGACGCAGCCCGGCGGCGCCGCGGCCCGGCCCTTCGTCACGCACATGAACGCGTTCGACATCGACCTGTACCTGCGGATCGCGCCGGAGCTGTTCCTCAAGCGCGCCGCGGTCGGCGGCCTGGAGCGGGTGTTCGAGATCAACCGCAACTTCCGGAACGAGGGTGCGGACTCCACGCACTCCCCGGAGTTCGCGATGCTGGAGGCGTACGAGGCCTACGGCGACTACGACACGATGGCCGCGCTGACCCAGGACCTGGTGCAGACGGCCGCGCAGGACGTGCTCGGGACCACGACGATCACGCTGCCGGACGGCGAGGAGTACGAGGTCGGCGGCGACTGGGCGCAGCTCACGATGTACGGGTCGCTGTCCGAGTCGCTCGGCGAGGAGATCACGCCCGAGACCTCGGTCGCGCACCTGCAGGCGATCGCCGACCGGCTGGACGTGCAGCTCGACCCGAAGCGGGTGAGCCACGGCAAGCTCGTCGAGGTGATCTGGGAGCACCAGGTCGGCGACCACCTGCACGCGCCGACGTTCGTGCGCGACTTCCCGGTCGAGACCAGCCCGCTGACCCGCGACCACCGCAGCATCGCCGGCCAGGTCGAGAAGTGGGACCTGTACGTGCGCGGCTTCGAGCTCGCGACGGCCTACTCCGAGCTCGTCGACCCGGTGATCCAGCGCCAGCGGTTCGAGGCGCAGGCCCTGCTGGCGGCCGCCGGCGACGACGAGGCCATGCAGCTCGACGAGGACTTCCTCGCGGCCGTCGAGTACGCGCTGCCGCCGACCGGTGGCATGGGGATGGGCGTCGACCGCCTGCTCATGGCCCTGACCGGCCTGGGCATCCGGGAGACGATCCTGTTCCCGCTCGTGAAGCCCCAGGCCTGATCCGCGCGACGCCCGGCGTGCCCCTCGGGGCCGCCGGGCGTCGTCGTGCGCGGGCGTATTCTGGGCGGCATGGACATCGGCCCCGCGCTCGCCGCGCTCATCCCGTCGGTCGGCGTCGGGGTGATCTTCTGGATCGTCATCCGGTCGCTCGTGAACGCCGATCGCACGGAACGGGCGGCATTGGCGCGGATGGATCGCGAGGACGCGGCCCGCGCGAATGAGACGCAGAAGTCGCCCGAAATCTGAACGAATGTCCTCCCGTGCTTTGACGCGGGCCTTCCCGGCTGTCATGCTCTTTGACGATCGCACGTATTCACGCCGCTCGCCGACGGGGGCCTGCGACGGCGGCCGATGCTCGGGAGGGCGAAATGGCACAGAAGGTTCAGGTCCTGCTGGTCGACGACATTGACGGCGGCACGGCGGACGAGACGGTGACGTTCGCGCTCGACGGCGTGTCCTACGAGATCGACCTGACCAGCGCCCACGCCGCCGAGCTGCGCGACGCGCTCGGCACCTGGGTCGGCCACGCCCGCAAGGTCGGCGGCCGCGCCTCCTCGGGCCGCGGCGGCAGCGGCGGCGGCAGCCGACCGCGCCGTTCCTCCGACGCCGGTGCCGTGCGGACCTGGGCCAAGGAGAACGGCTACGAGGTCTCCGAGCGGGGCCGCATCTCCGCCGAGATCCGCGACGCCTACGAGGCCGCCCAGGGCTGACTCCCGCGGCACGCGAACGGCCCGGCACCCCGCGCGGGGTGCCGGGCCGTCCTGCGTCCGGGGGCGGCCGCCGCGCCGCCGGCCGCGCGCGCTCAGCCGCGCGTGGCCGTGAGGTCGCGCACCGCGGCGTACTGCTCGCGGACGCGCGGGGCGGGGTCGGCCTCGTAGACCTCGGCCTCGCCCGTGGCGGTCCACGCCGGCGGCTGCTCCGACCCGCTCAGCACCCACGCGGCCTGCCGCGCGGCGCCGTCGGCGACGTACTCGCCGGGCGTCGGCACGGTCACGGCGGTCCCGAGCACGGCGGGCGCGATCCGGCGCACGGCCTCGGACTGCGCCCCGCCGCCGATGAGGGACACCCGCTCGACCGGCACGCCCTGCGCGCGCAGCGCGTCCAGGCCGTCGGCGAGCGCGCACAGCATGCCCTCGACCGCGGCCCGGGCCAGGTGCGCGGGCGTGGTGTTGGCCAGCCGCATCCCGTGCAGCGCGCCGGTGGCGTCGGGCTTGTTCGGGGTGCGCTCGCCCTCGAGGTAGGGCACCAGCACCAGCCCGTCGGCGCCGGCGGGCGCGGACAGCGCGAGCCGGGACAGTCCGGCGTGGTCGACGCCGAGCATCCGCGCCGCGGCGTCCAGGACCCGCGAGGCGTTCAGGGTGCAGGCGAGCGGCAGGTAGGCGCCGGTCGCGTCGGCGAACCCGGTGACCAGGCCGGACCCGTCGGCGGTCGGCGTGGCGGACACCGCGGACACGACGCCCGAGGTGCCGATGGAGATCGCGACGTCGCCGGCGACCATGCCGAGCCCGAGCGCGGCGGCGGCGTTGTCACCGGCCCCGGCGCCCAGCGCGGCACCGGGTCGCACGAGCCCGGTGTCCCCGGCGACCCCCGCCGCCTCGCCCGCACCGACGACCCGCGGCAGCACGACGTCGTGCCCGAGCGCCAGCTCCAGCAGGTCGCGGCGGTAGTCCTCGGTGAACGGCGACCAGTAGCCGGTGCCCGACACGTCGGACCGGTCGGTCGTGAGCGCCGTCAGGTCGGCGTTGCCCGGCCCGTACCCGGCGAGCCGCCAGGTCAGCCAGTCGTGGGGGAGCGCGACCGCGGCGACCCGCGCGGCGGCGTCCGGCTCGTGGTCGCGCAGCCAGCGCAGCTTCGTGACGGTGAGCGAGGCGACCGGGACCGAGCCGATCGCGTCGGCCCACGCCTGCGGCCCGCCGAGCTCGTCGATCAGGGCCAGCGCCGACGGCGCCGACCGGGTGTCGTTCCACAGCAGCGCGTCGCGGACGACCTCGCCGTCGGCGTCGAGCGCGACCATGCCGTGCTGCTGACCACCGACCGCGACCGCGTCGACGTCGTCGAGCCCGCCGGCGTCGCGGACGGCCGCCTGCAGGGCCTCCCACCAGTGCCGCGGGTCGATCTCGGTGCCGTCGGGGTGCGACGCGCGGCCGGAGCGCACCAGCGCCCCGGTGTCGGCGTCGCGCACGACGACCTTGCAGGACTGGGTGGACGAGTCCACCCCGGCGACCAGACCCATGCTGCTTCCTCGCTCTTGCTGGTGGGGGAGAACCGCCGAGGTCGAGGGTTCCACGCGAAACCGGGGGCGGAAACCCTCGACCTCGGCGGAGACCCTCGACCTCGGCGGTGGTGCGGTGCTCAGGTCAGCGGGCGCCCAGGGCGTGCTCCAGGGCCAGCTGGTTCAGGCGGACGAAGCCGAAGCCGCGGGCGGCGACGCCCTCGACGTCGAAGTCCTCGTACGCGGACCGGTCGGCCAGCAGGTCGGCCAGGGTCTCGCCCTCGCCGAGCGTCGGCTGCGACAGCTCGAGCACGCCGGACGCCTCGAGGGCCTCCTGGACCTCCGGGTCGGCGCGGAACGCCTGCGCGCGCTCCTTGAGCAGCAGGTAGGTCGCCATGTTGGCCTTGGCCGACTCCCACACGCCGTCGAAGTCCTCGGTCCGGGACGGCTTGTAGTCGAAGTGCCGCGGGCCGTCGTAGCGGGGGCCGCCGGACGGGAAGCCGTTCTCGATGAGGTCGACCGTCGCGAACGCGGAGAACAGGTCGCCGTGGCCGAACACGAGGTCCTGGTCGTACTTGATGGACCGCTGGCCGTTCAGGTCGATGTGGAACAGCTTGCCGGCCCACAGCGCCTCGGCGATGCCCTGCGTGTAGTTGAGGCCCGCCATCTGCTCGTGGCCGGTCTCCGGGTTGAGGCCGACGATGTCGCCGTGCTCGAGCTTGGCGATCAGCGCCAGGGCGTGGCCGATCGTCGGGAGCAGGATGTCGCCGCGGGGCTCGTTCGGCTTCGGCTCGATGGCGATCCGCAGGCCGTAGCCCTTCTCCTTGATGTATGCGGCGACGGTGTCGATGCCCTCGGCGTACCGGTCGTGCGCGGCGTTGAGGTCCTTGGCGGAGTCGTACTCCGCGCCCTCGCGGCCGCCCCACATCACGAACGTGTCGGCGCCGAGCTCGGCGGCCAGGTCGACGTTGCGGATGACCTTGCGCAGGCCGTAGCGGCGCACGCGGCGGTCGTTCGAGGTGAACGCGCCGTCCTTGAAGATCGGGTGGCTGAAGGTGTTGGTCGTGACCATCTCGACCGTGATGCCGGTGTCGGCCAGCGCCTGCTTGAACCGGCCGAGGATGCGCTCGCGCTCGGCGTCGTCGGAGCCGAACGGCACCACGTCGTCGTCGTGGAAGGTCACGTGCGCCGCGCCGAGCTCGGCGAGCTTGTGCACCGACTCCACCGGGTCGAGCCACGGCCGGCTCGCGGAGCCGAACTGGTCCTGGGCGTTCCAGCCG
Organism: Cellulomonas sp. ACRRI; assembly: GCF_022346185.1. GTDB lineage: Bacteria > Actinomycetota > Actinomycetes > Actinomycetales > Cellulomonadaceae > Cellulomonas. The sequence continues at coordinate 21,484 of NZ_JAKRMS010000034.1, read as the reverse complement.
ACGGTCCAGAGACCGAAGGAGAACTTGTCGTCGCGGGTGGGCGTGCGCACCATCGTCTGCTCCTCGTCGAGTAACCCTGCGGGGTTTGTCTTGTGAGTGAACTTATACGCGGGACCGGTTAGGGTCAACCGCGTGACCGACGCCGCCGCCGCGCCCCGAGAGGCGCCCGCCGCCGACCCCGGCGCGGCCCGCCCTGCCGCCGCCGGCCCGGCCGCGCGCCGCCGGGTCCCGGCCCGGCAGGGCTCGCTGCGGGAGCACAACCTGGCCCTGGTGCTGCGGCACGTGCTGGACGCCGCGGGCGCGGGGGCGTCCGCCGGCGCGCCGGTCGCGCCGCCGTCCCGCGCCGACGTCGCCACCGCCACCGGGCTGACCCGCGGTGCGGTGTCCGCCCTGGTGGACCTGCTGATCGGCGCCCGCCTGGTCGCCGAGCTCCCGCCCGCGGCCACCGCCCGCGCCGGCCGGCCCGCGGTGCCGCTGGTCCCCGCGTCCGGCACCGTCGTGGGCCTGGGCGCCGAGGTGAACGTCGACTACGTGGGCGTGCGCGCGCTCGACCTGGCCGGGCGGGTGCTCGCGCACCGCGAGACCCGCGGCGACTACCGGCACAGCGACCCGGTCCGGGTGCTCGGCGTGCTGGCGGCGCTCGTGGGGGAGGTGCGCGCCGCGCTGCCCGACGGCGCCCGGCTGGCCGGGATGTGCCTGGCGCTGCCCGGCCTCGTCGACCGCGGCACCGGCCCGCTGCGGCTGGCGCCGAACCTGGGGTGGCGGGACGTCGACGTGGTCGCGCTGCTGGCCGGCCACCCGGAGGTCGACGGCCTGCCGGTGCGCCTGGCGAACGAGGCGAACCTGGCCGCGCGGGCCGAGGCGCGCGCCGGGGCGGCCGGGCAGTCGTTCCTGTACGTCTCCGGCGAGGTCGGCATCGGTGCCGCGATCGTGCTCGACGGCGAGGTGTTCGCGGGACGGCACGGCTGGAGCGGCGAGCTCGGCCACACCGTGGTCGACCAGCAGGGCCCGCGATGCACCTGCGGGGCGCGCGGCTGCCTGGAGCAGTACGCCGGCAAGGACGCGCTGCTGCGCGCGGCCGGGCGGGACGTCGACGAGCCGGTCGAGGTGCTGCTCGCCGCGGCCGGCGCCGGTGACGAGCGCACCGCGCGGGCGCTGCGGTCCGCGGGCCAGGCGCTGGGGGTGGCGCTGGCGAACTTCGTGAACCTGGTCGACGTCGAGGCCGTCGTGCTCGGCGGGATCTACGCGCCCCTGGCGCCGTGGCTGACGGACGCGGTCGTCGCGCAGCTGCGGTCCCGGGTGCTCGCGGCTGCCTGGGCGGACGCGCGGGTGGGCGTCGCGACGGGCGGGGACCACGCGGCGATGGACGGGGCGGCGCTGGTCGTCCTCCGCGCGGTCGCCGACGACCCGGCCGCCTGGCTGCCCGCCCCCGCCGCCTGACCGCCCGGCCGCCGGGCGGTCGCGGGGCGTCGGTGGCGTCGCCTACAGTCCTCGCCGTGACGGAGCACCTGCGCGACCTGTGGATCGGCACCTACCCCTCGGCCGGTGCGGGCACCCCCGCCGGGCTCGGCGAGGGCATCTGGCGGGTCGGCCTCGACGCGGGCACCGGGCGGCTCGCCGACCCCGTGCTCGTCGCCGAGACCCACGCGCCCTCGTTCCTCGCCGTCGACCGGCAGGCCGGCGTGCTGCTCGCCGTCGCCGAGCACGCCGCGGGCGCCGTGGCCGCGTTCCGGGTCGGCACCGGCCCGGACGGCCGCCCGTCGCTGACCCCCGCCGGCACCGCGAGCAGCGGCGGGGACGACCCGTGCCACCTGCTGCTCGACCCCGCGGGGCGCGTCGCGTACGTCGCCAACTACTCGTCGGGCTCGCTCGCGGTGCTGGAGCTCGGCCGGGACGGCCTCGCCGCCGCCGAGCCCGTGCAGGTGCTGACCCACACCGGCTCCGGCCCGGACGCCGACCGCCAGGAGGCGTCGCACGCGCACTTCGCGGCGCTGACGCCCGACGGCGCGCACCTGCTGGTCTGCGACCTCGGCACCGACGAGATCCGCCGGTACCGCCGCGACCCGGGCACGGGGCTGCTGACCGAGGACGGCATCGCCGCCACGCTCCGCCCGGGCGCCGGCCCGCGGCACCTGGTGTTCTCGGCCGACGGCCGGATCGCCTACGTCGCCTGCGAGCTCGACGTGACCGTGGCGGTGCTCGCCTGGGATGCCGCCACCGCCTCCGGCCGGGTCGTGCAGCACGTGCCCGCGGCCGAGGACGGCACCGGGACCGGCTCCGGCGGGCGGCCGCTGCCCTCCCACATCGACCGGGCCGGCGACCGCGTCCTCGTGGCGACCCGCGGCACCGACGTGCTGGCGACGTTCGCCCCCGGCCCCGACGGCACGCTCGCGCCCGCGGGCCAGACGGCGCTGCCCGGCGCGTGGCCCCGGCACTTCGCCGTCGTCGAGGGCTGGACCGTGGTCGCCGACCAGCGCGGGGACTCGCTCACCGTGCTCCGGGACGGGGCCGTGGTGTCGACCGTGGCGCTGCCGGCCGCGGCGTGCGTCGTGCCGGCGTGACCGCCGTGCCGGGGGCCGCGGCCCCGCGCGCCCTCCCGCCGCTGCTGCCCGGGCCGCACCTGCGCCGGCTCGACGTCATCACGGTCGTCGCGACGTTCGGCGGCCTGCTGTTCGGCTACGACACCGGCGTCATCAACGGCGCGCTGGACCCGATGGTGGCGGACCTCGGGCTCACCCCGGCCACCGAGGGCCTGGTCACGAGCAGCCTCCTGGTGGGCGCCGCGATCGGCGCGCTGCTGTGCGGCCGGCTCGCGGACCGGGTCGGCCGGCGGCGGACCCTGGTGGTGCTGGCGGTGGTGTTCTTCGCCGGCGCGCTCGGCAGCGTCGTCGCCCCGTCGTTCGAGGTCATGGCGGCGACCCGGTTCGTGCTCGGCCTCGCGGTCGGCGGCGCGTCGGTCACGGTCCCGGTGTACCTGGCCGAGCTCGCGCCCACCGAGCGCCGCGGCGCGATCACCGGCCGGAACGAGATCGCCATCGTCGTCGGGCAGCTGGCGGCGTTCGTGGTCAACGCCGTCATCGGCACCGTCTGGTCGGACCACCCCGGCGTCTGGCGGTACATGCTCGCGGTCCAGGCCGTGCCGGCGGTCGCGCTGTTCGTCGGCATGCTCCGGATGCCCGAGTCGCCCCGCTGGCTGCTGGCCCGCGGTCGGGACGACGACGCGCTCGCGGTGCTGCGCCAGGTGCGCGACCCCGGCCGCGCCGCGGCCGAGCTGCTCGAGGTCCGGACGCTGGTCGCGCGCGAGCGCGCCGACGCCGTGCGCGGGCAGGGCGGCTGGTCCGAGCTGCGGCTCGCGTGGGTGCGCCGGCTGGTGCTGATCGGCGTCGGCGTGGCGGTCGTCAACCAGGTCGGCGGCATCAACGCGGTCATGTACTACGGCACCCAGCTGCTCCGGGAGTCGGGGTTCAGCGGCGACGTGGCGCTCGTCGCGAACGTGCTGAACGGCGTGTTCTCCGTGCTCGGCATGCTGGTCGGCCTGCGCCTGATCAACCGGGTCACGCGGCGCGGGCTGCTGCTGGTCGGCCTCACCGGCATCATCGCCTCGCACCTGATGATCGCCCTGTGCTCGGCGGCGCTCCCCGAGGGCACCGCCCGGTCGGTCGCCGTGACGGCGTTCCTGGTGCTGTTCGTCGGGTTCAACCAGTCGTCGGTCGGGCTGGTCTGCTGGGTGATCCTGGCCGAGCTGTTCCCGCTGCGGGTGCGCGGGTTCGCGATCGGGCTCTGCGTGTTCTGGAACTGGACCGCCAACGCGGTCATCTCCGGGTTCTTCCCGTCCGTGGTGGCGGGCATCGGCGTCAACGGGACGTTCCTGCTGTTCGCGGCCGTGAACGTGCTGTCCTGGCTGTTCGTGCGGTTCGTGCTGCCCGAGACCCGGGACCGGTCGCTGGAGCAGCTGGAGGAGGACTTCCGGGCCGCGCGCCCCTGACCCGGTCGCGGCCGGCACGGGCCCGCGCGGGCCCGGATCCCACCCGGGTGGTCGGCGTCACGCGGTGCGGGACCCCGCGGATGTCCGACAATGGGGGAGTCCAGTCCGCCGCCGCATCCCCCCGGAGTCCTGTCGTGCCGCACGAGCCGCAGCGCATCGCCATGCTGTCCGTGCACACCTCGCCGCTGGACCAGCCCGGCACCGGCGACGCGGGCGGGATGAACGTCTACATCGCGGAGCTGGCCCGGGCGCTGGCCCGGCGCGGCGCCGCGGTCGAGATCTTCACCCGCGCCACCTCGTCCACGCTCCCGGACTCCGTCCACCTCGACGCCGACGACGACCGCGTGCTCGTGCACCACGTGCCGGCCGGCCCGTACGAGGGCCTGGACAAGAACGACCTGCCCGGCCAGCTGTGCGCGGTGACCGCGGGCGTGCTCCGGGTCGGCGCCACCCGCCCGGCCGGCTGGTACGACGTGCTGCACAGCCACTACTGGCTGTCCGGCCAGGTCGGCTGGCTGGCCGCGGAGCGCTGGGACGTGCCGCTGGTGCACACCATGCACACGATGGCCCGGGTCAAGAACGCCGCGCTCGCGCCCGGCGACGCGCCCGAGCCCGCCACCCGCGTGATCGGCGAGGAGCAGGTCGTCGCGGCCGCGGACGCCCTGGTGGCGAGCACCGCCGAGGAGGCCCAGGACCTCGTCGGCCTCTACGACGCCGACCCCGAGCGGGTGCACGTCGTCGCGCCGGGCGTCGACCTCAGCACGTTCCGGCCGCGCGCCGACCGCGCCGCGCTGCGCCGGGACCTGGGGCTGCCGGCGGACCGGGACGTCGTGGTGTTCGCCGGCCGCGTGCAGCCGCTCAAGGCGCCGGACGTCCTGGTGCGGGCGCTGGGCGTGCTGCGGGCGACCGGGCGGCCGGTGCCGCTGCTCGTGGTGCTCGGCGGGCCGAGCGGCCGGGCGACCGCGCTCACCGAGCTCCGGGCCCTCGCGGCGGCCTCCGGCGTCGCGGACGACGTGCGGTTCCACCCGCCGGTCGCGCGCGCCGACCTCGCCCGCTGGTTCGCCGCGGCCGACCTGGTCGCCGTGCCCTCGCGCAGCGAGTCGTTCGGGCTGGTGGCCGTCGAGGCGCAGGCCACCGGCACGCCGGTGGTCGCGTCGGCCGTCGGCGGGCTGCGGTCCGTGGTGCAGGACGGGGTGTCCGGGCGGCAGGTCCGCGGGCACGACCCGGCCGTCTGGGCCGACGCGCTGGCGACGGCGCTCGCGGACCCGGCGTCGCGGACCGCGTGGCGCGCCGGGGCCCGGCGGGTCGCGGAGCAGTACGGCTGGGACGCGACGGCGGAGCAGGTGCTGAAGGTCTACGCCCTGGCCGCCGAGCGGCGCGCCCGCCTCCCGGTCTGACCGTCCCGGGGCCCCGGGACCGGGGCCCCGGCGCGGGTCAGGACGCGGCGACCGGCTCCAGGACCAGGACCGGGATCACCCGGGACGTGCGGGTCTGGTAGTCCGCGTAGTCCGGGTACGCCGCGACCGCCCGCGCCCACCAGAGCTCGCGCTCGGCGCCCTCGACCTCGCGCACCGCGTAGTCGCCCTTGGCCGGGCCGTCCTGCAGCTCGACCAGCGGGTGGGCCAGCAGGTTGTGGTACCAGACCGGGTGCGTCGGCGCGCCGCCCAGCGACGCGACCACGGCGTACGCGCCGTCGTGCTCGACCCGCATGACCGGGATCTTGCGCACCTTGCCGGACTTCGCGCCCAGCATGGTCACCACGACGACGGGCATCCCCCGCATCGTGGTGCCCCGCGTGCCCCCGGAGCTCTCGATGAGCTCCACCTGCTCGCGCGAGCGCTGGTCGGTGCTGGGCTGGTACTCCCCGGTGATCGGCATGCCCCGTGCAACGCGCGGCGGGGGTGCGCGTGTTCCGCGGGCCGAACGTCCCCCGACGCCCGGGCGCCCGGTGCGGCAGGATGGGACCCATGACCTACACCCTCGTTCTGCTCCGCCACGGCGAGAGCGAATGGAACGCGAAGAACCTGTTCACCGGCTGGGTCGACGTCGCGCTCTCCGAGAAGGGCGTCGCGGAGGCCAAGCGCGGCGGGACGCTGCTGACCGACGCCGGCGTGCTGCCGGACGTCGTGCACACGTCGCTGCTGCGCCGCGCCATCACGACCGCGAACTACGCGCTCGACGCCGCGGACCGCCTGTGGATCCCGGTCAAGCGCTCGTGGCGCCTGAACGAGCGCCACTACGGCGCGCTGCAGGGCAAGGACAAGAAGCAGACCCTGCAGGAGTACGGCGAGGAGCAGTTCATGCTCTGGCGCCGTTCCTACGACGTCCCGCCGCCGGACATCGAGCTCGGCTCGGAGTTCTCGCAGGACAGCGACCCGCGCTACGCCGGCGAGCCGATCCCCCGCGCCGAGGCGCTCAAGCAGGTCCTCGACCGCGCCCTGCCGTACTGGGACGCCGAGATCGTGCCCGACCTGAAGGCCGGGAAGACGACCCTGGTGGCCGCGCACGGCAACTCGATCCGCGCGATCGTGAAGTACCTCGACGACGTGGACGACGCGACGATCGCCGGGATCAACATCCCGACCGGCATCCCGCTCGTGTACCACCTGGACGAGGACACCCTGAAGCCGACCAACCCGGGCGGCACCTACCTCGACCCCGACGCCGCCGCCGAGGCGATCGCCGCGGTCGCGAACCAGGGCCGGTGAGCCGCGCGGCGCGCTGACGCCGCGAGCACGCACGAGGGCCCGGTCCGACACCGTCGGACCGGGCCCTCCTGCGTACGCGGGCGTCGGGCGTGCGCCCGGGTTAGCGGGTGCCGCTGGCGTCGTTCGCGAACTCGCCGGTGACCAGGTACACGATGCGCCGCGCGACGGACACGGCGTGGTCGCCGAACCGCTCGTAGTACCGGCCGAGCAGCGTGACGTCGACCGTCTGCTGCGGGGTGCCCGTCCACGACCCGCCGAGCAGGACGCGGAACGTCTCCTCGTGCAGCGAGTCGAGCAGGTCGTCGTCGCGCTCGATGCCCTCGGCCTCGGCCAGGTCGTGCGAGCTGAGCACCTGCGTGGTGCGCTGCGCGACGCGGCGCGCGGCCTCGTTCATCTCGGTGAAGACCCCGGTGAGCGCCGGGTCGACCGCGGCGTGCGGGTAGCGGGCACGGGCCACCTGGGCCACGTGCCGGGCGAGGTCGCCCATCCGCTCGAGCGTCGCGCTCATCCGCAGCGCCGACACGACGACCCGCAGGTCGGTCGCGACGGGCTGCTGCTGGGCGAGCAGCAGGACGCAGCGCTCGTCGAGGTCGCGCTCCAGGGCGTCGATGGCGAGGTCGTCGGCGATCACCGACTCCGCGAGGGCCAGGTCCTGGCGGAGCAGCGCCTCACCGGCCGCGCCGATCGCGTGCTCCACCCGGCGGCTCATCGCCACCAGGTCGTCCCCGAGCTGCTTCAGCTCGGCGTCGAAGATCTCCCGCATGGCTTCCTCTCGTTCGCGCGCCGGTCGCGCGCGGGCGTGCGTGGGTGCACCAGTCTGGTCCCGGCCACCCACGGTCGCACGCCTGGGTGAACGCCCCGGTGAACGCCGGGCCGACGCGCGGTGAACGGAGATGAACACTGCGACCGCGGCCCCGGTGGCGGGGCCGCGCCGGTCCCGGGCACGGCCGCGGCGACCGTACGCTGGCGCCGTGGAGGGTCTCAACGGTCTCGGAGCGCTGCTCGCCGGCGTGCTGGGTCTGCTCACCGGCATCGGGGCGACGCTGGCGTTCCGGTTCAGCGAGCGCGCCCAGCGCACCGTGCCCGAGCGCCCGGCGCCGGAGGTGGACGACGGCGTGGTCCGCACGCTCGCGGTGCTGCGCTCCGCGGCGGTCGTGCTGGACGACGACGACCGGGTGGTGCGCGCGAGCCCGCCGGCCTTCGCGCTCGGCGTGGTCCGGGACGGCATGGTCGTGCACGCCGCGGTGCGCGAGCTGATCGCCGACGTGCGCCGCACCGGGCTGATCCGGGACGAGGAGCTGGAGCTGCCGCGCGGGCCCGTGGGCCCGGGCACGGTGATGCTCCAGGTGCGCGTCGCGCAGGTCGGGCCCGGCCTGCTGCTCGTCCTCGCGGAGGACCGCACGCAGGCGCGTCGCCTCGAGGCGATCCGCCGGGACTTCGTCGTCAACGTGTCCCACGAGCTCAAGACCCCGGTGGGCGCGCTGTCGCTGCTGGCCGAGACGGTGCAGGACGCCGCGGACGACCCCGAGGCGGTCCGGCGGTTCGCCGGCCGGATGGTCAGCGAGGCGCACCGGCTGTCCGAGCTGGTGCACGAGATCCTCGAGCTGTCCCGGCTGCAGGTGGCCGGCGCGCTCAAGGACATCGCGGTGGTGGACGTCGACGCCGTGGTGGCCGAGTCGGTCGACCGCGCGCGCACCGGCGCGGCCGCGAAGGACATGTCCTTCCAGGTCGGCGGGGAGTCGGGCACCCGGGTGTTCGGCGATCCCACGATGCTGGTCCAGGCCGTGCGCAACCTGCTGGACAACGCCGTGCGCTACTCGCCGGCCGGCACGACCGTCGGCGTGGGGGTGCGCACCCGGGACGGCCTGGTGGAGATCGCCGTCGTCGACCAGGGCGTCGGCATCTCGCCCGAGGAGCAGGACCGGGTGTTCGAGCGGTTCTACCGCGTCGACCCGGCGCGCAGCCGGGAGACCGGCGGCACGGGACTCGGCCTGTCGATCGTGAAGCACGTCGCGGCCGACCACGGCGGCGACGTGCAGGTCTGGTCGCAGCCCGGCCGCGGCTCCACGTTCACCCTGCGGCTCCCGGTCGCCGTCGGCCAGCCGCCCGTCGCCGCGCCCGACGACCGCCCGCAGCCCCTGGTCGTCCCCGACCGCCCCGGCCCGGACGACCCGCGCGCCGGCACCTCCCCCGACACCGCACCGGAGGCCTGACCCCGTGACCCGCATCCTGCTCGTCGAGGACGAGGAGTCCTACCGCGACCCCCTGGCGTACCTGCTCGGCCGCGAGGGGTTCCAGGTCACCACCGCCGCCACCGGGATCGAGGCCGTGGAGGCGTTCGAGGCCGAGGGCGCCGACCTCGTGCTGCTCGACCTCATGCTGCCGGGCCTGTCCGGCACCGAGGTGTGCCGCCGGATCCGGCAGCGCAGCGACGTCCCGGTGATCATGCTGACCGCGAAGGACGGCGAGATCGACAAGGTGGTCGGCCTGGAGCTCGGCGCCGACGACTACGTCACCAAGCCCTACTCGTCGCGCGAGCTGCTCGCCCGGGTGCGCGCGGTGCTCCGTCGCCGCCAGGCGCCCGCGGCGCAGGCGTCCGACGAGGAGCCCGAGGACGACGGCGTGCTCGCCGCCGGCCGGGTCCGGATGGACGTCGAGCGGCACACCGTCACCGTCGACGACCAGCCGGTGGCCTTCCCGCTGAAGGAGTTCGAGCTGCTCGAGCTGCTGCTGCGCAACGCCGGGCGGGTGCTCACCCGCGGACAGCTCATCGACCGGGTGTGGGGGACCGACTACGTCGGCGACACCAAGACGCTCGACGTGCACGTGAAGCGGGTGCGGGCCAAGATCGAGCCGGACCCGGGCAACCCGACGCTCCTGGTCACCGTGCGCGGCCTCGGTTACAAGCTGCTCGACGACGACCCGGCCTGACCGGCCGGTCGTGACGCGCGCCACGCGGGTCCCCGCCAGGATTGTCCGCTCGTTCACCGTCCGTTCACCCGGCTACGGGAGCCTGGTCACCTGCGCTCCCTAGCGTCGGCGCCAGGTCGCGCACAGACGGGTGCGCGCCGCGTCACGACAGGACGGACAACACTGTGAAGCTCAACCGCGGTCGTACGGGTGCCCTCGCCCTCGCCGGCGTCGTCGCCCTCTCCCTCACGGCATGTGGTTCGGACAACCCGACCGGCGCCACGGAGACCACGGGCTCCGACACCGGCTCGACCAGCTCCCTGTCGGGTGAGCTCGCCGGCTCCGGCGCCTCGTCGCAGGAGTCCGCGATGGAGGCCTGGCGCGCCGGGTTCCAGAGCGCGAACCCCGACGTGACCGTCTCGTACGACCCGGTCGGCTCCGGCGGCGGGCGCACCGCGTTCCTCGACGGCTCCGTGAAGTTCGCGGGCACGGACTCCGCGCTCGACGAGGACGAGCTGGCGCAGGCGCAGGAGCGCTGCTTCGGCGCCGAGGCCGTCGACCTGCCGGTGTACGTCTCCCCGATCGCCGTCGTGTTCAACCTCGAGGGCGTCACCGAGCTCAACCTCTCGGCGGAGACGATCGCGAACATCTTCAACAACACGATCACGAACTGGAACGACCCGGCCATCGCCGAGGCGAACCCGGACGTGACGCTGCCGGACCTGGCGATCACCACCGTGCACCGCTCGGACGAGTCGGGCACCACCAAGAACTTCACCGACTACCTGTCGAAGGCCGGCAACGGCGCGTGGACGGCCGAGCCGTCCGGCGACTGGGCGGTCGAGGGCGGCGAGTCCGGTCAGGGCACCTCCGGCCTGATCCAGACCGTCCAGGGCGGCCAGGGCACCATCGGCTACGCCGACGCGTCGAAGGCCGGCTCGCTCGGCAAGGTCTCCATCCAGGTCGGCGACGAGTTCGTCGCCCCGTCGGAGGAGGGCGCCGCCGCCGCGCTCGACGTCTCCCCGCGCGACGACTCGCGCGCCGAGGGCGACATCGTCATCGACATCGACCGCACCACGACCGAGGCCGGCGCCTACCCGCTGATCCTCGCCTCGTACCTCGTCGTCTGCCAGTCCTACGACTCGCAGGAGGACGTGGACCTGGTCAAGGCGTTCGCGACCTACGTCGCCTCCGCCGAGGGCCAGGCGGCCTCCGAGTCGGCCGCGGGCTCCGCGCCGATCTCGGACACGCTGCGCACCGACGTCCAGGCCTCGATCGACGCGATCACCCTGGCGTCCTGACGACCGGGGGAGGGGCTGTCGTCGTGACCCGTCGGCCGCCCCTCCCGACCGGACCCCGGCCGGTCCACCTCGCGGTGGGCCGGCCGTCGGCGCGAGACACGCCTTCTCCCCTCCCCCTCCCACAGGAGACCGTGTGACCAGCACCCAGCCCCGCACCGCGGGGCCCACCGAGCCGGTGAAGCCCGGCACGACGGCCCGCAGGCTGCGCGCGGGCCACGGCGACCGCGGCGGCAGCCTGGCGTTCCGCTGGCTCGCCACCGGGGCCGGCGTCCTGATCCTCGTGATCCTCGCCGCCGTGGCCGTGTTCCTGGTCCAGCGCGCGTGGCCCGCCCTCACCGCGGACTCGTCCGAGCTGTCGGACGCGGTCAGCTGGTTCCCCGAGGACACCAGCCTGCTGGGCTTCGTCGGCCCGCTGATCTTCGGCACGCTGCTCGCGGCCGCGGTCTCGCTGCTGCTGGCGACGCCGGTCGCCATCGGCATCGCGCTGTTCACCTCGCACTACGCCCCGCGCCGGCTCGCCAGCGCGCTCGGCTACGTGGTCGACCTGCTCGCCGCCATCCCGTCGGTCGTCTACGGCCTGTGGGGCGGCCTGGTGCTCAGCCCGGTCGTGCAGCCGGTGTGGGAGTTCCTCGGGACGTACCTCGGCTGGATCCCGTTCTTCGGCGGCGTGGTGTCGCCGACCGGCCGCGTGATGATGACCGTGGCGGTCGTGCTCGCGGTGATGATCCTGCCGATCATCACCGCCATCTGCCGCGAGGTGTTCCTGCAGACCCCGCGCCTGCACGAGGAGGCCGCCCTGGCCCTCGGCGCGACGCAGTGGGAGGTCGTGCGGATGGCCGTGCTGCCGTTCGCCCGGTCCGGCATCGTGTCGGCCGCCATGCTCGGCCTGGGCCGCGCGCTCGGCGAGACGATGGCCGTCCTGATGATCCTGTCGCCCGGGTTCCTCTACTCGTTCCAGCTGCTCGCCGCCGGCCAGCAGCAGACGATCGCCGCGAACATCGCCGCGCAGTTCCCCGAGGCCAACCAGACCGGCGTCGCGACGCTGATCGCGACCGGTCTCGCCCTGTTCATCATCACCCTGGCCGTGAACATGGCCGCCCGCGCGATCGTCGCGCGGCGCAAGGACTTCTCGGGGGCGAACTGACATGACGACCACCCCGACCACCACCAGCCCGGCGGGCGCGTCGCTGCGCGAGGCGCTGCAGGCCACGGACCGCCGCCGGCGCCGCACCGACGTCACGATGCGGGTGCTGATCAGCGCGGCCTTCGTGCTGGCGATGATCCCGCTGCTGTCGCTCACCTGGACCGTGGTGTCCCGCGGCATCGGCCGGCTGGACTCCTACTTCCTGCTCCACTCCATGCGCGGCGTGTTCGGCGGCATGGACGCGGGCGGCATCTACCACGCGATCATCGGCACGCTCGAGATCACGCTGTTCGCGGCGCTCATCTCGGTGCCGATCGGCCTGCTGACCGCCATCTACCTGGTCGAGTACGGCAACGGCAAGCCGCTCGCGCGGCTGGTGACCTTCCTGGTCGACGTGATGACGGGCATCCCGTCGATCGTCGCCGGCCTGTTCGCCTACGCGCTGTTCGCGCTGCTCCTCGGGCCGGGTGCGAAGTTCGGCGCCATCGGCTCGGTGGCGCTGTCCGTGCTGATGATCCCGGTCGTCATCCGGTCCAGCGAGGAGATGCTGCGGCTGGTCCCGAACGAGCTGCGCGAGGCGTCGCTCGCCCTCGGGGTGCCGCGCTGGCTGACCATCATCAAGGTCGTCCTGCGCACCTCCGTCGCCGGCCTGACCACCGGCGTGATGCTGGCGATCGCCCGCGTCATCGGCGAGACGGCGCCGCTGCTGCTCACCGTCGGCGTGGTCGACTCGATCAACTTCAACCTGTTCGAGGGCCGCATGATGACGCTGCCCGTCTACGTGTACCGGCAGTACGCTCAGGGCCTGGTCCCGTGCACGGACGGCGACGCGAGCTGCATCCCGGACATCAACCTGCAGCGCGCCTGGGCCGCCGCCCTCACGCTCTTCCTCATCGTCATGGTGCTGAACCTGATCGGGCGCCTCGTCACGCGGCTCTTCGCCCCGAAGATCCGCTGACCCGCCGCCCTCACCTCCCCTTCACCCAGTACAAGGAGACGACCGAGATGGCTCAGCGCATCGACGTCAAGGACCTGAACATCTACTACGGCGCCTTCAAGGCCGTCGAGGACGTGAACATGACCATCGAGCCCCGCTCGGTGACCGCGTTCATCGGCCCGTCCGGCTGCGGGAAGTCGACGTTCCTGCGCACCCTCAACCGCATGCACGAGGTCATCCCCGGCGCGCGCGTCGAGGGCACCGTCGCGGTCGAGGGCGTGGACCTCTACGGCGCCGAGATCGACCCGGTGGCCGTCCGCCGCCAGGTCGGCATGGTGTTCCAGCGCCCGAACCCGTTCCCGACGATGTCGATCGCGGAGAACGTGCTCGCCGGCGTCCGGCTGAACAACCGCCGGATCTCGAAGGGCGACGCGAACGACCTCGTCGAGGCCTCGCTGCGCGGCGCCAACCTGTGGAACGAGGTCAAGGACCGCCTCGACCGCCCGGGCTCCGGCCTGTCCGGCGGCCAGCAGCAGCGCCTGTGCATCGCCCGCGCCATCGCCGTGAAGCCGCAGGTGCTGCTCATGGACGAGCCGTGCTCCGCGCTCGACCCGATCTCCACCCTCGCCATCGAGGACCTGATCGCCGAGCTCAAGAGCGAGTACACGATCGTCATCGTCACGCACAACATGCAGCAGGCGGCCCGCGTCTCGGAGCGGACGGCGTTCTTCAACATCGCCGGCACCGGCCAGCCCGGCAAGCTCATCGAGATCGACGACACCGCCACGATGTTCTCGTCGCCCAAGGAGCAGGCGACCGAGGACTACATCTCCGGCCGCTTCGGCTGAGCCGCGGGGGGCACGGCGGCCGCGCGCGGGTCGGGAGGGGAACCGCGCGCAGCCGCCCGGGCCGTACGACGCAGGCCCCGTCCGTGGTGGACGGGGCCTGTGTCGTGCACGGGGGTCGGGACGGGCCCGCGGGGGAGTCAGCCCTCGGTGCCGGCGGTCTCCTCGGCGGTCGGCGCCGTCGTCTCCTCGGTGCCGGGCTCCGTGGTGTCCTCGGCGGACGCCGTCTCGGTGGCGGTCGGCTCGGGGGTCTCCTCGACGACCTCCGGGACCAGGTCCGCGTACTCCGGCAGCGTGCCGTCGAGCACGGGGACGGGGACGGTCTCGTCGCCCGCCTCGGCGGTGCTCAGCGTCAGCTCGACGGTCGAGCCCGGGGCGCCCGCGGTGTCGAAGACGACCTGCTCGCGCTCGTCGCCGTCCGCGCCGCCCTCGCCGGAGCCGCCGCCCAGCAGCACGGTGGCCCCGGACTCGACGCGCACGCGCTCGGACGAGCCCTCGAGGGACAGCTCGACGGTCAGCGCCTCGTCGCCGCGGTTGGTCAGCGCGCCCTGCAGCGCACCGGGGGCGTCCGCCGCCTCGGCGACGATCAGCAGGTTCTCGGCGGTGAGGTCGCCGAGCGTGGCGCGGACGCCGTCCGACGCCGAGTACGCGACCTCGGTGGTGATCTGGTTGGTCACCGAGCAGCCGGACAGGGCCGCCGCGAGGGCCAGGACGGCCCCGACGACGACGGGGCGGGCGGACGTGCGGCTGCGGGCCACGGAGACTCCTCGGTGCGGTGGGGCGGGCGCTGCGGTGCGCGGGGGGCTGCGGCACGCGCGCGGGCGTGCGAGGCCGAGCCTACGTGGGCGCGGGGGTGCCGTGCACGGCCTCTCGGCCGCTGCGTGGGCCTTCGGTCCCACGGGGTGCGTCGTCGCAGGTCAGCGGCGCGTGCGGGCGGGGACGGGGCTGCACGGGGCCCTGGTCGGAGACTAGCCAGCCGTGCGCCCCGCGGCGGCACGTCGCGCGGCGTGTCGAGTGTCTGACGTGGCCGGCAACGCGCTGACCTGCGCAAACGCTGCTGATCTCCACGAAATCCCCCCGTTGCCGCGTGGTAGACTGGCTTTCCGCGAAAGGGGACACCTGCAGATGACTTTCACTGTTGGGGAGACGGTTGTCTACCCGCACCACGGTGCAGCGCTGATCGAGGAGATCAAGACCAGGACCATCCGCGGCGAGGACAAGATCTACCTCAAGCTGAAGGTCGCACAGGGTGACCTGACCATCGAGGTGCCGGCGGAGAACGTCGACCTCGTGGGTGTGCGGGACGTCGTCGGGGCCGAGGGGCTGGAGCGCGTGTTCGACGTGCTGCGCGCCCCCTACACCGAGGAGCCGACCAACTGGTCGCGCCGCTACAAGGCCAACCTCGAGAAGCTCGCCTCCGGCGACGTGATCAAGGTCGCCGAGGTCGTGCGCGACCTGTCCCGCCGGGACGCCGACCGCGGCCTGTCCGCGGGTGAGAAGCGCATGCTCGCCAAGGCCCGGCAGATCCTCGTCTCGGAGCTCGCGCTCGCCGAGCACACCGAGGAGGAGAAGGCCGAGGCCATCCTCGACGAGGTGCTCGCGTCCTGACGGCGCGCTGACCCTCCGACACCGGCCGACCGCGCCCGCATGCCCACCGCGGCGATCCTGACCGCCGCCGGCAGCGGCACGCGGCTCGGCCTCCCGGGACCGAAGGCGCTCGTCGAGCTCGCCGGGGTCCCGCTGGTCGTGCACGCCGCCCGGCGCCTCGCTGCGTCGGGCGTCGTGCTGTCCGTGGTCGTCACCGTGCCGCCCGGCCGCGCCGGCGGCTTCCGGGCGCTGCTCGGCGGGCCGGTGCGGCCCGGCGTCGGCGTCCCCGTGACCGTGGTCGAGGGCGCCGGGTCGCGCCAGGCGTCCGTGGCCGCGGGTCTCGCCGCGCTCGGGCCCGACGTCGACGTCGTCCTGGTGCACGACGCGGCCCGCGCGCTCGCGTCGCCCGCGCTGATCCGGTCCGTCGAGGCCGCCGTGCGCGCCGGGCACCGGGCCGTCGTGCCGGGGCTGCCGGTCGCCGACACCATCAAGCAGGTCGGCGAGCCCGTCGACGGCGCGGCGCCGGTGGTCGCCACCGTGCCGCGCGCCACGATGCGGGCCGTGCAGACGCCGCAGGGGTTCGAGCGGGACCTGCTGGACGCCGCGCACGCCCACGGGGCGCCCCGGGCGGCCAGCGAGGCCACGGCCGCGACCGACGACGCGGCGCTCGTCGAGGCGCTCGGCGAGCAGGTGTGGGTCGTGCCGGGGGAGGAGCAGGCCATGAAGATCACCACGACGCGGGACCTCGCGGTGGCGGAGCTGCTGGCGCGGGACGCGGCGGCCCGCGACGGGGCGCGGGCGTGACGGGGCCGGCGGGCGCGGGGCCGGCGGGCGACGGGCCCCGCGACCCGGGTGCGAGCTCGGGTCCGGACGCCGGCCTGCCGGGTCTGCCGCGCACGGGCGTCGGCGTCGACGTGCACGCGAACGACCCCGAGCCCGCGCCCGGCGCCGTCCTGCACCTCGCGGGCCTCGCCTGGCCCGGCGAGGCGCCGCTGGCCGGCCACTCCGACGCCGACGTGGCCGCGCACGCCGCCGCCGACGCCCTGCTGTCCGCGGCCGGGATCGGCGACCTCGGCTCCGTGTTCGGCACGTCCCGCCCGGAGTGGGCCGGCGCCGCGGGCACGACCCTGCTCGCCGAGGCGGCGCGGCTGGTCCGCGAGGCGGGGTTCGAGATCGGCAACGTCGCCGTCCAGGTGGTCGGCAACCGCCCGCGGCTGTCCCCCCGCCGCGCCGAGGCGGAGGCTGCGCTGACGGCCGCGGCCGGGGCCCCGGTGAGCGTCAGCGCCACGACCACCGACGGCCTGGGGCTCACGGGCCGCGGCGAGGGCATCGCCGCGATCGCCACGGCCCTCATCGCCCCGCGCGCGTAGCGCCGCCCGCGCGCCACCCCGCGCCCGCGCTGCCGCGCCCGCGCTGCCGCGCCCGCGCCACCCCGCGCCCGCGCTGCCCGCGCCCGCGCGCCCCGTCGCCGAGTCTCCACCTCCGGTCTCTGCGTCCGCCCCGGTCGACAGTCCGAAAGTGGAGACTCGGCGATGGGCCGGCTCGTCGAGATGGCAACTCTCGGCTGTACGCGCGGGGTCCGGGACAGCCGAGAGTTGTCATCTCGACGTGGGAGCGGGCGGCGCGGGGCGCGGGTCGCGATCAGGACGCCGCCCACGACCACCGCGCCCAGGGCGAGCTCGGCGGCGGCCGGACGCTCCCCGAGGAACGCCCAGGACGCCCCGATGCCGACGACCGGGACCAGCATCGAGAACGGGGCCACCACCCCCGACGGGTGCCGCGCGAGCAGGGCGGTCCAGATCCCGGAGCCCACGACCGTGGCCACCAGGACCGTGAACGCCAGCCCGGCCAGCGCCCACGCCCCGGTCGCGGTCCCGAGGGTCGTGAGCGAGCGCCCGATTGCGTCCGGCCCGTCCACCACCAGCGACAGCGCCAGCATCGGCACCGGCGGCACCACCGACATCCAGAGCATGAACCGCAGCGGGCTGTCCGGGTGCGCCTGCCGGCTGGAGACGTTGCCGAACGCCCAGCCGAGGCCGCCGCACAGCGTGAGCACGACCGGCAGCAGGCCGGCGGACGCGCCCGCCCCGGCCCGGAGGGCCGCGATCCCGCCGAGCCCGCAGATCGCCACCGCCACGCCGACCGCCTGCCGCGCGGTGATCCGCTCCCGCAGCCACACCGCGCCGAGCAGCACCGTGAACGGCGCGGAGGCCTGGAGCACGAGCGACGCCAGCCCGGTCGGCATCCCGGTGTCCATCGCGAGGTAGAGGAACGCGAACTGGAGGACCCCGAACCCGACGCCGTACCCGATGAGCCACCGCACGGGCACCCGGGGGCGGGGGACGAGCAGCAGCGTCGGCACCGCGAGCAGCGCGAACCGCAGCGCGACCAGGAAGAA
Organism: Cellulomonas sp. ACRRI; assembly: GCF_022346185.1. Lineage (GTDB taxonomy): Bacteria > Actinomycetota > Actinomycetes > Actinomycetales > Cellulomonadaceae > Cellulomonas. The sequence goes on along the minus strand of NZ_JAKRMS010000034.1, from coordinate 3,669 downwards.
CGGCGGGAACTGCTCGAGCGACAGGTGGATCGCCGGGAAGTTCAGCCCCCAGAGCACGGCGACGACGAGGGCGAGCAGGCGGTCTCGGGTCGGCATGCGCCGATCCTGCGGCCGCGGGACCGTGCAGCACCATCGAAAAGTGGCGCACGGTCCCTGTAGCGTCGCTGCATGGACACTCGGCACCTCGCGACGCTCCGCGCCGTCCGGGACCGCGGCGGTGTGACCGCGGCGGCCGCCGCGCTGCACCTGACGCCGTCCGCGGTGTCGCAGCAGCTGCGCGTGCTCGCCCGGGACGCGGGCGCCGCGGTGGTCGAGCGGCACGGCCGCGGGATCCGGCTCACCGGCGCCGGGCACGCCCTCGCCGACGCGGCCGCCGACGTCGCCGTGGCCCTCGAGCGGGCGGAGGCGGCCGTCGACGCGTTCCGGTCCGCCCCGCACGGCCTGGTCCGGGTCGCGGCGTTCCAGTCCGGCGCGGAGCTGCTGCTGCCCGGCCTGCTGACCCGGGTCGCCGCGATGGACGGGGTGCAGGTCGCGCTCGGGGACGAGGACGTCGCCCAGGACGAGTTCCCCGCGCTCACCGCCGACTTCGACCTGGTGGTGGCCCACCGCCCGGACGGCGGCGCCGGCTGGCCGGCCGGGGTCGACGTCGTCCCGCTGCTGCGCGAGCCCCTGGACGTCGCGCTGCCGCCGGGCCACCCGCTCGCGACCCGCGCCACCGTCACGCCCGCCGACCTGGCCGACGAGCCGTGGATCGCGGTGCAGGCCGGCTTCCCGGTCGCGGGCGTGCTGGACGCCGTCGGCGCGGTGGCGGGGCGGCCGCTGCGGATCGTGCAGCGGTTCAACGACTTCGGCGTCGTGGAGGCGCTGGTGGCCGCGGGCCACGGGGTCAGCCTGCTGCCCCGGCACACCGCCGGCCGCCGCGGCGCGGTGCTGGTGCCCCTCGCGGGGGTCCGCGCGGGCCGGCGGGTCGACGCCCTCGTCCGCCCGGAGCGCGCCGCCCGCCGGGTCGTGCGGCAGGTGCTGGACGCCCTGCGCGCCGAGGCGGCGCGGTTCGCGGACGAGCCGGCCCCCGCCGCCACCGGTCCGGAGCGCCCCGACCGGTAGCCTTGACCCTCGTGAGCCTGCGCCTGTTCGACACCGCCACCCGCGAGGTGCGCGACTTCGTCCCCGTGACCCCGGGCGCGGTCGGCATCTACCTGTGCGGCGCGACCGTCCAGGCCCCCCCGCACGTGGGTCACGTCCGGTCCGCCGTGGCGTTCGACGTCCTGGTGCGCTGGCTGCGCCGCACCGGGCACGACGTGACGCTGGTCCGGAACGTCACCGACATCGACGACAAGATCCTCGCGAGGTCGGCGGAGGCGGGCGTCGCGTGGTGGGCGTGGGCGATGCAGAACGAGCGCGCGTTCACCGCGGCCTACGACGCCCTCGGCGTGCTCCCGCCCACCTACGAGCCGCGCGCCACCGGCCACGTGCCCGCGATGGTCGAGCTGATGCAGCGCCTCGTCGACACCGGGCACGCCTACGTGGCGGGCGAGGGCGACGTCTACTTCGACGTGCGGTCGTACGCCGACTACGGCTCGCTGACCAGCCAGCGGCTCGACGACATGGCCCCGGCGCCCGACGGCGCGGCGGGCGACAAGCGCGACCCGCACGACTTCGCGCTGTGGAAGGCCGCCAAGCCCGGGGAGCCGGCGACGGCCTCCTGGGACACCCCGTTCGGCCGGGGCCGCCCGGGCTGGCACCTGGAGTGCTCGGCGATGGCGCAGCGCTACCTGGGCGACACCTTCGACATCCACGGCGGCGGCCTGGACCTGCGGTTCCCGCACCACGAGAACGAGCAGGCGCAGTCCCGCGCCGCGGGCTACGGGTTCGCCCGCTACTGGCTGCACAACGGCTGGGTCACCCAGGCCGGCGCGAAGATGAGCAAGTCGCTCGGCAACGGGCTCCTGGTCAGCACGCTGCTGGAGACCGTACGCCCGGCCGTGGTCCGGTACGCGCTGACCGCGGTGCAGTACCGCTCGATGCTCGAGTGGACCCCGGACACGCTCGCCGAGTCCGAGGCCACCTGGGACCGGCTCGCCGGCTTCGTGCAGCGCGCCACCGAGCGGGTGGGCGCGGTCGACGCCGCCGAGCTGGCGACGACGGAGCTGCCCGAGGCCTTCGGCGCCGCGCTGGACGACGACCTGAACGTGCCCGCGGCGCTCGCCGTCGTGCACGAGCACCTGCGCGCGGGCAACACCGCCCTGGCCTCCGGGGACGACGCCGCCGTGCGTGCGGGCCTGGTGGCCGTGCGCGCGATGCTCGACGTGCTGGGCCTGGACCCGGCCGGCGAGCAGTGGGGCACGGCGGCGGCCGACGACCGGCACGCCGAGGCGCTCGACGCCCTGGTGCGTGCCGAGCTCGACGCCCGCGCCGCGGCCCGAGCGGCCCGCGACTGGGCCACCGCGGACGCGATCCGCGACCGCCTGACGGCCGCGGGCGTGGCCGTCGAGGACAACGCCACCGGCGCGCGCTGGTCCCTCGCCGCGCGCCAGACGACCGAGGACGAGGACTGATGGCCGGCAACTCCCAGCGCCGCGGCGCGACACGCAAGGCGGGCTCCAAGAAGGGCGCCACCGTCGGTTCCGGCGGGCAGCGCCGCCGCGGGCTCGAGGGCAAGGGCCCCACCCCGAAGGCGGAGGAGCGGTCCTACCACCCCGCCGCCAAGAAGAAGGCCGCCGCCGAGCGCCGCGCGGTCGCCGGCACCCGCGGCTCGGGCAGCCGGCCCGCCGGCCGTGGCGGCGGCGCCGCGGGCAGGGCGCGGGGCGCCGGCGCGACCGAGGTCGTGGCCGGGCGGAACTCCGTCGTCGAGGCGCTGCGCGCCGGCATCCCGGTGTCCGCGGTGTACGTCGCCACCCGGCTCGAGGCCGACGACCGCACCCGCGAGATCCTGCGCTCGGCGACCGAGGCGGGCTACCCGCTGCTCGAGGTCACGAAGCCCGAGCTGGACCGGCTCACCGACGGCTCCGTGCACCAGGGTGTCGCGATCCAGGTGCCGCCCTACGACTACGGCGACGTCGAGGACCTGCTGGACGTCGCGGCGGCCAGCGACCGCGCGCCGCTGATCGTGGCGCTCGACGGCGTGACCGACCCCCGCAACCTGGGCGCCGTGCTGCGGTCCGCGGGCGCGTTCGGCGCCCACGGCGTGCTGGTGCCCGAGCGCCGGTCCGCCGGCGTGACCGCGTCGGCGTGGAAGGTGTCCGCGGGCGCCGCCGCGCGCGTCCCGGTCGCCCGGGCCACCAACCTGGTGCGCGCGCTGGAGCGCCTGCACGAGGCGGGCTGCTTCATCGTCGGCCTGGACGGCGGCGGCGACGTCGCGGTGGCGGACCTGCCGTACTCGGCGGACCCGCTGGTGCTGGTCGTCGGGTCGGAGGGCAAGGGCCTGTCCCGCCTGGTGCGCGAGCACTGCGACGCGATCGCGTCCATCCCGATCGCGAGCGAGGTCGAGAGCCTCAACGCCGGCGTGGCCGCGGGCATCGCCCTCTACGAGGTCGCCCGCACCCGCGCGTCCTGACCCGCCCGGCCCGACCCGACGACCAGCACCAGCGGGTCCGCCGAGTACGGCAGGTCCGCCACCGCGACGTCGCCGCCGCCGTCCAGGCCGACGATGAAGCAGCCCGCCTCGTGCAG
>NZ_JAKRMS010000033.1 GCF_022346185.1 Cellulomonas sp. ACRRI | reverse complement strand
ACCGACGGAAGGCCCGCCCCATGACGACCCGACCCGACCTGCTGGTGCTCCGCGAGGGCGACGACGTCGCCGTCGCGACCCGCGACCTCGCCCCGGGGGAGCACGCCGCGCCCGCCGCGGGCCCGGCCGTCCGGGTGCGCGACCGGGTACCGCGTGGCCACAAGATCGCGCTGCGGCCGGTCGCGACCGCCGCGGCCGTGCGCAAGTACGGCCAGGTGATCGGGGTCGCCACCGCGGACATCGCGCCCGGTGCGCACGTCCACGCGCACAACCTCGGGTACGAGGAGGGGCAGCGGCGGCACGAGCTCGGCGGCGCACGCACCGTGCTGCCCGTGCCGGACGGTCCGCGCCCGACCTTCCGCGGCTACCGCCGGTCGGACGGACGGGTCGGCACGCGCAACTACCTGGCGATCCTGACGAGCGTGAACTGCTCGGCGTCGACCGCCCGGATGATCGCGGCGGAGTTCCCGGCGAGCGCGCTCGCGGCGTACCCGCACGTGGACGGCGTGCTCCCGCTGACCCACCAGTCGGGCTGCGGGATGGTGCCGGAGAGCGAGGGCGGTCAGCTGCTGCTGCGCACCCTGCGCGGGTACGCGGCGCACCCCAACATCGGTGCGGTGCTCGTGCTGGGCCTGGGGTGCGAGATGCTCCTGCCGGCGCAGCTGTCCGCGCGCACCGGCGCCGAGGCGTTCCTCGGCATGCCGTCGCTCGGCGCCCCCGCCCGCGAGCCCGCGGGCGCCGACCTGCTCGCGGCGATCCCCGAGGGCACGGTCGTGCGGAGCCTGACGATCCAGGAGGTCGGGGGCGTGCGGGCGGCGGTGCGGGCGGGCGTCGAGGAGGTCCGCGCGATGCTGCCGGAGCTCGACCGCTGCCGGCGGGAGGAGGTCGACGTCCGCGAGCTCGTGCTGGGCCTCAACTGCGGCGGCTCCGACGGCTACTCGGGCATCACCGCGAACCCGGCGCTCGGCTGGGCGAGCGACCGGCTCGTCGCCTACGGCGGCACCTCGGCGCTCGCGGAGACCCCCGAGGTCTTCGGTGCCGAGCACCTGCTGACCCGCCGCGCGGTCGACGCCGGGGTGGCGACGCAGCTCCTCGACCGGATCGAGTGGTGGAAGGGCTACGCGGCCGCGGGGCAGGGGTCGCTGGACAACAACCCGTCGCCGGGGAACAAGGCCGGTGGGCTGACCACCATCCTGGAGAAGTCGCTCGGCGCCGTCGCCAAGGCCGGCCAGGCGGACCTCGCGGCGGTCTACCGGTACGCCGAGCCGATGGCGCCGCACCGGGGTCTCGTGTTCATGGACACGCCGGGGTACGACCCGGTGTCGGTCACCGGGCTGGTCGCGGGCGGGGCGAACGTCGTCGTGTTCACCACCGGCCGCGGGTCGGTGTTCGGCTGCCGCCCGACGCCGTCGATCAAGGTGGCCACGAACACCGCGGTGTACGAGCGCATGGCGGAGGACATGGACCTCGACGCGGGGCCGATCGCCGACGGCGCGCGCACCGTGGCGGACGTGGGTCAGGAGCTGTTCGACCGGATCCTCGCCGTCGCCTCGGGGGAGCCGACCGCGAGCGAGGAGCTCGGCATCGGGGTGGAGGAGTTCATCCCCTGGCACGTCGGCACCGTCACCTGACACCTAGGCTGGGAGGCCCGGGGCGGTCGCCCGTCCCGTCCCTTCGCCTCCTGGGAGACCCGTGAAGTACGCGCAGCACATCTCCGAGCTGGTCGGCGGCACCCCGCTGGTCCGGCTCAACGCCGTGACCGAGGGCCTGTCCGCGACGATCCTCGCCAAGGTCGAGTACTTCAACCCCGGCGGCTCGGCCAAGGACCGGATCGCGCTGCGGATGATCGAGGCGGCCGAGGCCTCGGGCGAGCTCCGCCCCGGCGGGACGATCGTCGAGCCGACCAGCGGCAACACCGGCGTCGGGCTGGCCCTGGTGGCGCAGCGCAAGGGCTACCGCTGCGTGTTCGTCTGCCCCGACAAGGTCTCGGAGGACAAGCGCGACGTGCTGCGCGCCTACGGCGCCGAGGTCGTCGTCACCCCGACCGCCGTGCCGCCGGACCACCCGGACTCCTACTACTCGGTCTCCGACCGCCTGGTCACCGAGATCGAGGGCGCCTGGAAGCCGAACCAGTACGCCAACGTCAACGGACCGGCGAGCCACTACGCCTCGACCGGCCCGGAGATCTGGGCGGACACCGACGGCCGGGTGACGCACTTCGTCGCGGGGGTCGGCACCGGCGGCACCATCACCGGCACCGGCCGGTACCTGCACGACGCGTCCGCCGACCGGGCCGCGGCGGACGGCGGCCCGGTGCGCGTGGTCGGCATCGACCCGCTGGGCTCGGTCTACTCGGGCGGCGACGGGCGGCCGTACCTGGTCGAGGGCGTCGGCGAGGACTTCTGGCCCGCCGCGTACGACCCGTCCGTGCCGGACGAGATCATCGCCGTGTCCGACGCCGACTCGTTCGCGATGACCCGGCGCCTGGCCCGCGAGGAGGCCCTGCTGGTGGGCGGCTCCTGCGGCATGGCCGTCGAGGGGGCGCTGCGGCTGGCGCGCCGGCTCGAGGAGGAGGACCCGGCGGCGGCCGCGCGGGCGATCATCGTCGTGCTGCTGCCGGACAGCGGCAAGGGCTACCTGTCGAAGATCTTCAACGACCGGTGGATGCGGTCGTACGGGTTCCTCGACACCGAGGCCGGCGCGACCGTCGCGGACGTGCTGCGCACCAAGGACGGCAGCGTGCCGGCGCTCGTGCACACGCACCCGAACGAGACCGTGCGGGACGCCATCGAGATCCTGCAGGAGTACGGCGTCTCGCAGATGCCGGTCGTCGGCGCGGAGCCCCCGGTGAAGATCGGCGAGGTGGCCGGGTCCGTCTCCGAGCGCGAGCTGCTGGACGCGGTGTTCTCCGGGTCGGCGTCGCTGTCCGACCGGGTCGACCGGCACATGGCCGCCGCGCTGCCGCTGATCGGGTCGGGGGAGTCCGTGCAGTCGGCGCGCGAGGCGCTGCAGAAGCACGACGCGCTGATGGTGGTCGACGACGGGCAGCCCGTCGGGGTCCTGACCCGGCACGACCTGCTGGCGTTCCTGGCGCGCTGACCCCGCCGGCCCGGTGGCGCGCCCCCCGCCGGGGGCCCCGCCACCGGGCCGGGCGGGTCAGCCGAGCCCGAGCACGTGCCGGTCCACGAACGGGTTCCGGAAGGTGCCGTCGGGGTCCGTCCGCGCCACCAGCGCCCGGAAGTCCTCCAGGTGCGGGTAGAGCGCCCGCGGGTCGGAGCCCGGCGCACCCACCGAGGCGAACAGCTTCCCCCAGTGCGGCCGGGCGCCGAACGGGGCCAGCGCGGCCTCGATCCGGGGCAGCACGGCCTCGACCTCGGCCTGCCGTGGCAGCCAGGTGAAGTGCAGGCCGACCCGGTCGCCGCCCTCGGCGCCGCTGAGCCACAGGTCGTCGCCGGCCATGGTGCGGATCTCGGCGACCTGCAGCAGCGGGGCCACGAGCGGCGCCAGGCCGCGCATCGCCTCGATCGCCTCGACGGCGTGCGCGCGGGGGACCAGGTACTCGGTCTGGAGCTCGTCGCCGTTGCTGGGCGTGAAGTCCAGCCGGAAGTGCGGCAGCCGCTCGTGCCACGGGCCCGGGACGCCGAGCTGCTGGGTGCAGTTCACCGGGTCGATGCCGGGCAGCGGGTGCAGCGGGCCGGGGGCGGGACGGGCGCCGAACAGCTCGGCACGCGGCTCGTACGCCGTGCCGGGCGCCACGCGCGTCTTGCGCCAGACCTGCCGGACGGCGGGTCCGGCCCAGTCGGTGAACAGGCTGACCGAGTCGGCGGAGCCGGTGATCTCGTCGAGGTGCTCCAGGACGGCGTCCCAGGGCAGGTCGGTGTGCACCTCCTGCGCCACGTCGTACGTCGGCTCGACGTCGAGGGTCACCCGCACCACCACGCCGAGCGCCCCGAGGGCGACGACCGCGCCGGGGAAGTCCGCGTCGCCGCGCGCGAGGTGCCGCAGCGAGCCGTCGGCGGTCACCAGGTCCAGGCCCGCGACCGCGGCGGCGAGGTTCCGGGACCGGTCGCCCGACCCGTGCGTGCCCGTGGCCACCGCGCCGGCGACGGAGATGTGCGGCAGGGACGCGAGGTTGTGCAGCGCCCAGCCCTGCGCGTGGACCGCCTGCCCGAGCGTCCCGTACCGGGTGCCTGCCGACACGGTCACGGTGCGGGCGGCCGCGTCCACCCGGACGTCCGGGTCCAGCCCGTCGAGCCGCACCAGGTCGTGCGGCGTGTCCGCGAGGTCGTTGAAGCAGTGCCGGGTGCCCAGCGCGCGCACGTGCCGCGCGCCCGCCACCACCTCCTGCACCTGCTCGACCGTGCGCGGCTCGTGCACGCGCGCGGCGGCGTAGGTGAGGTTCCCGGCCCAGGTGGTCAGCGACATCGGTGCTCCCGTCCCGGCGGACGCCCGTCGTCCGCCGGGACGACCGTAACCCGGGCGCGTTCGCGAGCCGGGGAGCGCACCGTGCAGGATGGGGCAGTACGCCGCACCCGATCGAGGAGTCGTCATGTCCGCCACGCTGCCCGAGGCCACCGGTTCGTTCGGTGAGAAGCCGACCCTGACCTTCCCGGAGGGCGACGCCCCCGCGGAGCTCGAGGTCGTCGTGCTGTCGCCCGGCGACGGCGCGCTCGTCGAGGCCGGTGACGACCTCGAGGTCCACTACCTGGGCCAGACGTGGGGCGGCCACGTGTTCGACAACTCCTACGACCGGGGCTCCTCCATCAGCTTCCCGATCGGCGTCGGCGCCGTCATCGGCGGCTGGGACGAGGGCCTCGTCGGCCAGCCCGTCGGCTCGCGCGTCCTGCTGTCGATCCCGTCGCACCTCGGCTACGGCGACCGCGGCGTGCCGCAGGCCGGCATCCGCGGCGGCGACACCCTGGTGTTCGTCGTCGACATCGTCGGCACGCACTGACACCGGCACCCCGCACCACCTCGGCCGCCGCCCGAGCCCGCACCGGGCCGGGCGGCGGCTGCGCGTCCGCCCCCGCCACGACCCCAGGAGCCCGTCATGCCCACCCCGCACATCTCCGCCCAGCCCGGTGACTTCGCCCCCGACGTGCTCATGCCGGGCGACCCCCGCCGGGCGACCCGGATCGCGGAGACCGTCCTGGAGGACGCGCGGCTGGTCACCGAGGTGCGCGGCATCCTCGGGTACACCGGCACCTGGCAGGGCCGCCCGGTCTCGGTGATGGCCTCCGGCATGGGCGTGCCGTCCATCTCGATCTACGCGACCGAGCTGTTCCGGTTCTACGGCGTGCAGCGGATCATCCGGATCGGCACCGCCGGGGGCATGGCGCGCACGCTGGAGCTCGGCGACGTCGTCGTGGCGACCGCCGCGCACACCGACTCCGGGGTCAGCGAGCACCGCATCGCCGGCGTGCACTACTCGCACGTGCCCGACTTCGGCCTGGCCGCCGCCGCGTTCGCCGCCGCCGCGGAGGTGCCGGGCGCCCGCGCGCAGGCCGGCGCGGTGTTCACGTCGGACTCGTTCTACTCGAACCGCCCCGAGCGCACGCAGGCGCTCATCGACCACGGCACGCTGGCCGTCGAGATGGAGGCCGCCGGCCTGTACGCGGTGGCGGACCGGGAGCGGGCCAAGGCGCTGGCGCTGCTGTCGATCTCCGACTTCACGTTCCAGCCCAACGAGCTGACCGCCGACGAGCGGGAGCAGCTGTTCGACCACGCGGTGCAGATGGCGCTCCGCGCGTTCGCCACCGCCGCCTGACCCGCGGCCGGCGGCGGCCGCCGCGCGCCGTGCCCGCCGGCGCGCGCCGTGCCGGCCGGCGCCGCCGAGAGGGCAGCCGACACGTCGAGCGTGCATCCGCGGGATGCGCGCTCGACGTGTCGCGTGCTCACTCGGCGCGCGGGGCGAGCAGCCGGCGCAGGCGGGTCTTCTTCTCGTTCTCCCGCACGACCCACGCCACGTCGGGGTCGTCGGACGCCCGCAGCGCCGCGAACCGCGGCAGCCCGGCGGCGGGGGCGCCCGCGACGGCGACGCTCCAGCAGTACCCGAGCGCCTGGCGCAGCGTCCGGACGTCGGGCGCGCGGCGTCCCTCGGCGGGCAGCGCGGCGAGCGACGCGGTGGCGGAGGCGCACGCGTCGAGGGCCGACGCGGCGGTGGCCGGGTCGCGCAGCAGGCGGGGCTCGCACACGCCGGCGACCGCCGCGCGCCGCACGAGCGGGTCGGGGTCGGCGACCCAGGCGGCGACGAGGGCCCGCAGGGTGCCGGGCTCCGCGTCGCCGATCCGCTGCAGCGCCATCGCGGCGGCCTCGCGGACCCGCCAGGACTCGTCGGCGGCCCGCGCGCGCAGCAGGGCGGTGAGGGGGCCGCGGTCGCCGGCGGCCGCCTCGAGCACGAGCCGGCCGACGCCGTCGGTCCCGCAGCAGCGCAGGCACTCGTCGGCGTCGTCGGCGAGCGCGAGCACCAGGTCGACCGGCGCGACGTCGGCGAACGCGCCGAGCAGCTCGAGGTTCGACCGCGGCCCGGGCAGCCCGGACCCGGCGGCGAGGTGCGCCCGCACGGCTGCGGGGTCCCCGAGCAGCCCCCGCAGGTCCTCCCGGTGCCGCTCCCGCGCGCCCCTGCTCACGCCCATGCCCAGCACGCTAGCCCCGCCACCTGCGCCGAGATAGGACTTTCCGTCCGAGATAGGGCCCTCCAGGGACCTATCTCGGCGCGCGGGTCCTATCTCGGCGGGGGGAAGGGCCGTGCGGACCGTCCCCGACGCAGGACGGCCCGGCCCCCCGCGCGGGGGACCGGGCCGTCCGGGGCGAGCGTCAGGCGTCGAGCGCGCGCGGGCACGAGACGCCCGTGCCGCCGATGCCGCAGTACCCGTTCGGGTTCTTGTCCAGGTACTGCTGGTGGTAGTCCTCGGCGTAGTAGTACGGGCCGGCCTCGTCCGCGGTGCGGATCTCGGTCGTGATCTCCCCGTACCCGGCCTGGGTCAGCCGCTGCTGGTACGCGGCGCGGGTCTCCTCCGCGACGACGGCCTGCTCGGGCGTCGTCGTGTAGACGGTCGACCGGTACTGCGTGCCGCGGTCGTTGCCCTGCCGGTAGCCCTGCGTCGGGTCGTGCGACTCCCAGAACGTGCGCAGCACGTCGGCGTCCGAGACGACGGCCGGGTCGTAGGCGACCTGGACCACCTCGGCGTGCCCGGTGAGGCCGGTGCACGTCTCCTCGTACGTCGGGTAGGGCGTGTACCCGCCCTGGTAGCCGACCGAGGTGCTGACGACGCCGGGGAGCTGCCAGAAGATCCGCTCGGCGCCCCAGAAGCAGCCCATGCCGAGCACGATCGTCCGGGTGCCCTCGGGCCACGGGCCCTGCAGCGGCGTGCCGAGCACCGTGTGGGTGGCGGGCACCGGGTACGTGTAGCCCTCGTGCCCCTTCAGCGCGCGCTCCGGCTCGACCATGGTCGACTTGAGGGCGGATCCGAACAGCCAGTTCATCGTGACTCCCTTCCACGGGTCGACGCTCTCAACCCGCGCGCGGGCCCGCGTGTTCCCGCGCGCGACCGGCCGGGGCGGGGGCCTAGCCTGGGCACGTGACGGACGCGAACGACAGCACCCCGACCCTGGCCGCCACGGGCGACCTCGACCAGCACACGGACCACGGCGACTGGTCGTCCGCCGGGTTCGCGACGCGCGCGATCCACGCGGGCCAGGACCCCGACGCGGCCACGGGAGCCGTGGTGACGCCGATCTACCAGGTGTCGACGTACAAGCAGGACGGCGTCGGCGGGCTGCGCGGGGGCTACGAGTACTCGCGGTCGGGCAACCCGACGCGAGCGGCGCTGGAGGAGGCGCTGCGGTCGGCGGAGGGCGGCGGCGCGGGCTTCGCGTTCTCGTCCGGGCTGGCCGCGGAGGACACCCTGCTGCGTGCGGTGCTGCGGCCCGGCGACCACGTGGTGGTCCCGGACGACGCGTACGGCGGCACGTACCGGCTGATCGCCCGCGTGTTCGGCCCCTGGGGCGTCGAGCACACCCCGGTCGACCTGTCCGACGCCGACGCGGTGCTCGCCGCGATCCGCCCGGGGCAGACCAAGCTCATCTGGGTGGAGACGCCGACCAACCCGCTGCTCGGCATCTCGGACATCCCGGCGCTCGCGGCCCACGCCGCGGCGGCCGGCGCGGTGCTCGTTGTCGACAACACGTTCGCGACCCCGTACCTGCAGCAGCCGATCGCGCTCGGCGCGGACGTGGTCGTGCACTCGACGACGAAGTACATCGGCGGGCACTCCGACGTCGTCGGCGGCGCGCTCGTGGTCGCCGACGGCGCGCAGCTGCCGGTCGGCCTGGACGGGCCGACGGGCACGACGGCGCTCGCGGACGCGGTGGCGTTCCACCAGAACGCCTCGGGTGCCGTGGCGGGCCCGTTCGACGCGTGGCTGACGCTGCGCGGGCTCAAGACGCTCGCGGTGCGCATGGACCGGCACTGCGCGAACGCCGCCGCCGTGGCCGCGTTCCTCGAGGCGCGCGACGACGTCCCGCAGGTCATCTACCCGGGGCTCGAGAGCCACGCCGGCCACGAGGTCGCCGCCCGGCAGATGTCGGGCTTCGGCGGGATGGTGTCGTTCCGCGTGGGCAGCGCCGAGCGCGCCGCGCGGGTCTGCGCCCGGACGCAGGTGTTCACGCTCGCCGAGTCGCTGGGCGGCGTCGAGTCGCTCATCGAGCTGCCGGCTCGGATGACGCACGGCTCCGTGGTCGGCACCGACCTGGAGGTCCCGGACGACCTGGTCCGCCTGTCCGTCGGCATCGAGGACGAGGCCGACCTGCTCGCCGATCTGGCCCGGGCGCTGGCATGACCACCCCGCGCCGGGGTCGGCGGGGCGGCCCCCGCCCTGGCGACCCGGCCACCCCGGCGCCGGTGCTGCACGAGGGCGACCTGTCCGCCGGGGACGCCCCGGCGGGATGGAGCGCCGAGCAGTCGGTGGCGCCCTCCGTGCGAGCCGCGGCCGCGTGGTCCTGGCGGTTCCTGCTGATCGCGGCGGCCACCGCGGCGGGCCTGTGGATCGTCGGGTTCTTCAAGGTCATCGTCGTCTCGGTGGCGATCGCGCTGCTGCTCACGGTGCTGCTCGCGCCGGTGGCCCGGTTCCTGGACGCGCGGCTGCGGTTCCCGCGGGGGCTGGCGGCGATCACCTCGGTGCTGCTGCTGCTCGCGGTCGTGGCGGGCCTGGTCGCGCTCGCCGGGCGGTCGATCGCCAGCGGGTTCGGCGACCTGTACGACCGGGCGTCCGCGGGCGTCGACGAGGCGCTGGCCTGGCTGTCGGACGGCCCGCTCGGCCTCAGCACCGACCAGCTCGACGACCTGGTGCAGCAGGGCCGCGACCAGATCAGCGAGAACGCGAGCACCCTGGTGTCCGGCGCGCTGTCCGTCACCACGACGGTCGGCCACGTCGCCGCGGGCGCGCTCATCACCCTGTTCTGCACGTTCTTCTTCCTGCTCGACGGCCGGACGATCTGGACCTGGCTGGTCGGCCTGCTGCCGGTGTCGGTGCGCGAGCGGGTCCACCAGGCCGGCCGCCGCGGCATCGTCACGCTGTCCGGCTACACGCGCACGCAGATCCTGGTGGCGTTCGTCGACGCCACCGGCATCGGCATCGGCGCCGCGATCCTGGGCGTCCCGCTGGCCGTGCCGCTCGCGACGCTCGTGTTCGTCGGCTCGTTCATCCCGATCGTCGGCGCGATCGCGACCGGCGCCGTGGCCGTGCTCGTCGCGCTCGTCGCGCAGGGCCCGGTCGTGGCGCTGATCATGCTCGGCGTGGTGCTGCTGGTGCAGCAGATCGAGGGTCACGTGCTGCAGCCGTTCCTCATGGGCCACGCCGTGTCCCTGCACCCCGTGGCGGTGCTGCTGGTGGTGGCCGCGGGCTCGCTCGCCGCCGGCATCGTCGGCGCCCTGTTCGCGGTGCCGATCGCGGCGGTGCTCAACACGGTGGTGCTGTACCTGCACGGGCACGACAAGTTCCCCGAGCTCGGCACGGACGACCACGTGACGCTGCGGCCGCCGGGGGCGTTCGGTCGTCGGCGCGGCGCCGGACGCGGGCGGGTGCGGGCCGGCGCGGGCGACGGCGACCCGGTGGCCGGGCTGGAGCCCGGCGGCGCGCGCGGGGCGGGAGGTGCGCGGCGCGGCCCACGGGGCACGACGGCCGGATCGTGAATGATGCACCGGTGACCTTCCTCGACGACGCCCGCGCTGCCGCGCGCCTGCTGGCGGGCGTGGCGACCCGCACCCCGGTGGAGTCCTCCCGCGCGCTGTCCCAGATCGCCGGCGTCCCGGTGCTGCTCAAGTGCGAGAACCTGCAGCGCGCCGGCTCGTTCAAGATCCGCGGGGCGTACGTGCGGATGGCCCGGCTGTCGGCGCAGGAGCAGGCCCGCGGCGTCGTCGCGGCCAGCGCCGGCAACCACGCCCAGGGCGTGGCCCTCGCCGCCCAGCTGCTGGGCATCGACGCGGTGGTCTACATGCCGGTGGACGCCGCGCTGCCGAAGATCGCGGCGACCAAGGAGTACGGCGCCGAGGTCCGGCTGCACGGCCGCAGCGTCGACGAGGCGCTCGTCCAGGCGCGCGCCGAGGCGGAGCGCACCGGGCGGGTGCTGATCCACCCGTTCGACCACGAGGACATCGTCGCGGGGCAGGGCACGCTCGCGCTGGAGATCCTCGAGCAGGTGCCGGACGTCCGGACGATCGTCGTGCCGCTCGGTGGCGGCGGGCTGGCGGCGGGGATCCAGGCGGTCGTGGCCGAGGTCGCGCCGCACGTCCGGGTGATCGGGGTGCAGGCCGCGCGGGCCGCCGCGTACCCGGCGTCGCTGGCCGCGGGGGAGCCGGTCGCCGCGCCCGAGCTGCACACGATGGCCGACGGCATCGCGGTCGGCACGCCGGGTGCGGTCCCGTTCGCGCTGCTGCACCAGCACCGCTGCGAGGTGCGCACGGTCTCCGAGGAGGACCTGTCCCGCGCGCTGCTGCTGGTCGCCGAGCGGGCGAAGCTGCTGGTGGAGCCGTCGGGCGCCGCGGGCGTCGCGGCGGTCATGGCGGCGCCGGGGGAGCTCGAGGGGCCGGTGGTGGTGCTGCTGTCCGGCGGCAACATCGACCCGCTGGTGCTGCTCCGGGTCGTCCGGCACGGCCTCGCCGTCTCGGGTCGGTACCTGCAGCTGCGGGTCCGGGTGCACGACACCCCGGGGGCGCTGGCGGCGCTGCTGCGCGAGCTGGCGACGACCGGCGGCAACGTCATGCACGTGTCGCACGTGCGGACCGGTGTGGACCTCGAGATCGACGAGGTCGAGATCGAGGTGCAGGTCGAGACGAAGGGCCCCGAGCACTGCGCGCGGGTGCTGCAGCACCTCCGGGACTCGGGCTTCCGCCTCGCGGAGCACTGAGGCGCCGCGCGGCTCAGGACCGCTCGGCGCCGCGGTCGAGGCGGTCGAGGAGGTCGACCGCGGCGGCCGCGTAGCCGCTGATCCACCGGTCGTGGATCCGCTTGATCGGCAGCGGTGCCAGGGTGAGGTGCCGCTCCCGGCCGACCCGCCGGCCGTCGACGAGCGCCGCCCGCTCCAGCACGCGCAGGTGCTGCAGGACGGTGGTGCGGTCGAGCTCCGGGAGCGCCGCGCACAGCTCGCCGGTGGTGCGGGGTCCGTCGCGCAGGGCGTCGAGCATCCGGCGCCGCGCGGGTGAGGCGAGCGCCTTGAAGACGAGGTCGTCCTGGGGGTTGTCGCGGTCGGCCAACACGTTGTAAAACTACAACATGAGCGACGACGCGCTGCAGGACCTCCGGTTCACCGTGTCGGGCCGGATCGCCCGCCCGTGCGCGGAGGTGTACGAGGCGATCGCCGACCCCGAGCAGCTGTCCCGGTACTTCGCGACCGGCGGGGCGCGCGGCCGGCTGGAGACCGGGGCGGAGGTGACCTGGGACTTCCACGACTTCCCGGGGCGGTTCCCGGTCACCGTGGTCGAGGCGGAGCCGCCGCGCCGGCTGGTCATCCGGTGGGCGGCCGACGCGACGGCCGACGGGTCCGGCGCCACCACGACCACCTTCGACCTCGAGCCCGTCGACGACGGCACGCGCACGCTCGTCACCATCTCCGAGGCCGCCTGGCGGCTCACGCCGGAGGGTGCCCGCGGCGCGTTCGGCAACTGCCAGGGCTGGACGGGCATGCTCGCGGCGCTCAAGGTGTGGCTGGAGCACGGCATCACCCTGCGCGAGGGCTTCTACGCCTGAGCCGGGCAGCCGCGCCGAGGGCGCGCCGGCGACGGGCGGGCAGCCGACACGTCGAGCGAGTAGTCGCCGACTACCCCCTCGACGCGTCGCGCACCCGCTCGGCGTGCGGGTCGGGGCGGCACAGGGCGAGGGGACGGGCATGGGCGGGGGAGCGGCGGTGTTGTACCTCGCGAGGGCCGGTGCGGGCCCACGGACGAGAGGGGACCACGGTGACGAGCACGACGACCAACCCGGCGGCTGCGACGACGGGCGGCTGGGTCGACCCGCGCACGCAGATCGAGGTGGGGGTGCTGCTCGCCGACGGCAGGCTCGCGGGGCGCCGGTTCGCGTCCCGCGCCGAGGCCGAGGCCTTCGCGCGGCCCGAGGACGGCGAGCAGGTCGTGGAGTACAACCTGGTCTGCGAGTGCGCCGTCTGACACCCGACCCGCACGCACGAGGGCCCCGACCGGCGATCCGGTCGGGGCCCTCGTGCGTGCGCCGCGGCGCGGTGCGTCAGCCGGCGAAGGGCTTCGCGTCCGTGATCTCGACCGGGATGTCGCGGCCGTTGGGTGCCGTGTAGGACACCTTCTCCCCGACCTTGCGGCCGTTGATGGACGCGCCGAGCGGCGACGTGGGGGAGAACACCTCGATGTCGGCGCTGCCGGCGATCTCGCGCGAGCCGAGCAGGAAGGTCATCTCGTCCCCGGCGACCACGGCGGTCACGACCATGCCCGGCTCGACGACGCCGTCGTCCGGCGGGGTGCCGATCTGCACGTTGCGGAGCTTCTCCTTGAGCTCGCGGATGCGGGCCTCCTGCTTGGCCTGCTCCTCGCGGGCGGCGTGGTAGCCGCCGTTCTCCTTGAGGTCGCCCTCGTCACGCGCGGCGGCGATCCGCTCGGTGACCTCGGCTCGTCCCGGGCCCTCGAGGTGCTCGAGCTCTGCCTTGAGGCGGTCGTAGGCCTCCTGCGTCAGCCAGGTGGCGGCCTGCGTCGTGTCGGTCACGTCCACTCCTTCCTGCGTGTCGCGCGCCCGTCCGGGTCGCGCCGTCGGTGACCCCGGCCAGGCGTGCGCGGGCCCGAGCGATGAACGGGGATGCCGTCTCCCTCGCGGTCGCGTCGACCTGCGGTGACATCGGGCGACGTCGGACCGGGGGCGGCGTATGAATCGGCAAGCATAGCAACTGGCCGGGTCCGGTGCGGGTGGTCCTCGCCCCTGCGCGCCGGTCAGCCCGCCGTGCAGGACTCCACGACCGCCGACACCGCGAGCTCGCTCGTGGGGACGGTGGTGGTCACGCGCTGGGTCGCGGTGCCGGCGGGCCCGACCTCGACGGTCTGCACCCCCACCTCGGCGTACGACTCGGACAGCGCCTGCACGCGGCAGGTGACGGTCGCGTCGGCGTCCTTGGTCACGTCGAACGTGACCTGCGTGCTGGTCGGCCCGTCGACGCGGAAGCCGACCATCTTCCAGGTGAGGCCGTCCCCCGCGAGGGCGAGCCACGCCGCGACCGCCACGGCCAGGACGCCGAGCGCGATCATCGCGACGCGGGCGGCGCGTCGGCGGCCGGGCCCTGCGGGCTTCCCGTAGCGCCCGGCGGGGAGCTCGGGGGCGGGGGTCGGGGTCGCCGTCACGTGTCGCTCCTGGGTGAGGGGGTCGCGCGCCGGGCCGCGCGGAGTCGTCGGGGTGCGACCATTGTCTCGCGCCGGGTGCCGCACCGGCGACGAGGAGAGGACGACATCACACCGTGACCGAGCAGCTGCGCCTGATGGCGGTGCACGCCCACCCGGACGACGAGTCGAGCAAGGGGGCGGCGACGACCGCCCGGTACGCCGCGGAGGGCGTGGACGTCCTCGTCGTCACCTGCACCGGCGGGGAGCGCGGCGACGTGCTGAACCCGCACCACCCGCCCGTCGAGGGCGGCATCGAGGAGATGCGCGCCGTGCGCCGCACCGAGATGGCCGCGGCCGCCGCCGCGCTCGGCGTGCGCCAGCACTGGCTGGGCTTCGTCGACTCGGGGTTGCCGGAGGGCGACCCGCTGCCGCCGCTGCCCGAGGGCTGCTTCGCGCTGCAGCCGCTGGAGGAGGCGGCCCGCCCGCTGGTCGAGCTGGTCCGGGAGTTCCGGCCGCACGTCATCACCACGTACGACCCGACGGGCGGCTACCCGCACCCCGACCACATCATGTGCCACCGGGTGGCCTTCGAGGCGTTCCACGCCGCGGGTGATCCCGAGCGGTACCGCGGGGCCGGCGAGCCCTGGGAGCCGCTGAAGCTCTACTACAACCACGGGTTCTCGATGGCCCGGATCCGCGCGGCGCACGAGGCGCTGGTCGAGCGCGGCCTGGAGTCGCCGTTCGGCGAGTGGGTGGAGTCCCGGGCCGCCCGGGAGATCCCCGAGCGCGAGGTCACCACGCTGGTCGACGTGCACGAGCACTTCGACGCGCGGGACGCGGCGCTGCGCGCGCACGCGACCCAGATCGACCCGGAGGGCTTCTTCTTCGCGATGCCGCGGGACCTGGAGCTCGAGGTCTGGCCGACCGAGGAGTTCGAGCTCGCCGAGTCGCGCGTGCCGACCACGCTGCCGGAGGACGACCTGTTCGCCGGCGTGCGGGAGGCGATCGCGTGACGGGGCTGCTGGCGGTCGCGCACGGGACGCTGCTGCAGGGCTGGGGTGCGGTGGCCGCGGCCGTCGACCCGTCGCCCTCGCCGTCGAGCATCGAGATCCCGCCGGAGGACCAGACGTCGCCCGGGCTGCTCGGGTTCCTGGTGACGTTCGCGGCCGCGGCGGCGGTGATCCTCCTCGGGTTCTCGATGGTGCGGCACCTGCGGGTCGTCGACCGGAACGCGCGGAGGCTGCGGGAGGCCGAGGAGGGCACGTCCGCCGGAGCGGCGGGCACGTCCGCCGGAGCGGCGGGCACGTCCGCCGCGACCCCGTCGGGCACCGCGTCCCCGTCCGCCCGGGCGGACGACGACCCGGACGCCACCGGCGCCCCCGGGGCGACCCCGCCGCGGGGCCCGGCGTGACCACCCCGCCACCGGTGCGCCCGGCGGTGCGTGTCACGGTCGGCCAGCTCCGGGTGAGCGACGACCACGACGCGAACCGCGAGGTGGTGCGCCGGGCGTTCGACACGGCGGGCCGCGCCCGCGCGGACGTGCTGGTGCTGCCGGAGTACGCCTCGGGCTTCGACCCGCGCGGGACCGGGCCGGAGCACGCCGAGCCGCTGGACGGACCGTTCGTCACGCTGCTGCGCGAGCGCGCGGCCGCGGCCGGCGTGGCGGTCCTGGCGGGCACGACGCTGCCGGGCGCGGACCCGGAGCGCGCGGTGAACGCGGTGGTCGCGGTGGGTCCCGACGGCGCGCTCGCGGGCGTGTACCGCAAGGTGCACCTGTACGACGCGTTCGGGCACCGGGAGTCGGAGCGGCTCGAGTCCGGACCGGCGGACGCCCCGCCGCTGACGCTCGACGTCGCGGGGGTGCGGCTCGGCGTGCTGACGTGCTACGACCTGCGGTTCCCCGAGTCGGCGCGCCGCCTGGTGGACGCCGGCGCGGACGTGCTGGTGGTCCCGGCCGCGTGGGCGTCCGGCCCGCTGAAGGCCGAGCACTGGCGGACGCTGGCGATCGCGCGGGCCATCGAGAACACCGCCGTCGTGGTCGCGGTCGGCCAGGCCGGGAAGGGCGTCACCGGGCGCTCGCTCGTCGTCGGCCCCGACGGCGTGGTCGGGCTGGAGCTCGGCGAGGAGCCCGAGCTGCGCACGGTCGACCTGGACCCGGAGGCGCTGCGGGACGTGCGTGCGGCCAACCCGTCCCTGGTCAACCGCCGGTACCGCGTGGTCCCAGCGGTCTGACGCCGTCGCGCGGGGTCCGGGTCAGGCGCACGGTGCCGCCGGGGCGGGTCGCAGGGGGACCGCCCGGCGTACCGCGCGCGTGACCGCGAGGTAGCCGAGGCCGGCCACGACCCAGCCCGGCTGCAGGTCGACCACCGGCGAGAGCCCCTTCGGCGAACCGGCGAGCACCAGCACGGTGCTCGACGCCACCCAGGCCCCCGCGGCGGGCAGGACGCCGAGCGCGGCGATGAGCAGGCCGGCCCAGGTCGACAGCCGGGACGGCACGAGCAGCCACGCGGGGCCGTAGAACGCGTACCGGCGGGCCTGCGCCACGAGGACGAAGGCGGTCGCGGCGACCAGCAGCAGCGTCAGCACGAGGCCGAGCCGGGTGACCACCCGGTCCCCGCCGTCGACGCCCCAGAGGGTCAGCTCCGCGGTGGTCGTGACGGGCGCGAGCGTGGCGCCCCCGGACAGGCCCGGCACCGCCGTCGCGTCCGGGGCGACGCGGACCGCGACCCGCGCCAGCGGCACCGTGAGCCCGTTCACCCAGTAGCCGATCCCGGTGGCCCCGGCGGCCAGGCCGACGAGCGTGCCGAGCACCCGGGTGGTGTCGTTCGTGCCGGTCATGCGCTCGTGCCCCCTGGCTCGCGGTGCTGGTCCGCGACGAGTCTGCCGGGTCGAGGGCTCCGGCGTGGCCGGTTCCGGCGGGTCAGCCCCGCGGACGGCCCTCCGCGTCGAGGCTCGGGTCCGGCGGGGGCCAGAACGTGCGGAGCAGCTCCTCGGGCGTGAGCACCGCCTCGGCGTGCTCGACCGCCTCGTCGTCGCCGGCGAGCGCGCGGACCTCGTCGTGGATCCGCTCCATCGAGGCGTCGAGCTGGGCGGCGACGTCGGCGGCGAGCTTGAGGGAGTCGGTGAGGTGCCGGGGCACCTGCCGGCCGTACTTGTAGAAGATCTTGTGCTCGAGGCTCGCCCAGAAGTCCATCGCGATGGTGCGGAGCTGGATCTCGACGACCACCTGCTCCACGCGGTCGGACAGGTAGACCGGCACCTGCACGATGAGGTGCAGCGACTGGTAGCCGTTGGGCTTCGGGTGCGCGATGTAGTCGCGCTCCTCGAGCAGCGTGAGGTCGGCCTGCCCGACGAGCATGTCCCGCACCCGGTAGATGTCCGAGACGAACGAGCAGGTCACCCGGACGCCGGCGACGTCGAACATCTGCGCCTGGACGTCGGCTGGCGTCAGGGGGATGCCCTTGCGCCGGCACTTGGCCACGATCGACTCGAACGACTTCAGCCGGGAGCCGACGTGCTCGACCGGGTTGTAGTTGGCCATGTGCCGGAACTCGTCGCGCAGGATCGCGATCTTGGTCATGACCTCGTCGATGCCGAACTTGTACGTCAGCGCGAGGCGGCGCATGTCGCGCATGAGCGTGCGGAGCTCGGCCGGGTCGGGCAGGGCCGAGGGGTCGGGGGTGCGCTGCACGGTGCCGGTCATGTCTCCACCGTAGTTGCCCCAAGAGGGGGTCAGCGCAGGACCGCCAGGGCCGCCGCCGCGTAGTGGCAGGAGAACCCGACGACGGTGAGCGCGTGGAACACCTCGTGGAACCCGAACCACCGCGGGCTGGGGTTGGGTCGCTTGAGCCCGTAGACGACCGCGCCGACCGTGTACGCCAGGCCGCCGAGGGCGACGAGCCACACCACCTCGGCGCCGCCGTTGGGGGCGCGCCCGAACGCGGGCAGGAACCACACGGCTACCCAGCCGAGCGCGACGTACACCGGCACGTAGACCCAGCGGGGCGCGCCGAGCCAGAACACGCGCGCGAGCAGGCCGACCAGCGCGCCGGTCCACACGATGATCAGCAGCGTCCGGGCGGTCGACGCGGGCAGCAGCGCGACCGCCAGGGGCGTGTACGTGCCGGCGATCACCAGGAAGATGTTGGTGTGGTCCATGCGGCGCAGGACCGCGGCGACCCGCGGGGACCAGGTGCCGCGGTGGTAGACGGCGCTCGTGCCGAACAGCAGCATCGCGGCCAGCCCGAAGACCGCGCTGGCGATCGTGAGCGGCGCCGTGGGGGCGAGCACGACCAGCACCACCGAGGCCACGGTCGCCACCGGGAACATGCCCGCGTGGATCCAGCCGCGCAACCGGGGCTTGACGGCGTCGGCGATCTGCTCGGCGGTCTCGGTGACGTCCACGCGGGTCCTCCCTCGTGCTCGCGGTGGTGCGGCGCACCGGCGGTGCGGCGTCGCGGCAGGCGCGCGACGCCGCCGAGCCTAACCTACGAATGCGTAGGTTACGGGTGCGTAGGTTGAGGGCCCGGCACCGGTCGCACGGCCTTCACCCATCCTCCTCGGGGGGAGCGCGGGACGCGCGGTGCCGGGCCGCTCGCGAGCGGTAGCGTGAGCACGCCAGCCGCCCATGATGAGGAGACCCGCGCGTGCGCCTGCCCCACCCGCTCTACGGGCTGTACGAGCGCCGCCTCGCCGCCTCGCTGCCCCGCGACCGGGTCCCGCGGCACGTCGGCGTCATCCTGGACGGCAACCGGCGGTGGGCGCGGCAGCTCGGCGAGTCCACCGCGACCGGGCACCGGCGCGGGGCGGACCGGATCGCGGACCTGCTGGCCTGGGGCGAGGAGGTCGGCGTCGAGGTCGTCACCCTCTGGATGCTGTCGACGGACAACCTGAGCCGCGATCCCGAGGAGCTGGACGCGCTCCTGGGCATCATCGAGGACGCCGTGCGCGAGCTCGCGGCCACCCGGCGCTGGCGGCTGCAGGCGGTCGGCTCGCTGGACCTGCTCCCGGAGCACACCCGGGCGACGCTGCGCGACGCCGAGTCCGCCACGGCCGACGTGCGCGGCCTGCACGTCAACGTCGCGATCGGCTACGGCGGCCGCCGGGAGATCGCGGACGCGGTGCGGTCGTACCTGCGCGAGCGGGCCGCCGAGGGCGCGACGCTGGACGACATCGCGGCGACGTTCGACGTCGAGCACATCGCCGACCACCTGTACACCAAGGGGCAGCCCGACCCCGACCTGGTGATCCGCACGTCGGGGGAGCAGCGGCTCGGCGGCTTCATGCTGTGGCAGTCGGTGCACTCCGAGTACTACTTCTGCGAGGTCTACTGGCCGGACTTCCGGCGGGTCGACTTCCTGCGCGCGGTCCGCGACTACGCCGCCCGGGAGCGCCGGCACGGCCAGTGACGCCCCGCCCGGGCGCCGCCGCCGGGAGCGGCCCGGGCGACCCGGTGACGACCGCCGGGTGAACATCGTGTTGCGGATCACACCGGCGGCGTGTCGCGCACGCCGACGTGTCGGAGGCGCGGCGTAGCGTCCGGAGCAACGGGCGGCACCCGCCGCCCCCGGGAGGCCAGCTGCATGGAGCACCCGCTCCGGGGGGAGGGCCGGTCCTGGCCCTCCGTGGCCGGCCGCCCTCGTCCCGTCACCGAGCGCCGCAGGACCCGCGGGTCCGGCGCGAGGGGTCCGACTCGGCGCTGAGCAGCGCCGGAGGGAGCCTGCCGTGGTCAGCAAGCTGGGAACCGCCGCCCCGACCGACCAGCCGGAGGGGCGCCGCACGCACGTCCTCGACACCTCCGTCCTCCTGTCGGACCCGCGGGCGATCACGCGGTTCGCCGAGCACGACGTGGTCCTGCCCGTCGTGGTGATCACCGAGCTCGAGGCCAAGCGGCACCACGCCGAGCTCGGCTACTTCGCCCGGGCGGCCCTGCGGCTCCTGGACGACCTGCGGGTCGCGCACGGCGGGCTGGACACGCCGATCCCCCTCGGGGACCAGGGCGGCACGCTGCGCGTCGAGCTCAACCACACCGACCCCCAGGTGCTGCCGGCGGGCTTCCGGCTCGGCGACAACGACACCCGGATCCTCGCGTGCGCCGCCAACCTCGCGGCGGAGGGCCACGACGTCACCGTCGTGTCCAAGGACCTGCCGATGCGGATCAAGGCGTCGGCGATCGGCCTGCGCGCCGAGGAGTACCGGCACGAGCTGGCGGTGGACTCCGGGTGGACCGGCATGGACGCGCTCGACCTCACCGAGCAGCAGATGGCCGACCTGTGGGAGCACGAGTCGCTGCCGCTGGCCGACCTGCCCGACGCCCCGACGCTGCCGACCCACACCGGCCTGGTGATGCACAGCCCGCGCGGCTCGGCGCTCGGCCGGGTGACGGCGGACAAGCACGTGCAGGTGGTGCGCGGCGACCAGGACGTCTTCGGCCTGCACGGCCGCAGCGCGGAGCAGCGGATCGCGATCGACCTGCTGATGGACGAGTCGGTCGGCATCGTGTCGCTGGGTGGCCGCGCCGGCACCGGCAAGTCGGCCCTCGCGCTGTGCGCGGGGCTGGAGGCGGTCCTGGAGCGCCGGCAGCACCGCAAGGTCATGGTGTTCCGGCCGCTGTACGCGGTGGGCGGCCAGGAGCTCGGCTACCTGCCGGGCAGCGAGGCCGAGAAGATGAACCCGTGGGCCCAGGCGGTGTTCGACACCCTGGGCGCGGTGGTCAGCCGCGAGGTGGTCGAGGAGATCATGGACCGCGAGCTGCTGGAGGTGCTGCCGCTGACGCACATCCGCGGGCGGTCGCTGCACGACGCGTTCGTGATCGTCGACGAGGCGCAGTCCCTCGAGCGGAACGTGCTCCTGACCGTACTGTCCCGGATCGGGCAGAGCTCGCGCGTGGTGCTCACGCACGACGTCGCGCAGCGGGACAACCTGCGGGTCGGCCGGCACGACGGCGTCGCGGCGGTGATCGAGGCGCTCAAGGGGCACCCGCTGTTCGCGCACGTCACGCTGACGCGGTCCGAGCGGTCGCCCGTCGCGGCGCTCGTCACGGAGATGCTGGAGGGCATCGAGCTCTGACGCCGCCGGTCCCGCGGGGCTCAGCGGGCGGGCGACGACGGCGACGGCGCGGCGGGGGCCAGCGGCTCCTGCCGCGCCGCCGCCGCGCCGGGGGCCGGGACCGCGTGCCCCGGCTCCGCGGGCTCCGGCCGCGCCGCCAGCACCGCCACGACCAGCCCCACCAGTGCCCCGGCCGCGGTGTCCAGGGCCCGGTCCAGCGCCAGCCGGGCCGGGTCCAGCGGCGCTCCGAGCGACGTCATGAGCAGCGCCATCGGCGTGATGGTGAGCATCGCGACCCCGTAGTGCCGGGCGACCACCAGCTCGGTGGCGGTCTGCAGCACGACGACCAGGGCCGCGACGGCCCAGAACGGCAGGTGCGCCCCGAGCAGGGGCAGCGCGATCGCGACGCCGGCGGCCGTCCCGGCGGCGCGCTGCAGGGCCCGGACGCCCATGTGCCGCACGTGCGCGCCCTGCAGGACCGCGGCGGCGCCCATGACGGCCCAGGCCGGGTGGCCCCAGCCGGCGGCCGACGCGACGGTCCCCGCGAGCGCGGCGGCCACCGCGACGGAGACGGTCGGGGCGAGCGCCGCGCCGCCTGCCGTCCCGGCGCGCGCGACGTCGCGCACCCGCGGCGCGGGCTCCGTCGGCCGGCTGCGGCGACGGTCCAGCACCCAGCCGGCGTTGCAGACGAGGCAGGCCAGCAGCGCCCCGCCCGCGACGGCGGCCGCGCGGGCCGGGACGTCGCCCGCACCGAGCACCGGTGCGGTGCCCGCCCCGGCCGCGAACACCAGGATGGTGGCGCCGGGCGGGCCGGTGCGCAGCGCGACGGCCCCGGCCGTCGCGCCCGCCGCGAGCACCGTGAGCAGCGCCAGCTCGGCGACGACCGGCGTCCCCGCCGCCGCCAGGGCGGACGTCGCGGCCACCGCGACGGTGAGCGCGGCGCCGACGAGCGCCATCAGCCGCGACCGCCAGGCGTACCCGCTGGACCGCCCGTAGAGCGAGGCCAGGGCCCCGAGGGAGGCGTACCCGGCGAGGTCCTGCCGGCCGATGACGGCGACGGCCAGGAACGCGAGGGCGACGCTCGCCCCGCACCGCAGCGCCCCGCCCAGCTGGTCCCGGACGCTCGGCCCGCCCCGGTGCGGCCGCACGGCGGCGCGGAGCTGGGACGGGTGCAGGAGGGCGGCGGCGAGGGACAGGCGGTGCACCCCGCCATCCTCCCACCGAATCGTTCACCGGTAAATGATTCGTGAAGCAACTCACGCTGGGTAGGGTGGCGGCGTGGACAGCGTGGACCGCCTGCGCGCGGACTGGGCGCGCGAGGCGCCGGGGCTCGACGTCGCGCCGATCGCCGTGGCCGGCCGGATCACCCGGATCGCCGCGCTGCTCGACGCCCGCGCGGAGGCGGCGCTCGCGGCGGCGGGGCTGACGCGCGGCGAGTTCGACGTGCTGTGCGCGCTGCGTCGCGCCGGCCGCGCGCTGCGCGCCGCCGAGGTGTCGACGATCACCGCCGCGTCGCCGGCCGCGATCACCAAGCGCGCGGACACCCTGGTGCGGGCGGGGCTGGTGGCCCGCGCGATCCCGCACCGGGACCGCCGGGGCGTGCTGCTCGAGCTGACGGCCGAGGGCCGCGCCGCGGTCGACCGGCTGATGCCGGAGCACCTGGCCCGGGAGGCGGAGGCCCTGGGCGGTCTGGGGCCGGGGGAGGCCGAGGCGCTCGCCGCGCTGCTGTCCCGGGTGCTGGTCCGGGTCGAGGGCGGGGACTGAGGGCGCGGGGCAGGAGCAGGTCGCCCGCCCGCACGCAGCCCGTTCCCGGGTGAAGTTCGCCCCCGACACCGGGTTTCCACCCCTGTGACCGCTCACATCGGACCGAGGTCCCCCCGATGGGTCGGCGACACCGCCGGCGGCCCACCCGGCCGACCGGCGCCCGCCCTCGGCCCAGGAGACCACCGTGCCCCTGCCCCGACTGCGCACCAGCCTGCGCGCCCAGCTCGTCGCGACGGGAGCCGGCGCGGTCGCCGTGACCGCCGCGCTGCTCACCGCCGTCGGCGGGTGGCAGGTGACCGGCCTCGCCTCCCAGGCTGGCGACGACGTCGACCGCCTGATGCGCGACTCGATGTCCCAGACCACCCAGCAGGCGGTGGCGATGGTGGAGACGCAGGTCGCCACGGTCACCGACCGGATGGCGGCCAGCCTCCGGGTCGCCCAGCAGACCTTCGCGCAGGCGGGCGAGGTCTCCTTCGGCGCCCCCGAGCACTGGACGGTCACCGACCAGGGCACCGGCGCGACCGAGGAGGTGGACCTGCCCCGGCTCCAGGTCGGCGGCACCTGGCTCGGGCGCACCACCGACCCCGCGACCCCGGTCCCGGTCGTCGACGACATCACGGCGCTGCTGGGCGCCTCGGTGACGGTGTTCCAGCGGGTGAACCCGGACGGCGACATGCTGCGGGTGGCCACGAGCGTGACGAACGCGGACGGGCAACGCGTGATCGGCACCGCCATCGGGGCCACCGCCGCCGACGGCAGCCCGAACGCGGTCGTCGCCTCGCTCCTCGCCGGGGAGGCCTACTACGGCACCGCGAACGTCGTCGGGCGGCCGTTCGTCACGGCGTACGCGCCGCTGCAGGTCGGCGACGAGGTCGTGGGTGCGCTGTTCGTCGGCGTCCCGCAGACGGAGGTCGACGCGCCGCTGCGCGCCGCGCTGGCCGAGGTGGCCGTCGGCGAGGCGGGCTACCTGACGGTCGCCGACGCCGACGGGCAGTGGGTCGTGCCGCCGCCGGGCGCCCAGGCGGGGCACGCCGCCGGCTCGGTGGACGCCGCCGGCGAGGCGTACGCGTCCCGGCTGGTCGACGCGGCCGCCGACCTCGGCGAGGGCGGGACGGCCACCGAGCGGGTCGACCTCGGCGAGGCGGGCGCCGCCACGGTGCAGCTCGCCCGGTACGCGCCGTGGGGCTGGACCGTCGCCGCGTGGGGCTTCGACGCCGACCTGCGTGCGGTGTCCGCCGAGCTGGAGTCCGGCGCGGGCACGCTCATGCTCACGCTGCTGGTCGTCGGGCTCGTGGTCGCCGCGGCGGCGGTCGCGCTCGTGGTGTGGATCTCGGGCCGGGTCGTCGCCCGGGTCGGCCGGCTCACCACCGCGCTGCGCCGGGTCGCCGACCGGGACCTGTCGGTGGAGGTGCGCGGCGAGGGCCGGGACGAGATCGGCGTGATGGGTGCCGCGCTCGGCGAGGCCATCGACGCGATGCGTGCCGCGCTCACCCGGATGCGCCAGGGCGCCGAGGCCGTCCGCGGCACCGCGGGCCGGCTGGACGGGTCGTCCGGGACCCTGGAGGAGGCCGCGGGCCGGACGGTGTCCCGCGCGGAGGTCGTCGCCGGCTCCGCCTCCGTGGTGAGCACCGAGGTGCAGACCGTGACCGCGGCGATGACGGAGATGCGCGCGTCCATCGAGTCGGTGGCGCAGGACGTGACCGCGGCCTCGGGCGAGGCGGCGCAGGCCGTGGGCGTCACGGCGGAGGCCGCCGCGGCGGCGGACCGGCTCGCCGCGTCGACGGGCCAGATCGCGGCCGTGCTCGACACCGTGACGACCATCGCCGGCCAGACCCACCTGCTGGCGCTGAACGCGAGCATCGAGGCCGCCCGGGCGGGCAGCGCCGGGGCCGGGTTCGCCGTGGTGGCGGGCGAGGTCAAGGACCTCGCGCAGCAGACGTCCAGCGCGATCGGCACCATCGCCCCGGTGCTGGAGGCCGTCACCCGGGACGCCGCGGACGTGCAGGAGTCGGTGTCCCGGATCTCCCGGGCCGTCGCGACGGTCGACGGGCTGCAGGGCGCGGTGTCCGCGGTGGTCGAGGAGCAGACCGCCACGACGTCCGAGATCGAGCGCAACCTGGTGGTCGCCGCCGAGAGCACGACCGACATCGCGGGCAGCGCGGCGGACGTCGCGCAGGCGGCCGGCCGGGCGTTCGACGGCGCCGCCGAGGTGCGGCAGGCCGTCATCACCCTGGGTGACGTCGCCGCCGAGCTCGCGCGGGGCGCGGAGGAGTTCACGCTGAACCGGCCCGCCGCCTCGTTCGACCTGGCACGCTGGGGCGCGGCGCCGTCGGCCCGGGACCCCCTGCCCCGGACCGGCGGCGCCGCCGCGCGCGGGGTCAGGCCTTCGGGCGGGTCATGCTCAGCAGGTCGAGCGCCGCGTCGAGCTGCTCCTCGGTGACCTCGCCCCGCGCGACGTAGCCGAGGTCGACCACGGCCTCGCGCACGGTGATGCCCCGCGCGACCGCGTGCTTGGCGATCTTCGCCGCGGCCTCGTACCCGATCACCCGGTTCAGCGGGGTGACGATCGACGGGGACGACCCGGCGTAGGCCGCGCCGCGCTCCGTGACGACCTCGATGCCGTCGACCGTCCGGTCGGCGAGCACCCGGCAGGCCGCCGCCAGCAGCCGCTCGGACTCCAGCACCGCCTGGCCCATGACGGGGATCTGCACGTTGAGCTCGAACGAGCCGCTGGCGCCGGCCCACGCCACGGTCGCGTCGTTGCCGACCACCCGGGCGGCGACCATGAGCACGGCCTCCGGGATCACCGGGTTGACCTTGCCCGGCATGATCGACGAGCCCGGCTGCAGGTCGGGGATCCGGATCTCGCCCAGGCCGGTGTTGGGGCCGGAGCCCATCCAGCGCAGGTCGTTGCAGATCTTGGTGAGGCTGACGGCGATGGTCTTCAGGGCGCCGGACAGCTCGACCAGTCCGTCCCGGGCGCCCTGCGCCTCGAAGTGGTCGCGCGCCTCGGTGAGGGGCAGCCCGGTCTCCTCGGCGAGGAGGGCGATGACCCGCTGCGGGAAGCCGGCGGGGGTGTTGATGCCGGTGCCCACCGCCGTGCCGCCGAGCGGGACCTCGGCGACCCGGGGGAGCGCCGCCCGCACCCGCTCGACGCCCCGGCGCACCGCGGCCGCGTACCCGCCGAACTCCTGGCCGAACGTCACGGGGGTCGCGTCCATCAGGTGCGTGCGCCCGGCCTTGACGTCGCCGGCGTGCTTCGCGGCGAGCCGCTCGAGCGACGCGGCCAGGTGCTCCAGCGCGGGGACCAGGTCGTTGACGGCGCCGTCGGTCGCGGCCACGTGCACCGAGGTCGGGAACACGTCGTTCGAGGACTGCGAGGCGTTGACGTGGTCGTTGGGGTGGACGTCGGCGCCCAGGGACCGGGACGCGAGCGTCGCCAGCACCTCGTTCATGTTCATGTTCGAGGACGTGCCGGAGCCGGTCTGGTAGACGTCGACCGGGAAGTGCGCGTCGTGCCGCCCGTCGGCGACCTCGTCCGCCGCGTCGGCGATCGCGCGCGCCACGGCGGCGTCGAGGATGCCCAGCTCGGCGTTGGCCAGGGCGGCGGCCTTCTTGACCCGGGCCAGCGCGGCGACGTGCCCGCGCTCCAGGCCGGTCCCGCTGATCGGGAAGTTCTCCACCGCGCGCTGGGTCTGCGCACGGTAGAGGGCGTCCGCGGGGACGCGGACCTCGCCCATCGTGTCGTGCTCGATGCGGTACTGGACGTCGTCGTCGGCGTGCAGGCTCATGCGGCCGATCCTGCCACCGCCGCAGGACCTCGGTCCCACCCGCGCCCCACGGGGTGGCGCACGTCACACCCGCTCGCGCGCCCCCTCACGCCGAGATGGCAACTCTCGGCTGCGCGCGCGGGGTGCCGCACAGCCGAGAGTTGCCATCTCGGCGAGGACAGGGGGGTGGGAGGAGGGCGTCAGGCGGGGACGGGGACGTCGCCGATGTCGCCGATCGCGGAGGTGAGGCGGGCGTGGCCGTCCGCCAGGGCGTACTCGACGCCGACGACCGCGACGCGGCCGGCGTCGATGCCCTCGGCCAGCGTCACGGAGTACGAGCGCAGCATGTCGACGGTGTGCCGCACGTGCTCGTGGCCGAGCTCGGCGGGGTCCACCGACGACAGGTCGCGCGGCCGGCCCTCGGCGTCGGAGCCGTGCGCGAGCGACACGATCGACGGGATCACCCGGTCGACGACGGCGCGCACGAAGCCGCGCTGCAGCTCGCCGGTGGTGAGCGCCGCCGTGGCCGCCGCCACCGCGCCGCAGGAGTCGTGGCCGAGGACGACGACCAGCGAGGCGCCCAGCACCTCGACGCCGTACTCGATCGACCCGATCACGGTGGTGTCCAGGACGTGCCCGGCCGTGCGGACCACGAACACGTCGCCGAGGCCCTGGTCGAAGATGATCTCGGCCGCCACGCGGCTGTCCGAGCAGCCGAACACGACGGCGAACGGGTGCTGCGCCGTGCTGACCTCGGCGCGGCGGTCGATGCCCTGGGACGGGTGCTCCATCTCGCCGCGGACGAACCGGTCGTTGCCGGCGCGCAGCGCGGTCCAGGCCTCGGCGGGGGTCGTGGGGTGTGCCATGCGCCCCATGGTCGCACCGCCGGGCGCGTGCTCGGGACCGGCGTCCGCGCGGCCCGCACGTCCCGCCGCGAGCGCCCCGGACGGCCTCCGCTCCGGTGGCAGACCACCGCGGCGCGGTGTAGCCCTAGTGGTGGAAGCGTGGAGACGCCGCGGATCCCCAGGTCGGGGCGCACGCGGCGCCGGACTGAGGAGAGCGGTGCGCGTGCGAAGACGGTCGAGGGCGATCGCCGGGGTGACGGTGCTCGCGCTGGGGGCGGGGCTGGCGGCGTGCGCGCCGGCCGACTCGACGCCGGTGCTCACCTGGTACACCAACCCGGACGCGGGGGGCCAGGCGAGGCTGGCGCAGCAGTGCACCGAGGAGGCCGGCGGCGCGTACCGCATCGAGGTCTCGGTGCTGCCGCGCGACGCGAGCTCGCAGCGCGAGCAGCTGGCGCGCCGGCTCGCGGCGTCGGACTCGTCGATCGACCTGATGAGCCTGGACCCGCCGTTCATCCCCGAGCTGGCCAACGCCGGGTTCCTGGCGCCGGTGCCCGACGACGTCGCCGAGCAGGTGAGCCAGGACGTCGCGGAGGGCGCGCTGCAGGGCGCGTCCTGGGGCGACGAGCTCGTGACCGTCCCGTTCTGGGCCAACACCCAGCTGCTCTGGTACAAGAAGTCGGTCGCCGAGGCCGCCGGGCTCGACCCCGCCGCCGCGCCCGTGACCTGGGACCAGGTGATGGACGCGGCCCGCGACCAGGACAAGACGCTCGGCGTGCAGGGCATCAAGGCCGAGGCGTACACGGTGTGGATCAACGCCCTGGTCGAGTCGGCCGGCGGCCAGATCGTGGAGAACCCCGAGGCGCCGGCCGAGGACGTGACGCTGGGCCTGGAGTCCGACGCCGGCAGGGAGGCCGCCCGGATCATCGGGGAGATCGGCAAGGACAGGCTCGGCGGCCCCGGCCTGCCCACCCAGGACGAGAACGCCTCGCTCACCCAGTTCCAGGGGGACAGCGGGTCGTTCATGGTCAACTGGCCGTTCGTCTGGCCCGCCATGCAGGCGTCCGTCGAGGACGGCGCGCTCGACCAGGCGTTCCTGGACGACGTCGGCTGGGCGATCTACCCGCAGGTGACCGAGGGCACCGACGCCGCGCCGCCGTACGGCGGGATCAACCTGGGCGTCGGCGCGTTCAGCGCGCACGTCGACGAGGCCTACGAGGCCGCCGCGTGCATCGTGCAGCCGGAGAACCAGGCCGCGTACTTCGTCTCCGACGGCAACCCGCCGTCCTCGACGGTCGCCTACGACGACCCCGAGGTGCAGGAGACGTTCCCGATGGCGGACGTCATCCGGCAGTCGCTGGAGCAGGCGGCCCCGCGGCCGCAGACGCCGTACTACAACGAGGTGTCCCAGGGGCTGCAGGAGACGTGGCACCCGCCGGCCTCGGTCGACCCCGACCGGACGCCGCAGGAGTCCACGGACTTCATCACCGCCGTGCTGCGAGGGGAGCGCCTGCTGTGAGTACCGAGATCACCGGCGCCACGGCGGGGACGACGGCGCGGGCCACCCGCGGCGCCGGCCCGGACCGGGCGTCGAAGCCCCGCAAGAGCGACCGCGCCCGGGCCGAGGCCCGGCTGGGCTGGTGGCTGGCCGGCCCGGCGTTCGTGGTGATGCTGGCCGTCACCGCCTACCCGATCCTGCAGGCCGTCTACGACTCGCTGTTCCGGTACCGGCTCACCGCCCCGGACGACCGGGCGTTCGTCGGGCTCGGCAACTACGGCGTGGTGCTCGGCGACTCCGTGTTCTGGCAGTCCCTCTGGGTGACGACGGTGATCATGGTGATCACCGTCGCCATCGAGCTGGTGCTCGGCTTCGCGCTGGCGCTGGTCATGCACCGGGCCGTCCTGCGGCTCCGGGGGCTGCTGCGCACCGCGATCCTCGTGCCGTACGGGATCATCACGGTCGTCTCCGCGTTCGCGTGGTTCTACGCGTTCGACATCAGCTCGGGCTACGTGAACAGCTGGTTCGACTGGGTGCCCGGGATCAGCGAGGACCTGAACTGGTTCGCCGGCACCGGGACCAGCCTGTTCGTCATCATCGCGTCCGAGGTCTGGAAGACCACGCCGTTCATCTCGCTGCTGCTGCTCGCCGGCCTGGCGCAGGTGCCGGGCGACCTGGAGGAGGCCGCGCAGGTCGACGGCGCCACCTGGTGGCAGCGGATGAAGCGCGTGGTCCTGCCCAACATGAAGGCCGCGATCATGGTGGCCGTCCTGTTCCGGGCGCTCGACGCGTTCCGCATCTTCGACAACGTCTTCATCATGACGAACGGCGCGAACGGCACCACGGTCCTGTCGCTGCTGGCCTACCGGACGTCCATCGGGCGGCTGGAGATCGGCCTCGGCTCCGCCATCTCGGTGCTGCTGTTCGTCTGCGTGATCATCATCTGCTTCATCGCGATCAAGATCTTCAAGGTCGACCTCGCCGGTGCCCGAGGGGAGAAGTGATGGGAACCCTGTCCGGCAAGCAGAAGGCGGCCTGGGCGGCCATCACCGTCGTGGTGCTGGTGTACGCGTTGTTCCCGGTCGCGTCGATCATCGCGACGTCGTTCAAGCTCCCGAGCGACCTCAGCACCGGCAACTTCCTGCCCACGACGTGGTCGTGGACGAACTACGAGCAGATCCTCGGGCCGGACGGCTCGGCGCAGGAGCTGTTCCTGTCGTCGCTGCGGAACTCGATCGGCATCTCGCTGATCGCCACCGCGATCTCCTCGGTGCTGGCCACGCTCGCCGCGTACGCGATCGCCCGGCTCGACTTCCCGGGGCGCAAGCTGATCCTCACCACCGCGCTCGGGGTGTCGATCTTCCCGGTCATCTCGATCGTCACGCCGCTGTTCAACCTGTGGCGCAACATCGGCCTGTACGACACCTGGCCGGGCCTGATCATCCCGTACCTGTCGCTCACGCTCCCGATCTCCATCTGGACGCTCACCGCGTTCTTCCGGCAGATCCCGTGGGAGCTGGAGCAGGCCGCGCAGGTCGACGGGGCGACCACCTGGCAGGCGTTCCGGAAGGCGATCGTGCCGCTCGCGGCGCCGGGCGTGTTCACCACCGCGCTGATCGCGTTCTTCATCGCCTGGAACGACTTCGTGTACGGCATCTCGCTGACCTCGACCGAGGCGGCCCGGCCCGTGCCCGCCGCGCTGGCGTTCTTCTCCGGCGCGTCCCAGTTCGAGGACCCCACCGGCGCGATCTCCGCCGCCGCCGTCGTCGTCACCATCCCCGTCGTCGTCCTGGTGCTGCTGTTCCAGCGCCAGATCGTGTCCGGGCTGACCCAAGGCGCGGTCAAGGGCTGACGCCCGCACCGCCCGGACCTCCAGGAGGAGCACATGGCATCCATCACCCTGACGGACATCGTCAAGAAGTACGGCGACGGCTACCCGGCCGTGAACGGCGTCAGCCTCGACATCAAGGACGGCGAGTTCGTCATCCTCGTCGGCCCGTCCGGCTGCGGGAAGTCGACGCTGCTGCGGATGATCGTCGGCCTGGAGGACATCACCTCCGGCGAGCTGAAGATCGGCGACGAGGTCGTCAACGAGAAGGCGCCGCGGGACCGGCACCTCGCGATGGTGTTCCAGAACTACGCGCTCTACCCGCACCTGACGGTGTTCGAGAACATCGCCTTCCCGCTGCGGCTGCAGAAGGGCAAGTTCACCGAGGAGCAGATCAAGGACAACGTCGAGTTCGCGGCGGACACCCTGGAGCTGCGCGAGCACCTCGACCGCAAGCCGGCCAACCTCTCCGGCGGCCAGCGGCAGCGCGTCGCGATGGGCCGGGCCATCGTCCGGGACGCGCGCGCGTTCCTGTTCGACGAGCCGCTGTCCAACCTGGACGCCAAGCTGCGCGGCCAGATGCGCACCGAGATCGCCCGGATGCAGCGCCGGCTCGGCACCACCACGGTCTACGTCACGCACGACCAGACCGAGGCCATGACGCTCGGCGACCGGGTGGCGGTGCTCCGCAAGGGCGAGCTGCAGCAGGTCGCCAGCCCGCGCGCGCTGTACGAGCAGCCGGTCAACCTGTTCGTGGCCGGGTTCATCGGCTCCCCGCCGATGAACTTCCTGCCCGGCGAGGTGCAGGGCGACACCCTCCGGCTGCCGTTCGGCGAGGTGCCGCTGTCCGACGCGCTGCGCGACCAGATCGGCGGCCGGGGGCTGGTCATCGTCGGCCTGCGCCCGGAGCACGTCGAGGACGCGAAGGTGCTGGACGAGGACAAGCGCGCCAAGGGCGTCACGTTCGAGGCCGACGTCGACGTGGTCGAGTGGCTCGGCGCCGAGCTGTACGCCTACATCCCGTTCGAGACGCACGCCGACGTGGCCCAGAAGCTGGAGGAGCTCGACCGTGACCTGGACGGCGAGGGCATGCGCACCCAGGTGGTCGTGGCGCTCGGCTCGGAGAGCCGGGTCCGGGACGGCAGCCGCGCGGAGCTGTGGTTCGACCCGAAGCGGCTGCTGATCTTCGACCCGGAGTCGGGCGAGAACCTCACGTACGACGACGAGGCGGCGCGCCGCATCGACGGCGAGACCGAGGAGGACCGCCGCGCGGCCCTGGAGCGCGCCCACCGCGACGCCGAGAAGCAGGGCGAGCCGTCGGCCCGCCACCGCCAGGCGAGCTGAGCCCGGGCCACCGAGGTCGAGGGGTCCCGCCGAGGTCGAGGGTCTCCGCGCCCCGCCCGGCGCCGAACCCTCGACCTCGCGGGGTGCTCAGGCCTCGCCGAGCTCCGCGGCGGTCGGGGGGTTCGCGCCGGAGCGGGAGACGGTGATCGCGGCGACCTGGGCGCAGCGGACCAGGACGCGCTCGACGGTCGCGCGGTCGATCGCGCGGAGGGCCCCGCGCCGGTCCGCGCCCAGCAGGTCCGCGGACCACAGGCCGTCGACGAGCGCGCCCATGAACGAGTCGCCCGCGCCGACGGTGTCGGCCACCTCGACGCGCGGCGCCTCGACCAGCACCTCGTCGCCGCCCGCGGTGATCGCGAGCGCGCCCTCGCCGCCCAGCGTCACGACGACCAGCGCCGGGCCGCGGCCCAGCCAGTCCCGGGCGATCTCGGCGGGGGCGACCCCGGGGTGCAGCCAGGCGAGGTCCTCGTCGGACACCTTGACGACGTCGGCGAGCGCGACCAGCCGCTCGACGACCGGCAGCGTCTCCTCCGGCGAGCCCATGAGCGCGGGGCGCAGGTTGGGGTCGTAGGTGATCGTGGACCCGTCCCGGCGGTCCGCCAGCAGGCGGGCGACGGCCTCGCCGCCGGGGGCGATGACGGTGGCGATGGACCCGGTGTGCACGACGACGGGGGCGTCGTCGCCCTCGTCCCAGCGGTCCGGCAGGTCCCAGGTCAGGTCGAACTCGTAGGTCGCCGCGCCCTCGGCGTCGAGGTGGGCGCGTGCGACGGGGGTGCGGTCGGGGCCGCGGTCGCCCGCGAGGACGTGCACGTCCGAGCCGGCCAGGTGCTCCCGGACCAGGTCGCCGTGCGCGTCGTCGGCCAGCCACGTCAGCAGGTCGACGCGCCGGCCCAGCCGGCCGAGCCCGATCGCCACGTTCGCGGGGCTGCCGCCGGGGTGCTCGGCGGGCTCGGCGCCCGGGCGGAGCACGACGTCGACGAGGGCCTCCCCGACGACGAGGGCGCGGGGGGCGGGCTGCTCGGTCATGGGACTCCTTCGCGTCCGGCGGCGGTGCC